>NZ_JBSJZH010000001.1:0-340285 GCF_054798215.1 Microbacterium sp. GXF6406 | reverse complement strand
AACTCTCTGGGATAGGGACCGGGCATGATGACATCCTCCCCGCCAGCGCCTCCCGGCACTAACGATCAGTTGTCACCAGTTCCTTCCTCACGCCCGGCTGGTGAAGCTTTGCACTGCATGCCTTCGGTTGGTTGGATGAATGGTCAATTCTACGGAGCTTCTCCGCGCGGGTACGTTCCCGGAGGGCATGGCGACGACGCCATCAACATGCATCTTGACGTTGAGGGAAATCGGATGCGGAGATGAAGCTGCGCCAATGCAACAGCGGATGCAGTGCTCCCCGAGCGCGTCATGAGGGTAGCCTTACCTGCATGGGTAGGAAGAAGAATACGCCATCAGATCGCCAGTTCATGATGACGCACGTCGTCCGGACGGAACGCATCAGCCCGAGCATCGTGAGGGTGACACTCGCCGGTCTCGAGGACCTCGATGTGCGAGGATACGACCACTGGTGCCGGCTCTTCTTCACTCGTGAGGGTCAGGATGTGCTGGAGCTTCCCACCAGCACCACGGAGCTCGGCTGGTATCTGCAGTACCTCGCGACGCCGAAGACGCGGCGACCGTGGGTGCGTGCGTACACGGTGCGCGATGCGCGACCTGAAGCGGGCGAGGTGGACATCGACTTCGTCATCCACGGCGAGCAGGACGGGAGCATCGGGCCGGCTGCCCGATTCGCCCTCGAAGCCCGTTCCGGCGACCGGGTGGGGTTCCTCGACCAGGGCCTGGCCTTCACACCTGACCACCCGCATGACTGGACCCTGCTGATCGGCGACGAGACGGCGATGCCGGCGGTCGCCGGCATCTGCCGCTCGCTTCCGCGCGATGCGCGAGGCGTCGCGATCATCGAGATTCCCACTGCGGGTGATCGCCAAGAGCTCTCGGCTCCGGCCGGGATGGAGATCACCTGGATCCATCGCGACGAGTCGTCACAGACTGCTGCCCGGCCCGGTGAGCTCGCACTGCGTGCGCTCGCGGCTGCGGCTCTGCCCGATGGTGAGGTGCATGCACACGTCATCGGAGAATCCGCACTGGCGACCGGGGCGCGTCGACACCTCGTCCAGGAGCGCGACGTGCCCAAGCGCAACGTGGACTTCGTGGGGTACTGGCGTCACGGGCGTGCCGCGACCGGTTGAGATTCTGTGTGAACCTTTCGGGCGTGAGGCCGTGTGGCTTCGCGCTCTGCTGCCAGCCGGGGTTTGGGCGTATTGATTCCTGATGAAGTAGCGTTCTGATGTTCCGCAATCGATGAGACCCGGTGGAGTTGCATTTCCATGTCTGATGTTCTGCCTGCCTGCCCGGCGTGCTCGGAGGCGTACACCTACGAGGACCGCGGGCTGCTGGTATGTCCGATGTGCGGTCACGAGTGGTCGCCGGATGCTGCCGACTCCGTCGAGGAGTCGTCGATGGATGCCGTGATCACGGATGCCGTCGGCAACCCGCTCGCCGATGGCGACACCGTCACCGTCGCCAAGGACCTGAAGGTCAAGGGCGCCGGCGGCGGCACGGTCAAGGTCGGCACGAAGGTCAAGGGGATCCGGCTGATCACCGACGGCGTCGGTGACCACGACATCGATGCGAACGTTCCCGGCTTCGGGCGGATGCAACTCAAATCGAGCGTGGTCAAGAAGGTTCTCTGAGTCTGCTCGGAGTGGTTCCGGTCCCGCCCACCGCGATCAGTCGTCCGCGTCGACCCCCATGCCGGGTACGGCCGCACCTTCGGCACCGGCTCTCACAGCATCCTCGATGCGCTGCCCGATAACCGGATCGACGTTTTTCCAATAAACGAAGGCGTTGGACAGCACCGGTTCGATGACCCCGTCCAATGCGCCGGCCACGGTCTTCACGAATTCGTCGCGCTGGGCGTCATCGAACACCTCGCGCACCAGGGTTCCGGCTTGGCCGAAGTCGTCGTCGTCCGCGCGCAGGTCGTATGCGTGCCGTGTCAGCTCGCCATCGGCCTCCCATCCGTTCTCGACCGGGCCCTCCTCGTCTGACCACGAGTCGCCGAAGGAGTTCGGGGCGTACACCGAGCGCGCACCGGTGTGCTGGTACCACATGCTGCCCTCGAAATTGTAGGTGTGCACATGGTTGACGGGGCGGTTGACGGGAAGCTGCTGGAAGTTGGTGCCCACTCGATATCGCTGGGCATCCTGGTAGGAGAAGGTCCGGCCGAGCAGCATCTTGTCCGGTGAGTTCCCGGTGCCGGGGACCATGTTCGCCGGTGAGAAGCTCGCCTGTTCGATCTGGGCGAAGAAGTTCTCCGGATTGCGATTCAGCGTCATCGTGCCGACCTTGATTCGCGGGTAGTCCTTCTTCGACCACACCTTGGTCAGATCGAACGGATTGAACCGATACTCCTTGGCCTCGGCGTACGGCATGATCTGGAAATACACGTCCCATGACGGATGCCGGCCTTGCTCGATCGCCTCGTAGAGGTCCTGGCGGTGGAAGTCGGCATTGGCTCCGGCCAGCCGTTCGGCCTCCTCGTTCGACAGCTGCTCCATGCCCTGGTTCGTCAGGAAATGCCACTTCACCCAGAACCGCTCTCCCGAGGCGTTGACCAGTGAGTACGTGTGCGAGCTATAGCCGTTCATGTTCCGCCAGGTCTTCGGAAGTCCCCGCTCGCCCATGAGATAGGTGACCTGATGCGCGGATTCCGGGTTGTTCGTCCAGAAGTCCCACTGCATCGTGGCGTCGCGCAGGCCATTGTTGGGAAGTCGCTTCTGAGAGCGGATGAAATGCGCGAATTTCATCGGATCCCGTACGAAGAAGACCGGGGTGTTGTTGCCCACCATGTCGAAATTGCCCTCTTCGGTGTAGAACTTCAGCGCGAAGCCCCGCACATCGCGCCATGTGTCTGGCGATCCGAGCTCGCCTGCCACGGTCGAGAAGCGGGCGAGCATCTCGGTCTTCTTCCCCGGCTGCAGGAAGTCGGCCTTGGAATAGCGCGAGACGTCCTCGGTGACTTCGAACGTGCCGAAGGCGCCCGCGCCCTTCGCGTGCGGACGTCGCTCGGGCACGTTCATCCTGTTGAAATGCTGCATCGTCTCGATCAGGTGATGATCGTGCAGCACGATCGGCCCGTCGTTGCCGACGGTGAGCGAGTTTCGATCGCTGACGGCGGGGATGCCCGCCTGCGTGGTGGATCCCGTGGCGTTCGGGGTCTTCTTCTCCATCTCGTCCTCCTTCTCCTGTGGATCGGAGCCGTGATGCACGAAGCTCGACGGTCTCCGAGTGGCTCGTGCGCCCAGTCAAGCCCGGACGGGTTCAGAAGTGAAGGGGGGTGACGCCGCCGCTAGAGTCGCTGTATGGCGAGTGCTGTTCACCTGATCCGTTCCGCGAAGCTTTCTGACGTTGCCGAGTACGCCTATGCGGCGACCGCGCCGAAGGACGCTCGACTGATATTCCTCGCCGGGTCGTGCCCTTTGGATGAGGGCGGGGAGACCATCGCGCCCGGCGATTACGCGGCTCAGGCCGCGGCCTGTGTGAGCACGATGACGGATGCCCTGGCCGCTGCGGGCGCGACGCTGACCGATGTGATCAGCACGCGTGTGCTCGTGGCCTCGTCATCGCAGGCCGACCTGGTCACTGCGTGGGAAGTCGTCCGTGAGGCGTTCGGGGCGCATGATGTTCCGAGCACGCTCCTGGGGGTGACGGTCCTCGGCTACAACGACCAGCTCGTCGAGATCGAGGCGGTCGCCGCGGTCGCCGACTGACCCCGGCTCACTCCGCGCCGTGCACCGGCATGACGGTCGCCGCGCGGATGTGCTCGTAGACGATCGTGGCGTGCTCGGGGGAGCACTGATGATCGCAGGAATCACCGCCGTCACCGTGATCGATGCGCGTCGAGCACCGGCATCCGCCTCGGCGTCAGCTGGCCCGCGACCATCGCGACGAGCGAGACGGCGAAGCCGAACAGTTGCACCGCGGTGAGCGCCTCGCCGGCGATCACCGCGCCCAGCACCGCCGCGACGAGGGGCGAGAGCAGGCCGAGCAGTGCCGTGGCCGTCACCGGCAGATGTCGGATCCCCGCGAACCAGATCGTGTAGGTCATGAGGGCGCCGATGAGTCCCAGCCAGGCGTAGCCCGCGATCACCGGAGCATCGATGCCGGCTGGGATGCCGTCGATGAGCGCGGTGGGGACGATGAGCACGAGACCTGCGGCGGTCAGCTGCCAGCCGGCGAGCCCGACCGCTGAGACGCCTGCGGGGCGCCCCCACTTCTTCGTCAGGACCACTCCGGTGCCCATCGACGCGGCGCCGAGGAGGCCGGCGGCGATCCCGGTCGGATCGAGCGCGGCATCCGGTCCGAGCACGACGAGCGCGACACCGGTCACGCCGACCGCACCCCACACGACCCGCCAACCGGAGAGACGCTCGTGCAGCAGCGCGACGGCGAGGAACGCGACGGCGATCGGCTGGAAGGCGCCCAGCGTCGCCGCCACACCACCCGGCAGATGCTGCGCGGCGATGAAGAGCAGCGGGAAGAACGCGCCCATGTTCAGCGTGCCGAGCACGAGGCTCTTCCACCACCACGAGCCGCGGGGGAGCCGGCGGGCGATGAGCAGCGCGATGATCCCGGCGGGAAGAGTACGCATGAGCGCTGCGAAGAGCGGATGCCCCTCGGGCAGCAGATGCGTCGTGACGATGTAGGTCGTACCCCAGACTGCGGGGACGAGGGCGGTCAGGAGGGTCCAGCCGACGCGGGAGTCGAATCTCATGTCTTCATGCTCGATCGCGCGGCAGGATCAGTCCAACGCATTGTTCTCATCCAAACTATGAACTGCAATGATTAATGAGTGGACCTCCAGCAGATGCGTTACGCGATCGCCGTCGCCGAGGAGCGCAATTTCACCCGCGCCGCCGCCCGATGCCACGTCGTCCAGTCTGCGCTCAGCCATCAGATCAAGGCGCTCGAGCAGGAGCTGGGCGTCGAGCTCTTCGCGCGCACGAGCCGTCGCGTCGAGGTCACCCCTGCCGGGGAGGCGTTCCTCGACGCCGCGCGGACGAGCGTCGCCGCGGCCGAGCGCGCGGCATCCGATGCGGTGGCGACGACGGGCGAGATCCGCGGCACGCTCACCATCGGGGTGATCCCGACGGTGACGGCGATCGACCTGCCCGCATTGCTCAGCGGATTCCGGCGGCAGCATCCTGCCGTGCGGATCGCGCTGCGCAGCGGCGGCAGCGATGAGTTCCTCGAGGCGATCGCCGCGGGCCGCATGGATGCCGCGGTGCTCGGCCTCGCCGGCGATGTCGCGCACGCGGGGATCGAGTCGCGAGAGCTCGCGAGGGAGGATCTCGTCGCCGTGGTCTCGTCCCGGCATCCGCTCGCCGACCGTCGACGTGTGCGGCTCGCCGATCTCGAATCGGAGCCATACGTCGACTTCCCGGCAGGAACGCCGGGGCGAGCGCAGTCGGATGCCGCGTTCACCGCCGCCGGCATCGATCGGGACGTCGCATTCGAGGCGATGGACATCGCGCTGATGCTCGGGCTCGTGCGCACGGGGCTCGCGATCGCGTTCCTGCCCCGGGCGGTGGTCGCGGATGCTCCGGACGTGCGCTGTCTCACCGTCGTCGGTGCGCCGAGCCGCATCGAGCACCTCGCTTGGAGCGGGTTCAACCCGACGCCCGCGGCGAAGGCCTTCATCTCCGCCGTCGAGTCGGAGTACCCTGCCCGAAAGGGAGGAACGCATGAGTGACACCGCAGTGCTCGTCCTGATCATCGTCGGAAACATCGTGTTCATCACCGGATTCGCCGTGACGATGCTCTTCATCGTTCGCCGGAACGGCATGGAACGGCGTTCGTACGGTGGCCTGACCCGGGATGGGTCCGTGCAGTCCGGCGGAAGCAGCGTCGACGGCGGCCAATAGGCTGAACGCATGCCCCGTACTGCGCAGTCGATCCACGTCGAGACGCGCGGAGACGGGCAGGCGACAATCCTTCTGCTGCATGGCGGAGGCGTCGGCGGGTGGATGTGGCATCCGCTCATCGATCATCTGCCCGCGGGCAGGCGGATGATCGTCCCGGACCTGCCGGGGCACGACCGCAGTGCCGCAGCGCCCTACGTCTCGCACGAGGATGCGCTCGCATCGATCGTCGCGGTGCTCGACGAGCACACGGACGCTCCGGTGTCCGTGGTCGGCTTCTCGCTCGGAGCGCAGCTGGCGGTGCTGCTCGCCTCCGAGCGCCCCGACCTCGTGAGCGATGCGGTCGTCATCAGCGCGCAGGCGATCCCCATGCGGATGCCGCGAACGACACTCGCGATGCTCGCGATGGCGGCACCGCTCGCGAGGAATCAGCGCTTCGCCCGTGCCCAGGCGCAGGAGCTGTTCATTCCGGACGTGCTCATGGACGAATACCTGCGCACCTCGGCGACGATAAGCACCGCCGACCTCGTCGCGGCGGTCGGCGAGAACATTCGCTTCACGGTTCCCGACGGCTGGGCGGCTTTCCCCGGCCGGTCTCTCGTCCTCGCAGGGTCGGACGAACGGAGGATGATGCGATCGTCCGCCGCGATACTCGCCGAACGGCATCCGCGCAGCGAGATGGAGATCGTCGACGGATGCGGCCACGGCATCCCGCTGCAGCGACCTGCATGGCTCGCGCAGCGGCTCGGCGAATGGTGGCAAGCCCCTTCGGTGCTCTGATCGACGAAGGTGCTGAGTCCGGGGTCGCGGTGAAGCACATATGACCGCTTCATAACGAATAAGTGCAGTCGCGTGAATAATCCTTGTCAGGCGCTCGACCGGTGCTCTATCTTGGCGGTACATCCAGCGGAGCACGCTTCGGGACGACCAGCACGGTAACGCGCTGCGCACCCCAGCAATGCGAACGTTTTGTGTTGTGAAGGGGGACGTGCGGTGGGGCACGGAGAAGGATCGGTGCGCCGTCGCGCGCCGCGAAAGACTACGGGGGCGATGATCGTCGCGCTGCTTTTCGGTGCGTTCATCACAGCGGCGCCGGCATCCGCCGCTCCCGCAGCGGAGATCCCGACGGCCGCCGTGACGGCTGCGGGCGATGGGAGCGCGCGATGCGCTGCGGTCGTGAGCGCCGATGCCCCGGCCGGACGCGAGATCAATCTGGTGATCGACGACTCCGGATCGATGTTCCGCGATCTCAAGACCGAAGTCACACTCGACCGCTGGTCGAAGGCGAAGTACGCGCTGGAGGTCTTCGCCGCGATGCTCGCCCCTGACGACGTGCTCAACGTCTACCGGATGAGCGATTTCTCCCAGGGGAGAAGCGGATCCGTGGCGGTTACCGTGACCGGAGCCGAGTCCACCAGCGCCCGGGCCAAGCAGATCCACGACATGCCCATGCAGGGCGTCGACACACCGTTCTCCAGCGTCGCCAAGGCGCAGCAGGACCTCGCCGCGAGTCAATCCATGAACAAATGGCTCGTCATCATCACCGACGGAGAGTTCGAAGACACTCCGGCTGGAGGGGCCGAGAAGCAGATCCGTTCCTACCCGACCGCCGCCGACGCCGATCAGCGCCTGCGCGTCGCCTACCTGGCGATCGGTGAGGATGCTCCGGCCATCGCGGACGATCCCGGTCACGGCATCCACTTCTCGAAGGCTCCCGACTCGCAGGACCTGCTCGAGGAGATGACCGGGTTCGCGAACCTCATCTTCGAGCGGAACCTCATCGCCTCAGCATCCCAGCCGAACGTCATCGACCCCGACATCGATCTCGCCGAGGTGCTCGTCTTCGCACAGGGCGCGAAGGCATCGATCGGGGATGCCGTCTCCGAGAGCCGCACCTATCCGCCGGAGTCGACGGTGAGCGTGCGCTGGGCGGAGAACGCCAAACCCGCCGATGACTGGGTGCTCGAGGCGAAGCCCGACAAGGACCTCAACGGCGTACTCGCACGATTCACGGATGTGGAGCGCGGGCCCACCCAGTTCGACATCACCGGCGCCAGCGACATCGCCTACTTCTACAAGCCCGCCGTGAACTTCGGTATCGAGCTGCGCGACGAATCCGGCGCCGTGGTCGACGCCGACAAGATCGTCGGCGGCGAGTACACGTTGCGCTACGGCTTCATGGATGCGGACTGCGCGTTCATCGAGTCGCCGCTCATCGGCGACGTCACCTATTCGGCGCGAGCCTTCAGCGGCGAAGAGATGATCCTCGAGAGCGTCGAATCCGGGCAGACCATCTCCCTCGACCGCGGCGACGTCCGCCTCGAGGTCGACGCGGAGTACCTGGGCGGCAACACCGCCCACGCGACGATCGACGTCACGGTTCTGCAACCGGCCCGTGCGACCGGATTCGACATGGCCGAGACCGCCGTCGCGGTCACCGAGCTCGGCGAGGAGGCGACGGCCGAGCCGATCGCCGTCGAATACGGCCTCGGCGAGACAGGAGCCCTGACATCCTTCACCGACGAGGAATGGGCGGCGGTCAGTCCCGAGGCGTTCTCCGTGACGACCCCGTCGAACCTCTTCTTCGACGTCGCCCTCGGTGACAGCGTCGGCGAGGTCCTCCTCACCCCGCGCGCACCCGATGGCGACGTGTACGCGGCCGACACCGGTGAGATCCCGGTGACTCTGGAGGCGAGCTTCGTCTACGACGAGCAGTTGTACCAGGCGACACCGCTGGAGAGCACGCTGACCGTCGACGATGATATCGCCGCCTGGGACCGCTTCACGAACTGGTTCGCCGAGACCGGGTGGAAGTGGCTGCTCGCGCTCATCCTGCTCGTGATCCTCCTCGGCTACCTCTTCAAGCCGCGCTTCTCGAAGAAGATCAAGCGTCGCCCGGCAGTCACCGGCATCCCCATGAGCATCGGCGTGAAGGCCGAGACCGGCAACGGCAAGTTCCAGGTGCAGCCGCTGCGCAAGTACCTGCCGTTCTTCGCCGACCGCGCGACTCTGAACTATGTGCCGCAGGGAACCTTCGGGTTCCGGCAGATGACGCTCAAGGCCGGCCGCAGCGGAAAGATGACGCTCCTGAACTGGAAGCAGATCGCCGACAAGAAGAACGTCGCCCTCAACGGCAACGACCTCAATGAGGACACCAAGCGCGCACCCACACTCAGCGCGTCGACGAGCATCACCGCAACCGTCCCCAACCAGACCCGCTTCGAGCTGTATCTCAACAACTGATCGCGTCGCGAACGCGAATCGCACGAGAGGAACACCTGTCATGCCTATTGCCCCCACCCTCATCCTCGGCCTCGGCGGCACTGGTTCGAAGATCGTCCAGCACGTCGCGGAGAAGGTCAGCGAGAGCAGCTCGAGCCAGTCCGAGCGCATCGCGTTCGTCGTCTTCGACACCGACATCAACGACCTCGGCCGCATCCGCCAGTCGAACCCCGAGATCCACACGGTGCAGACATCGACGCGCAATACGGTCGGCGAGTACCTGAACATCAACACGAATGCGCGCGACAACTGGTTCCCCGTCAACGAGATGCTCAACCGCAAGACGCTGACCGAGGGGGCGGCGCAGGTGCGCGCCATCTCACGGCTCGCCTTCGACACCACGCTCAAGGGCGGAAACCTCGATGGCCTGCACCGGGCCATCGAGCAGCTGTTCCGCATCGACAAGGACCAGGAGGAGCAGGCGCTGCGCGTCATCATCACCAGCTCCCTCGCCGGAGGCACGGGCTCGGGCCTCATCCTCTCCGTCGCGATGTACCTGGCGAACTACCTGCGCACCAAGTACCCCAAGGCCAAGGCCATCACGCGCGGATTCTTCGTGCAGCCCGACGTCTTCTACTCGGTGATCAAGGCGACCGAGGAGCAGCAGAACCTGCAGGTCAACGCCTACGCCGCCGTGCGCGAACTCGACGCGTTCCTCATGAAGGGCGACAATACGCTGCCCCCGCAGTACCGCGACCTCGCATTCGAGTTCCCCCGCGTCGGCGCCGACGGCGTCGAGGAGATCACGGCCATGCCGTATGACTTCTGCTTCCTGTTCGACGCGAAGAACTCCAGCGGCGGCAGCCTCGATTCGTTCGCCACCTACCTCGACCACGCCGCGACCTGCATCTACACGCAGTCGATCGGCCCGATGTCGAAGAAGTCGAACTCGCGCGAGGACAACGTGCTGCGCGAGGTCATCAAAAACGACGGCCGAAACCGCTACGCCGGTGCCGGAGCATCGCGCCTGGTCTACCCGTGGGCGCACGTGCGCGACGTGGTGGGACTGCGCTGGGCCGATCTCGCGCTGTCGGAGCAGTGGCTGCAGTTCGACAACCAGTACAAGGACCGCCTCGATGCGCTCGCCAAGCAGCGCGAGCTCGGTTACGTCGCCCATGACCTCGACATCGCCACCGAGTTCACGCTCGCGATCGAGGAGAGCGCGACGAACAAGGACCCCTTCGCCCGATCCGTGCAGAGCCAATGCCTCGCCTACGACGAGGACGGCATCTCCGTCGTCGGCAACCGCTGGCAGGAGTACCTCAGCGCCCTCCGCAACCACGTGCTGTCGAACGCAGCGATCCCCAGCCAGGAGACCCTCAAGCGCAATGCCTCGGCGCGCGTCTCTGCCCTCGGCGAGACGGCCGACCCGGACGACTACGTCGGCGCCTACTACGAGCTGAAGAAGTACCACGACATCGTCGAGCGCGACACCGACGAGCGCGCGGGGCTCATCGGCTACAGCCTGTTCCAATCGGACCGACAGGGCGTCACGAAGCAACGCGATGTGCACCAGCTCGAGACCTATCTGCGTGAGAAGGTCTCGGGCACCTTCGTGCACCCGGTCTCGGCCCGCTACTTCCTCTACAAGACCCTCAAGGAGCTGCAGGCGCAGAAGCAGCAGGTCGAGACGCAGCTGGCGAGCACCCTGCAGTTCTTCGAGAACTTCGAGCGCAACGCCTTCGACGACCCGGGCACGGAGGACGTCGAGACCGTCGAGGATCTCGCCAACCGCAAGCGCACGATGATGGAGCGCATGCGCAACAAGCCCGGCGCCGCGCTGCAGGAGCTCGCCGACCAGCTGCAGAACTACATTCGCAAGGTCGGCGATCTGCGTGACCAGACCGTGTACGCCAAGGTCCTCGAAGAGGCGATCGCCTACGTCACCGGCATGTCGCGATCGTTCGAGACGTTCTTCGAGACGCTCAACGGCAACCTCAAGCGCCTGAAGACGAACATCGAGATCCAGCGCACGAAGTACGACGACCTGAAGGGCTCGACCACCCGGTACGTGCTCGCCTCGTCACAATGCCTGGACAGCCTCTACGACGCGATGCCGTACACGGGCGGCGTGATGAGCGTGGACAGCGCGCTCGCCGAGGCGATCTACGGCAAGGTGCGCGATTTCCACATGCTCGCCGACGGCAAGGACGGCAACTTCTTCCAGGACCTCTACCAGGTCACGATGATCGGCTACTTCACCGATCAGGTCATGCAGCGCTACGAGAGTCAGATCGACATCGACGTGATCGAGGCGCTCGAGAAGGAGTACCGCATCACGACGAACAACTTCGAGGCCGACAACGTCGCCCACTACGTGCGCGGCGAGATCGAGAAGGCCAAGCGGCTCGCGGCGCCCTTCCTCGAGCAGCCTCTGGGGGAGGAGCGCCACCCGATCGAGGCGTGCGCCTACAATCCCGACCTCGAGGGCGACTTCGACCCGAAGCGGAAGAGCATGATCTCGGAGCTGCTCGGCAACTACGGCGGTGAGAAGGATTCGGAGATCAGTCGTCAGGAGATCCTCTTCTACAGTGCGATGTACGGCATCCGCGCCCGTGACCTCTCGAAGTATTCGCCTGCTCGAGCGCATGCGACCGAGCAGCGACCGGCCGGGCAGTACTTCTCCTCGTACTACAGCCTCGTGAACGAGATCGAGCCGTCGGTGGAGGCGACGAAGGTCATCACGCCGCACATCGACCGGCGCTGGCACTGGATCTCGCAGCTGCCCGACCTCGACGAGGACAACCAGGCCGACCAGATGCGCGCCGTGCACGACGCGCTGCTGCTGGGTCTCGTGCACAACCGCATCGGCTGGGCGAAGGTGCACGGCGATCACCGCATCTACCAGTACAAGTCGGCGGATGCTCGCAACAAGGATTTCATCGTCTCCAACGGCACGCCGTGCGATCACTTCTACGAGGTGGTCGACGGCCTGACGATCAACCCCGTCGCGGTGACGGAGATCACGACCTCGATCGAGGAGCAGAACCGACGTCTGATGGACGAGTCGCGGGTCTCGCGCTTCGGCGACTCCGCGTTCGGGCGTGCGCTGGACGAGGGGATCGCGCTGCCGGAGCTGCGGGAGTACTCCGGGATCGAGGGGCGCCCGTTCACGCTGTTCGACATCGTCGCCTTCTATGCGATGACGGTGCCGAAGGAGCTCTACTTCTCCGAGCAGGTCTACGCGATGGTCGGCGATTTCCTCGCGCGACTGCAGAGCGAGGTGGAGGCGATCGTCGGAGCCGCCGACGCGCTGCCCGTGCTGCGGGAGGTGCTCGATGGCCAGCTCGATCGGTTCGAGACGCACCTTCCGGGCTACCGGGCGAAGGACTCGACGTTCGCCCGCAAGGCGGATTCGATCCTCGGGCCGCTGTGGAAGTTCTGCAACGAGCTTCCCCTGCGGGAGACGGTGAACCGGGTGGAGAAGCTGATCCAGTCACTCGCCGACGCGTGAGCCGGCATGTTCACCGTCATCTTCCTCAGCCGCGCGGCGCGCCGGATCTTCGACCGCTCGCGGACGTTCTTTGACCCGTTTCTCGAGACGGGCGAGATCGCCTTCTGCGACTGGAACGAGTCGTCGCGCGCGGAGACTCTGCGTGAGGCGCTCCCGGGGCTACCGGATGTGATCCGCGGCAAGTCGGCCTGGCGCGCGGTCGTCGTCGATCATGCCTCGGCTGAGGCGCCCGGCCGCCGCGACCTGGAGAATCCGTTCGATTTTGTCGATAACACGAAGGTGCCGTTGAATCTCACCGATTCGCCGCATCCGCTCGTGCGCATCGCGCATCAGCTGCTGGGGTATCCGGCGATGACGGCGCGCGACTTCGAACCTGTCGTGAGCCATCGCGGTGAGGGAGGGGTGCGCGTCGAGCGTCATTCGGACGACGGCGAGATTCACGACATGCTGCGCACTCTCGGCCAGACCGAGTCGGATGTGCGTGTGGAGTATCGGGAGGTCGCCTACTCGGATGACGAGCAGACGACGCATCGGATGCTGCGGGAGAAGTACCACATGAAGGAGCTGCACCCGTCGGAGATCGTGTTCATCTCGACCCGTGCGCGCATCGATGAGACGGATGACGGTCAGCTGGCACGGGCGTGGCGCACGGAGACGGAGCAGCACGTGTCGCGCTTCGTCGAGCGCAACGACTATCCGCCGGCGAGCCGGTTCGCGGTGTACGACCTGCTCAACCCCGAGAACTCCGGTTACGACCAGGACGAACTGCGGTTCTGGACCGCGGTGCTGACGGTCGCGGTGAACGTGCTGCCCCCGAGCGCCTTCCAGGCGGAACGCGTCTACCGGCTCGGCGTCGATTTCAGCGAGCAGGCGCTGGGCGATCTGCTCAATGCTCACATGGGGCAGTTGACAGCGCTGCGCGAGCATCTGGACTCCCTGATCGATACGCCGCACCGTCCGCCCGAGACCGATGTGCATGAGCTGCTGCGCGATGAGAAGGTGCCGGTGCAGTTTGAGAAGGTCGGCGGGGGCGAACTGCGCGTGCGCACTTCCGGGTACGGGCTCGTCGCCGACTGGCCGGCGAACGAGTCGGCGCAGTGGTCGGCCGATTTCGACACCCTGCAGGTGGATGCCGGACAGTTCCTGCGTCGCCCGCGCCGGGTGCTCGCGCGAGCGGTCTATGACACCCGGCGTCGGTTGAAGCAGCTGATCGGCGAGGACCATGTGCTCAGCGACATCGACCGCGACGAGATCCAGGACGAGCTGTCGAAGCGCGTCGGCAATCTCGTCGTGCCCGCGACGACCCAGATCCTCGACCGCACCCGGGTGCTCGGGCTGCTCGACGCCGAGAACGCCGAGATGCGGCGTCTGCTCGCGCAGCGCATGCGGATCCAGATGGTGTCGTGGACGACACTGCTCGTGCTCGCCGTCTGGGTGATCTCGTTCGTGCCCTATCTGCTTCAGGCGGGCGCGCGTGGCGCGACGGTGCTGTCGTGGAGCGCATTCGTGGTGGGGGGCGTCGTGCTGCTGGTGGCGGGCGCCGGGCTCGGAGTGCTGCTATGGATGCGGCGGCGATTGCTCGATCGCCTCAACGACGTGAACTCCCGTATGAGGTCGTTCGCGAACGAAGTCAATGACGGCGCCGATGTCTTCGGCCAGTATCTGTCGCAGCTGGCGACGTATATGCAGGCGAGGGCCGTGCTGATCGGCGCGGAGCGGGTGCAGCAGCACAACCGCACGCGCCGCGACCTGTATCGCACGGTGCGCTCGCGAGCCGTCGCCATGATCGACGCCGAGAAGAAGATCGTCACTTCTCTCGGGCAGCCGCTGAGCATCCGCCGGATACCGGGCGGCTTCTCCGGGATGGACATCGAGGACCGCCGTCAGGTGAACGCGTTCTTCCGCTTCCCGACGGGCACGGGCACCGCGGCGTTCAACGAGTCCGGTGAGCGGGTGAGCGCCCCCTATGACTTCGTCGCCCGACTCTCGCTCGAGCGGATCCGTCTGTTCGAGCGGTCGGAGTCGGCCTCGACGGAAGCGGAGGGGCTGTGATGCTCGACCTTCTGAGACAGATCGTCTCCTTCACTCCGGTGATCGCCGCACTCCTGCTGGTGCGGGTGATCAACATGCCGCGACGGTCGCGGGTGCGGCAGTTCCCGATGCCTGCCGTCGCGCTCGTCTACGCGATCGCGGTGCTCATCGCGCTGAACGCGCTGAACACCAGCATCGATGACGTGTTGCGAGCGGTCTTCGACGTCATCCCCTTCCTGCGCGGGCTCTATGAGACCACCTGGCAATACGTGATCGAGAACGTCGCCGTGCTGCTGGTGTTCGCCGTGCTCAAACTCGTGCTCCTGCGGATCTTCTCCCGCCTCTTCCAGGGCGACGACTTCCTCGGCAGCTCGCTGGTCGAGGGGGTCTACCGCTACGACGTCGACCGGGGCGCCTGGTTCGTGCGCGATCACAACACGATGCTGCGGGTCTACCTGCGGGTGCTCTTCTGGGCCTCCGTGATCGTCACCGTGCTGCTCACCTCTCTCATCGTGATGTTCCCGACGTGGCCGGGCTTCACCGCCATTCCGTTCCCGGTGATCGCCGCTCTCGTCATCGGCGAGTTCTTCTACGCCGTCGACGGGCAGACCCGCGAGGAGTACCTCAGCGATGTGGTGGGCGAGGGGGACGACTCGCGCCGGGTGACCGGATACGCCCGGCTGCGGGACGTGCTCACCGAGACGTTCCCCGGTCG
This sequence comes from Microbacterium sp. GXF6406, assembly GCF_054798215.1. NCBI lineage: Bacteria > Bacillati > Actinomycetota > Actinomycetes > Micrococcales > Microbacteriaceae > Microbacterium > Microbacterium sp. GXF6406. The sequence continues at coordinate 324,936 of NZ_JBSJZH010000001.1, read as the reverse complement.
CGCGATCGACGACGGAATGAACTTCGCCACGTCGGATGCCGGCAACAGCGGCGCGCGCCTGGACGCTCTGACCCATTCGAGCGACGACATCGATCGGCTCGTGGGCGAGTATTTCGCACGGATGCGCGCCTCGGGAGCACCCCTGGATACGAACCTCGTCGACGCCGCGGCGGATCTCATGCGCGGACGCAGCACACTCATCGGGAATCCGTTCTACGGCGACCTGACCGCCTATCTCGCCTTCCCCGCGTACTATCACCTGCTGCAGTTCCGCAAGTGCCTGATCATCTGCGGACGCGACGCGATCGCCGATGACCTGGCCGCCTGGATGGAGAACGGGCTGGAGGAGATCACCGGCGTTCCCGGTCTCTGGCAGGTCGGGCGCCTCACCCGCACCCCTGAGAGCGACCTGGACGTCGGTGTATTGAGATTCGCCGACATCCACGATCTCGACGTGATCGCCGCGAACGAGGACTTCCTCGCCGACGTGCACTACATCGTCATCGCCGAGCCGTCGCGACTGCTCGCCACCGGGCAGGTCGGGCTCAGCGTCGTGCTGTCGCGGTGCGGAGCCGATGCGCCGCCCGTCTACGCCGCCTTCGACCGCAACCACGACGGACTCGTCGATGCGTTGTCGCACCTGCTCAAGGTGGATCTCACCGACGTCGTCGCCGCGGGGCTCCCGCGGGGCCGCAGCACGGAGATGGTGTGGGCCGCCGAAGGGCCGCCGATGCATGGCAGCGTGCTGCCCACCGTCACCCGATACCTCGGCATGGGGACCGAGATCGGTGCCGTCGCGCTGAAGTACCAGGTGCAGTCGGTCGACTGGGTCGGCGCAGAAGCCTTCCCCGTCAACGACATGATGTGGATCGCGGGTCAGTACTACTCGCAGATCAGCGACTTCGCCGACCTCGACGTGTCGCAGCACGCGCTCGCCGAATCCATCGCGCCGCACGCGAATCCGTGGGATGTCGCGGCGATCGAGAACCGCTTCCTCATCGTCGAGGACGAGATCCGCAACGTCTACGAGACGATCCGCCTGTTCGCGACGCGTTCGACCGATGAGGGGTTCGTCAACCTCATCAGCGAGGACTACCTGCTGCGCGACTACATGGTGGCCAACAGCAGTATCTTCGCCGCTGACCCGAAGGCCGCGCCGTCGATCGTGCCGGATCACGCTCGAACCGAGCGCAACGTCATGATGCGGCTGGTGCTGACGCTGCTGCGCTTCCCCCTGTCGGAGCGCGAACTCGCCCGCGAGCTCGAGCTGATCGGTTGGATGATGCCTCCGATCATCGCGCCCGTCGAAGGGGAGAGCGACGAGGACGACGTCCCTGCGGTCGGCGCCCTCAAGAAACTGGCGTTCGTTCACGCCGACATCGCGGAGCTCGATCTCCGGCGGGAGATCGTCTCGGCCGGTCGTGGCCCGGACGGGCAGGAGATCTGGTGCCGTGCCTACCGGTTGGAGGCGAGCGCGGACCTGACCGACCTCGTGCAGGCGCTGCACGCCGCCTACTTCTTCGTCGAGGACGAAGCCGAGGGGCGCGACTATCTGGGCTCGGTGCTGTACGGGCTCGTGCATCAGACCGTGATGCCGGGGCAGTTCATCACCTACGCCGGCAAGTACTACCAGGTGCAGAGCATCGGCACGGATCCGCGTCGCAGCGGCGTCGTGCTGCGTCGCGCCGCCGAACACATCCGGGATCGTCGGGTTTACCGTCCCACGCGCACGTTCTCCCTCGCGGGCCGGCGCATCGCGGAGCGCGCCGGGGCGCAGGTGGTCATGGGGGAGATCGCCCTGACCCGGGTGTTCGCCGACATCGTCGTCGAGCCGCACGGCTACATCGAGGCGCCCTCGCGAGCGGATCTCCTCGCGGGCAAGGAGGTGCGCGTCTCGGGGCTTCCGGTGCGCACCCATCGGAACAAGGAGTACCTCGAGATCCACCTGCCGGGCATCTCCTCGTCGATCCGTCGCACGCTCACGGTGCTGCTGAACGAGCTCTTCGTGACGATCTTCCCGGACGCGCACGCCTATGTGGTCGCCCTCACGGACGACCCCGAGAAGTCCGTCGGTCCGTTGCTGGACGAGGTTCACACGGAGCACGGCGAGGATGTGATCCTGGTCGTCGAGGACAGCCCCATCGACATGGGGCTGATCGTCGCGGTCGAACGCAACTGGCGGCGCCTGTTCGCGCTCATCTCGGATTATCTCGAGTGGGTGACAGCGCCGGCGGATGCTTCACGAGAAGAGCCCGCCGAGAAGGCGCCGGTCGCTTTCCCGGGTGAGACGCCGGAGCAGATGGAGCAACGACTCCACGCGGCGGCCGAACAGGATGCTGAATCGCGGATGCCGGCCGCTCCGCCTGCACGCCCGTCCTGGTGGCGGCGGGCGTGGCGTCGTGTGCACGCGCTGTTTCATCGGCGGACCGCGCCGGTGGCAGCATCCGACGATGCCGCAGCGATTGCGGTCGAGTCAGCCGTCGAGCCCGGGGCACCCGAGCAACTCGGCGGGCATCCCGTCCTCGGCGCCGTCGATGTCGTCGGCGGGCCGGTGGTGGCATCCGAGCCGGACCCGGCAGCAGCAGACGCGATCACCCCTCCGGAGGCGCCCCGTGAACAGTGATTACCTCGCCTACGGCGGACACCCCGCCGCGGCGAACCTCGACCTCATCGGCACGCGAGACTACCTGCGAGCGGGTGGGTTCTCCGACGGCGAGCTGGGCCGGGCGCGCGCCGCCGTTGAACGCTTCGAACGGCGACCGCACGCCTTCGAGCCGCTCAACGCGAACTACTGCGACTTCTGCTTCATCAAGCTCATGGGCGGCGAATACGACCGGCTCAAGGACGGGCGGGAGCGTTGCGTGCGGTGCTCGCGCACCGTGCTGCGCTCCAGCGACGAGTTCACGGAATTGTTCGAGAGCGTCTGGCGCAACATGGAGAGCGTCTTCGGGATCACGATCTCCGTCGCGATGCGGGTGCGCATGGTCAACGCCCGTCAGATCGCCCGCGAGACGGGGGAGCGCTTCGATGCGACTCCCGGTGTCGACGCGCGGGTGCTCGGCTTCGCGAAGCAGGCGAAGGACGGGTATTCGCTGTACATCGAGAACGGTTCGCCTCGACTCGCCGCTATGACGACGATCGCGCACGAGCTCACCCACATCTGGCAATACCTGAACTGGAACGCCGGGCAGATCGAGCAGCGGTACACGCCCGAGCGCCGACTGCTCGTCTACGAAGGAATGGCGACGTGGGCGCAGGTGCAGTACCTGTTGTTCATCGGCGAGATCGAGCACGCCGCCCGGCAGGAGGCGTATGCCCTGCAGCGCGATGACGAGTACGGTGCGGGCTTCCGGGTGTTCGCGGAGCAGTATCCTCTGAAGAGGGACAGAGACAGCGAATTCGACAGCCCCTTCCGACACCGGTATCCGCTGTAGCGCTGGCAGGAAGAGTGCTTCATGAATCGATCGTCAGCACGGTCGCGCCGTTACCGGTCGCGACGCAAGAAGCTCCCCGGTGCGCTGTGGGCCAATGCGCTCATCGTGATCATCGCCGTGGTGGCGGTCATCGCGGTTCCGACCTGGGAGGGACTCACCGCCTCCGGCGATGAGCCGGCGGCGCCGAGACCGGTGCCGACCGCGACGCTCAGCGCATCGCCCGAGCCGGACGAATCGCCCTTCGCGGAGCCCGAGCCGACAGCATCCGCCGATCCGTCGGTCGACGCGGCCACGGCTCTCGCCCAGCTCGCCGCGCTGCCATCGGTGCCGGGCACCGCAGCGGCGAAGTACGAGCGCAGTGCGTTCGGCGACGCCTGGTACGACCAGGACCGCAACGGCTGCGACACCCGCAACGACATTCTCGGCCGCGACCTCATCGACATCACGGTGAAGGACAACACGAACGGCTGCAAGGTGCTCACCGGTACGCTGCTCGATCCCTACACGGGCGAGACGATCGACTTCGTCTCCGGTGTCGACACATCGGTCGAGGTGCAGATCGACCACGTCGTCCCGCTGTCGTGGGCGTGGAAGCACGGAGCCGAATACTGGACGCTCGAGGAGCGCCGCGCCTTCGCCAACGACCCGGGCAACCTGCTCGCGGTGTGGGGCCCGGTGAACCAGTCCAAGAGCGATTCAGGGCCGGACCGGTGGATGCCGCCGGCCGAAGCCGTGCACTGCGAATACGTCGCCGGCTTCGTGGGCGTGCTCGCCGAGTGGGAGCTCGGAGTCACCACGGACGAGGAGTCGTTCATGCGCCGCACGCTCGAGGGCTGCTAGCGCTGCATCCTCAGCGCGCCTCGTCGCCCTCGCGGCCGGCCGACCACGCCGACCACAGGTGCGCATAGGCGCCGCCTGCGGCGAGGAGATCGGTGTGCGCGCCCTCCTCGATGACACGGCCGGACTCCATGACGAGGATGCGGTCGGCGCGCGATGCCTGGTCGAGGCGGTGCGCGATCACGAGCGCCGAGCGGTCGCGGGTGACCTCATCAGCGGCGAGCTCGAGCGCTTCGGCCCCGGCGGAGCCCGCCTCGGCCGTCGCCTCGTCCATGATGACGACCGCCGGGTCGAGCAGAAGGATGCGGGCGAGAGCGAGCTGCTGGGCGGCGACCGGATCCAGTTGCACGCCGCGGGCGCCCACGACCGTGTCGAGGCCCATCGGGAGCCGCTCGAACCAGTCGTGCGCGTGCACGCGCTCCAGCGCGGTCATCAGCGCGTCGTCGTCGGCGCCGGGCCGGGCGAGGGTGAGGTCTTGGCGCAGCGTTCCCGAGAACACGTGCACCTCCTGGCTCACCATCGCCAGCCGGGCGATGCGCTCCCGATCCGACAGGCTCGACACCGCACGGCCGTCGACGAGCACCTGGCCGGAAACGGGGATCCGCAGACCGGCGAGCAGAGCCGCGACGGTCGTCTTGCCGGCCCCTGACGCGCCGACGATCGCGACGGTCTCGCCCGGATCGATGCGCAGATCCACATCGCGCACCGCCCACCCCTCGCCATAGCTGAAGCTCACGCCGCGCAGCTCGACCCGGCCCTCGGGCGCTCCCGCGCCGCTGTCGGGAACCGGCACGGGCGGATCGATCGTGACGCCGACGATGCGGGCGAGAGACGCATAGCCGGACTGCACGACGTCGAGCACGCGCATGAAGCTGTTCATGGGGCCGCGCAGGCGGATGAGCATAAGCACGGCGCCGGTGACTGCGCCGACCGAGAGAGCGTCGGCGGCGACGAGATGGAAGCCGACGAGCAGAGCGAGCGCCAGCAGCAGCAGTTCGGCGACGAGCATCCAGGCGTTGAGCACGAGCATCGTCATCCGGGCCGTGATGCTCGTGCGAACCACATGCCAGGAGGCGTTCCCGATCTCGGTGTGCATGCGCCGCTCCATCGAGAAGGCGCGCACGGTCGCGCGTCCGCGGATCGCCTCGAGGACGCGGCGGGCGCGCTCGGCCATGGCCGCGCGGGCGGCGGCGTAACGGTCGGGCGCCTTCGAGAGGTACTGGCGGGCGGCGAAAAAATACACAGGGGTGACGAGGAGCGGCAGGAGGAGGAACTGCCAGTCCAGCGCGGCCAGGGCGATCACAGTCGCGACGACGGTGAACACCGACGTCGACAGGGCCGGGATCGTCTCGGTGACGGCAGCGGAGAGCTCGGCGACATCATCCGTGGAACGGCTGATGAGATCGCCCGAACCCGCGTCCTCGACCTGATGGGTCGGCAGGCCCAGCGCCGTGCCCACCATCTCCTGACGCAGATTAGCGATGGCCCGCTCCGAGAGCCGCGACACGAGATAGAAGCCGGCGGCGTTCAGCACGGCGCCGGTCACCGCGGCGATGACGAGCCCCGCACCGATCGACCACAGCGACAATCGCCCGTCTCCCTGGACGAGGTCGACGATCCGCCCCATGAACTGCGGCACGAGGACCCCCGCATAGGCGCCGATGCTCAACAGCAGGAGCGCGAGGAGGAACAGCCCGCGAGCCCGGCGCACCCCGCGGATCTGACGGCCGACCTCGCGTCGCACCTGCGCACCGGTGGCCAGGGGGAAGCGCATCCCGGTCGCGGGTCTCGACGGGGTCATCGGGTTTCTCCGGCCAGTCCTGTGCGCACGGTATCCCGCAGCTGAGCGAGGGTGAGGCGCTGGGCGGCCACGGCGTTCCACGCCGGCGCATCGGTCAGAACGAGGGTGCGCCGGCCCGCGCGGTGCTCCGCGACCCGTGCACTGATGCGCTGCTCGGTGACGGAGTCGACCGCGGTCGTCGGCTCTTGAAGAACGAGGAGTTCCGGATCGAACGCGATCGCCCGGGCGAGAGCCACGCGCTGGCGCTGACCGCCCGACAGCATCCGCCCGTTCTCGCCGACCCGCTTGTCCGCACCACCGGGGATGTCCGTACCGGATGCCACCTCGAGAGCCGCGGCGGCGACCGCCGGGTCGGGGAAGATGTTCTCGCCCACGGTGCCGTCGAAGAGGTCGGCGGAGTGCGGGGCGACGATGACCCGCGAACGAGGGAGCGATTCGAGCGCCGCGATGAGATCGGGGTCGCTCCCCGGTACGACCGTGACCCCCACGGGCAGGGCCTGCATGATGCGGTCGATCGCCGCGGCATCCGCCTCGTCGACGCGCTCGAAGTCCGCTCCGAGCACATCGCGGACGCGCCGCCCGGACGCCTCGGCCGAGGCCCACCGGGAAGCGAGGTTGCGGCCGAACATCGTCATGGGTGTGATGAGGAACTGCGTCAGCCCCACGACCGTGATGAGCTCGCCGATGCTGACCTGCCCGGCGAGGGCCAGAGCGCCCGTTCCGATGCCGAGCGCGCAGACGAACAGGGCTCCGGCAGCCTCGGTCGCGCCGTTCAATCGGGCTTCGGCGGCGTTCGCGCGCACCGTCTCGCGGTAGGCGATATCGGAGACGTCGCGGTAGCGGCCCTGCACCGTGACGATGGTTCCGAGTCCCTTGAGCACGCGCAGGCCCTGCACGACATCGGCGGCGGTCGCGGCGGCCTGGGCGATGGCTGCCTGGCGGACGACGGAGCGCGCCTGCAGCGGGCGGCCCACGCGCAGCGCGATGACCACGAGCAGCAGGCCGCCGATGACGGTCGCCACGCTCAGCCAGGGGTTGACGGTGTACATCATGATGGCGCCGTAGGTGATGGCGGCGGCCTCGGCGACTGGCATGACCGTCATCATGACGATCTCGCCGAGCCGGGTGGTGTCGGAGGAGGCGATGGAGAGCAGGCCGCCCGCGGTGCGATCGCTACCGGCGAAGCCGCGCGGATCCTGGATGCGGTCGGTGACCGCCGTGCGCAGGTCGTGCGCCACCAGCTGCTGGCTGCGGATGAGCATGAAGCGCGCGGTCCAGTTCACCCCTATCGAGACGAGGAACAGCCCGGCGAGGACGAGCAGCCAGAACCCGAGGCGCTCGAACGAGGAGGTGGCGATGGCGTCATCCACGGCATTGCCGACGATGACCGGGGTGAGCCCGTTGCAGACGAAGGCTGCGGCCATCCCGATCGAGGCGATGAAGCTCCACGGCCGTTGTGAGAGGGCGACTTTCAGCGTCCAGGCCCGCGCATCGAGCGCTGGCAGGCGCGAGCGACGTGCCCGGGGGCCGGGGATCGCCGCGTAGTCGATGATGCTGCCGTCGTCGACAGGCTCGGGGGTGTGCTGCACGGGGCACAAGTTTACATGTCACATTGCATGTGAAGCGCTCGAGGGTCAGCCGTTCTCGGAAGGGCGGCGGCGCATCGCCTTCGTGTCCGACCGGCGTTGCTTGCTCTCCAGTCGGCGGCGCTGCGAGCCGCGGGTCGGACGCGTCGCCCGTCGGCCGATGACCGGGGTCACGGCATCCCGCAGCGCCGCGGCGAGGCGCTCGCGTGCGACGACCCGGTTCTGCCGCTGCGACCGATGCTCCGAGGCATCGATTATGAGCACTCCGTCGTTCAGGCGCGATCCGAGACGATCGACGATCCGCCGACGCTGGTCATCGTCGAGCGCGGTCGTGGTCGAGACGTCGAAGAAGAGCTGCACGCGCGAATCGGTCGTGTTCACACCCTGGCCGCCCGGTCCGGATGCGCGGGAGAAGTGCTCGAGGAGCTCGGATGCGGGGATGATCAGCCCGCGCGGAGCGCCCGGCCCCGGCATCACGCGCAGATCATGCATGCTTCCAGTCTGACGCACGTAGTGCGGGTCAGGCGTGCCTAACCCAGCCCCTCTAGACTGGTTCCGACCACCCGTCGCATCCAGGAGGGCATCCCATCGTGACCGAGATCAACAGCATCGACCTCGAAGGCCGCACCGTGCCGTTCACGGATGAAGGCGAGGGGCCGGTCACGCTCGCCCTGGTGACCGAGCGCGCGCTCGACTCCGACGGTCTCGGCGTGATCTCCCATTACCTCGCTGAAGAAGCGGGCTTCCGCGTCATCCGCATCGGCGGCGCCGGCATCTCGCACGACCAGCGGGCAGCCGATGCGGCCGCCGTTCTCGAGCACCTCGGCATCGAGGACAGCTGGATCGGCGGATACGGCATCGGAGGGACGACCGCCCGCGTGTTCGCCAACGCGCACGCCGATCGTGTCAACGGGCTGCTGCTGATGGGCGCTGAAGACGTCGACATCGCCCTGGCTCCGGTGGTGCCGGTCCTGTTCGTGCAGGGCTCGGCCGATGAGGTCACCCCTGCCGCGAACGCCGAGAAGCTGCAGGCGACCGCCCCCGAGCGCTCGAGCATCAAGACGATCGAGGGCGCCGACCACTTCTTCCCCGTCACGCACCCCTTCGAGACCGGCGTCATCATCGAGGAGTACCTCGACTGGGACTGACGCCCGTTCAGGCGTGCTGGCCCGCGTGCACGCCCTCACCGATCTCCTCCACCGTCTTCGCGTTGAAGGCGGGAAGGTCGTCGGGGGTGCGGCTGGAGACCAGCCCATCATCGACGACGACCTCGCGGTCCACCCAGGTCGCTCCCGCGTTTCGCAGGTCGGTCCGCAAGCTGGGATAGCTGGTGATCGTGCGGTCCCGGAGGACGTCCGCCTCGGTGAGGATCCATGCCCCGTGGCAGATGACCGATACCGGCTTGCCGGCTGAGAAGAACGCCTTCGCGAACGCGACCGCGCTCTGATCCATCCGCAGATGATCGGCGTTCACGACACCGCCGGGCAGCACCAGAGCATCGAAGTCCTCCGCATCCGCCGTCGCGACCGCGGTGTAGACCCGCTGTTCGTGCCCGTTCTTGCCCGTCACCGTTCCGTCGCCCGGCGACACGAGCAGCGCCTCGGCGCCGGCATCCGTCACCGCCTCCCACGGGCCGGTCAGCTCGCTGTCCTCGAATCCGTCGGTCAGCAGGAATGCCACCTTCTTGCCGTTGAGTTCTGCCATGGTGTGCTCCTTTCGTCGGACCATCACCGTACGAAAGGCGCGGATGCCGGGCACGGGGGTTGCGTTCGGCGTGAGTCCGTGGTCTCCTGCGCGTCCGCGGCATCCCGGCATCCGGTAAAATCGGGATGCCAGAAAGATTCAGGTTGGTGTGGTTATTCCAACCCTCGGATTCTCCGAGATGCAGTTGCACGCTCCGTGCGAACCCGTGGCGCCCCTCTCGAAAGAGTGACGGCGGCGCCCGCGTACCCTTCGTCGGTGCCGTCCGTCCGGAACGGAAACGCATATGAACACCAAGGCCGGAATCTTCCTCTCGCAGGTCATCATGACCTTCATCATGGCGGCGACGATGTCGGGCATCATGGGCCTGATCTTCGGCGGCGGCTTCTCGATGGAGTGGCTGGCGGCATGGCCGAAGCAGTTCATCATCGCCTGGCCCATCGCCTTCTGCCTGACGATGGTCGCGTGGCCCGCTGCCATGGGGCTGACCGGTGTGATCCTGCGGCCCAAGGGTGCGAAGATCGAGGAGTGACCGCAACTCTCGTCGCCCAGTCCCTCGCGGGCGGATACGGACATCGCACGCTCTTCGACGGCATCGACCTGACGGTCGCCGCCGGGGATGTGATCGGCGTGATCGGTGCGAACGGCGCCGGCAAGAGCACGCTGCTGCGTCTGCTCGCCGGCGTCGACGCCCCGCAGGCGGGGACGGTTTCTCTGGCCCCGGTCGATGCTTTCGTCGGCTGGCTGCCGCAGGAGCACGATCGCACGCCCGGTGAATCCGTCGCCGCGTACATCGGGCGGAGGACGGGATGCGCCGCGGCGACGGCGGAGATGGATGCTGCCGCCGCAGCCCTCGCCGAGCCCGCGCCCGCGGACGGCCCCGACCCGGCCGATGTCTACTCGACGGCGTTGGAGCGCTGGCTCACCAGCGGCGCCGCGGATCTCGAGGAGCGCATTCCCGGGGTGCTCGCCGAGCTCGGCCTCGACCTCGGGGAGTCGCCGGACGCGGTCATGATGACGGGGCTCTCCGGCGGGCAGGCCGCCCGTGTGGGACTCGCCGCGCTCCTCCTGTCACGGTTCGACATCGTGCTGCTGGATGAGCCGACGAACGATCTCGATCTCGATGGTCTCGAGCGTCTGGAAGCATTCGTGCGGGGTCTGCGCGGGGGAGCGGTTCTCGTCAGCCACGACCGCGAGTTCCTTGCGCGCGCCGTCACCCGGGTGCTCGAGCTCGACCTCGCCCAGAACTCGCACCGCATCTACGGCGGCGGCTACGAGGCCTATCTCGAGGAGCGCGCGACGGTGCGACGGCACCTGCGCGAACAGTACGACGAGTACGCCGAGAAGAAGGCCGACCTCGTCTCACGCGCCCGCGTGCAGCGGGAATGGTCGAGCCAGGGCGTGCGCAATGCGATGAAGAAGGCGCCCGACAGCGACAAGATCCGCCGGAAGGCCTCGATGGAGTCGAGCGAGAAGCAGGCGCAGAAGGTGCGCCAGATGGAGAGCCGCATCGCGCGGCTCGAAGAGGTCGAGGAGCCCCGCAAGGAGTGGCGCCTCGAGTTCCACATCGCCTCCGCCCCGCGTTCGAGCTCGGTCGTCTCCACGCTCAGCTCGGCGGTCCTGCATCAGGGGGACTTCACGCTCGGTCCTGTCTCGGTGCAGATCAACGCGGGCGAGCGCATCGGCATCACAGGACCCAACGGCGCCGGAAAGTCGACGCTTCTGCGTGCGCTGCTGGGATCGCGGACTCCCGATGAGGGCTCTGCGTCTCTCGGCACGAGTGTGCAGATCGGCGAGATCGATCAGGCGCGCTCGCAGCTCGCCGACGATGTGCCGCTCGCGGATGCCTTCGAGGCGCTCGTGCCGGAGATGGCATCCGCCGAGGTCCGCACGCTGCTGGCGAAGTTCGGTCTTCGCGCCGATCATGTGCTGCGTCCCGTCGGGGAGCTGTCACCGGGGGAGCGGACCCGTGCGGGGCTTGCGCTGCTGCAGGCCCGCGGCACGAACCTGCTCGTGCTCGACGAACCGACGAACCATCTCGACCTGGCGGCGATCGAGCAGCTCGAGGAGGCGCTCGAGAGCTACGAGGGAACGCTCCTGCTGGTCACGCATGACCGGCGGATGCTGGAAACCGTGCGCCTGGATCGCCACTGGCACGTCGAGGGCGGTCGCCTGAGCGAACGCTAGGGGCCTATTCCGGCCGGGGCCAGGGCTGGCCGCGCACGGCCTCGGCGTCTTCGTTGAAGCGGCGCAGCAGCATCGTCAGCTGCGCGACGTCGTCGTCTGACCATTCGGCGGTGACGCGTTCGACGGCCTGGGTTCGGCCGGTGAACTCTTCGTGGAGCCGCTCGGATCCGAGCGGGGTCGGGCGGTGCTTGCGCGCGGGGCCGCCGGCGGGATCGGGGAGGCGTTCGATGAGCCCCGCCTTCATCGCGGCGGCGACCTGCCGGTGCACGGTCGACACATCGAGGCCGAAGGCATCGGCGAGTTCGCCGACGCTCATCGGGCCGGATGCCTCGAGCCGGGCCAGCAGAACCGTGGCGCTGCGGTCGATGGCGAAGTCGCGCCCGTGGGCGGGGGTTCCCTGCAGTGCGCCGCGCGAGAGGAGCATGTGCTCGTAGACGAAGGCCTCGTGCGGTGCGGTGGTCATAGTGCCATCGTATCGGCTGATTTGCATGATACATTTGCATGATGCAAATCGTGAAGATCGACGGTGCGGCCGCCGGTGAAAAACCGCAGAAGCTGATCGGCGCGACGTTCGTGCTTTCGTGGATGGTCAACGTCTTCCAGTACATCGTCATGTACTTCCTCATCACCACGATGGCCCTCTACGCGGTGCGGCAGTTCGCCGCATCCGATGCCGCAGCCGGCTTCGCCTCGAGCGCCTTCGTGGTCGGCGCGACCGTCGCGCGCCTGTTCACCGGATACATCGTCGACCGCTTCGGCCGGCGACGCATCATGATCCTCGGGCTGATCGCGGCCACCGTGATCACGGGGCTGTACCTGACCGCGGCATCCCTCCCGCTTCTGATCATCGTGCGGCTCGTGCACGGCTTCGCCTACGCGTTCATGAGCACGGCCGTCATGGCACTCGTGCAGTCCGCGATCCCGGCATCCCGTCGCGCCGAGGGCACCGGATACTTCGCGCTCGGGTCCACGCTCGCCGCCGCAGTCGGCCCCGCCCTCGCCCTGTTCATGGTCGGATCCTTCAGCTACGAGCTGCTGTTCCAGGTCGCGCTGGGAAGCTCGATGATTAGCCTCGTGCTCGGACTCTTCCTGCGCGATCCCGCACGCTCCTCGAGGGCCGCGCTCCCCGCCCGCCCGAAGCTGACGCTGCGCGCGATCATGGACCCCGCGGTCATCCCGATCGGCATCTTTATGCTGCTCATCGGCCTGTGCTACTCGGGCGTCATCACCTACCTCAACGCCTACGCCGAGCAGCGCGACGTGGTGACCGGAGCGAGTCTGTTCTTCGTCGCCTACGCACTGTCGATGCTCATCATGCGCTTCATCCTCGGCAAGGTGCAGGATCGTCGGGGCGACAACGCCGTGATCTACTTCGGCCTGTTCTTCTTCGTGCTGGCGCTCGCCCTGCTGTCCTTCGCCACGGCGGATTGGCAGGTCATCGTCGCCGGCATGCTCAGCGGGCTGGGCTATGGATCTCTCATGCCCGCGGCCCAGGCGATCGCCGTGAACGCCGTGCCCGCCCACAAGCTCGGCACCGGAATCTCCACCCTGCTGCTTCTCGCGGATGCCGGTATCGGACTCGGGCCCATCGCTCTGGGGGTTCTGATCTCCGCCACCGGGTACGGAACGATGTATCTCCTGCTGGCCGGCATCGCCGTGATCGCCGCGCTCTTCTACCAGTTCACGCACGGCCGCCGGCCCGAGGCCCGGCGAGGCCGAGGCCTCGCCCTCTGAACACGATGGGGGCGGGATGCCGCAGCATCCCGCCCCCATCCACGGATCACGCCGGTTGCGGCAGGATCGTGAAGCTGACGGCCCCTTGGTCGTCCACGCCGGCGTCGAGCACCTTGTCGTTCAAGACCTCGGCGGCATTCCCCTCGAGGAAGACGCGGCTCGCCGAACCCTCGATGATGATGTCTGCGGGATCGGGTGAGGGAACGACATGAACCGCGAAACGGGCTTCCCCGTTCGGTCCCTGCCCCTCGGCGGACTGGATGCGCAACCCCGCTTCCGCGCCGGCATCCTCGCGGCCGACGATCGTGGTGACGACGGCATCTGCATTCTCGGTCAGGGTGAGCACAGGGCTCTCCTTCCGTTCGCGGACATGCTCCAGACGGAACATGTCCGGGCCACGATTCCTCACGCGCGCCCGCTCTTCAACCGTGACGGGCGGATTCTGAGGAACCTCCCATGTGCCGCGGCGGGCGGATGTCTCAGCGCAGCTTCTTGCGCAGGTACACCTGCTCGGTGCCGTCCCCCTGCGGGATCCGTTGCGTCTCGACGTACCCGCAGGACTCGTAGAGGCGGATGTTCGCCTCGCTGAGACTGCCGGTGAACAGCTCGGCCTCCGCGGCGGTGCTGCCCTGCTCCGCCGCTTCGAGCAGAGTGTGGCCGATGCCGGCGCCCTGCTGATCCGGAGCGATCACGAGGCGGCCGATCAGCAGCACCCCGTCGCTCTCCACAGCGCGGATGGCCCCGACGAGGCGGTCCCCGCGAGACGCCACCCAGCCGGCGTTGTCGGCGAGCTCCGCGGCCAGCTGCTCCAGCGTCTGCGTCAGCGGCGGCATCTCTACGCTGCCGTAGATCTGAGCCTCCGAGACGAAGGCGGCGCGCTGAAGGGTGAGAACCTCACCCGCATCGCGTACATGGATGGGGCGGATCGTGAGCGATGGGTTCGTCTCTTCGGCCATGTCTTCGAGTCTGCGGCATCGGGAGCACGGCGTCGAGGGGGCTTGCGGCCCTCAGCGTGCAGCGTCCTCCTCGCGCAGGCGCGGCTCCGTGCGCAGGTGCGGGCGCAGTCCGGACTTATCAGCGTAGAAGGCTCGGATGCGATCCATATCGGCGGCGACGTCGCCGGTGAGGGCGAACGTGGGGCCCAGGCCGGTGGTCATGGTGGTGCGGTCGACGAAGCCGAGTGTCACCGGCATCCCCGTCTCGCGCGCGATTCGATAGAAGCCGGACTTCCAGTGCGTGTTCGCGCCGCGCGTTCCATCCGGGGTGACCACCAGGCTGAACACATCCCCGGTGCTCACCTGGGCGACGACATCGGCGACCACGCGGCTCGGATCCGCACGGTCGACGGGCATCCCGCCCAGACGCCGCATGATCGGGCCTCGCCAGCCGGAGAACAGGCTCTTTTTACCGAGCCAGCGCACATCGATGCCGAGACGCCAGGCGATCGCCAGCATGAGGATGAAGTCCCAGTTCGAGGTGTGCGGGGCGCCCAGCAGCACGGTGGGCTGCTCGGGTGCGGCGGCACCGGTGAGCTTCCAGCGGCTCACCGCCCAGTAGAGACGGGCGAGAGCGCGTTTGAGCATTCCTTCACGCTAGGCCACGGTGTATGCCGGATCGGGAATGATCGGATCACGTCCGATTCACACGCCGGGGGAGCAGCAGCCACAGGGCGAGTACCACGACAGTTCCGAGGGTCAGCGCGATCGCTGCGGACCACCGGGAGAGGGCGAAGTCGACCACGAGGGTCGTCACACCGATCGCGAGAGCGCCGTTGACGAGGAGCGCCCACTTGACCACGCGCGCTCCGAATCGAACGAGGTCGGGTTTGCGGCGCAGCCCGAACAGCTGTCGGTGCATGCTCACCGGCGTCAGCGACAGGATCGTCGCGGTCGCAGCCAGGCAGACGAGGACGATGTACAGGCCGCGCTGCACGTCATCGAGTTCGGTGAAACGCGGCTGGAAGGCGACGGCGAGCAGAAAACCCGACAGCACCTGGGTGCCGGTCTGCATGACCCGCAGCTCCTGCATGAGCTCATCCCAGTTGCGGTCGGCGCGCTCGTTGTCGGTCTCGTCGCGTCCGTCGCCGGAGTCATCGGGCGCGACCGCATCATGAGTCATGGACCGAGTCTGCGTCGCGGACTGATGCTTGTCCAGAGCCATGGCATCCGGAACGGCGTAGCATGGGGCCATGACTGATTCGCAGAATGTTGAAACCCCGGGCGTGCAGCCCCTCGCCGCGCCTGCGGGCGTGAACCTTCTCGGTGAAGAGAGCGGCGGATGCTGCGGGGGGAGCGCCTGCGGCGCTCCCGCCGAGTGATCGCCTGATCCTCCGATACGAAAACGAAGAGCCCGTCACGATCGTGACGGGCTCTTCGCTGTGCGGTGCGGTCAGTGACCGGCCGGGGGCATGTCATCGATGGCATCCGCGGGCTTGCGGACGAATGCCGCGAGGGCGACCGCGGCCAGCGCGATGCAGGCCGCGATGAGGAATGCCATGCGGGCGCCCGGGGCACCGGCAGTAGCAGTCTGCAGACCCTCGTTCTCGCCCGCGTGCAGGATCGATGAGTAGGTCACGGTGAGAAGGGCGACGCCCGCCGCGCCGGCGACCTGCTGGATGGTGTTGAGGGCTGCGGAACCGTGCGAGTAGAGGTTGCGGCGCAGCGAACCCAGCGACGAGGAGAACAGCGGCGTGAACGACATCGCCATGCCGATCGACAGGATCATCTGTGCGGTGACCAGCAGCTGCCAGGCGGTGCTCTCCGTCACGGTCGAGTAGAAGAACAGCGCTGCGGCGACCATGATCGTTCCCGGGATCAGGAGGACGCGAGGGCCGCGCGCGTCGTAGACGCGGCCCATGACCGGAGCGAGCAGACCCATTGCGACTGACCCGGGCAGCAGGATCAGTCCGGAGTAGAGGGCATTGAGCTTCACGACGTCCTGCAGGTACAGCGGCAGCAGCGTCAGCGTGCCGAACATCGCCATCGAGAGGACCGCGAGGATGAGGATCGCGACGGTGTAGTTTCCCGAGCGGAACACGCGCAGATCGAGCAGCGCGTCGTCGGTGCGCTGCAGCACGATCTGTCGCCATACGAACAGGCCGAGGGAGACGACGCCGATCGCGAGCGCGATGATCGCGACCGTGGTGCTCTCGCCGCCGAATTGGCTGAGTCCGTAGACGACTCCGCCGAAGCCGAGCGCGGAAACGATGATCGAGAGAATGTCGATGGGGGCCCGGGTCGTCTCGCCGAGGTTCGTCATCCACTTCGCGCCCATGGCGAGGGCGACGATCGCGATCGGCAGGACGATGGCGAACAGCGCGCGCCAGGAGAGCGTCTCGAGCACGGCGCCGGCGAGGGTCGGACCGATCGCCGGGGCGAGCGAGATCACCAGGCCGACGCGGCCCATCATGCGTCCGCGCGACTGCGGGGGAACGACGTTCATCATGGTCGTCATCAGCAGCGGCATCATGATTCCCGTGCCGCCGGCCTGGATGACGCGACCAGCGAGGAGCACCTCGAAGCCGGGGGCGACGAGGCAGACGAGCGTTCCGAGCGAGAACGACGTCATCGCCGCGATGAACACCTGGCGGGTGGTGAACCGCTGCAGCAGGAAACCGGTGGTGGGGATCACGATCGCCATCGTCAGCATGAATGCGCTCGTGAGCCACTGCCCGAGTTCCGGCGGGATGCCGAGGTCGTGGTTCAGATGGGGGATCGCGATGCCCATGGTCGTCTCGTTGAGGATCGCGACGAACGCCGCCACGAGCAGCAGCCAGATCACGCGCATATCGGAGGGCGCGATCAGCGGGGCGGGGTTCGCCGTGGGGATGGAACCGGTGGATGCGACGGCCAAGGGAGCTCCTCGATGATGGGGACGAAAATGGCCGTCTGCGAAGCCGAAAGATCGGTGGCCGCTCGGACGACATTCCAGCGTAACCCGAATCGATTCGCACGTATTCCCGAGCGGGACGCTGCAACCGCCATATGCTGAACGGCATGAGCATGGGTGGCGGACGCGGCGGTGGTGGCGGTGGCGGCGGATTCCGCGGCGTGGATGAAGCAGCGCAGAAGAAGCTGAACGCGCAGGCGCCGAAGATCGCGGGGCTCGGCAAGCGCGTCGTCGCCCTGTTCCGCCCGTATACCGGGCGCATCGTCGTCACCGGCATCCTCGTCGTCGTCGGCGCGGCGATCGCGGTCATCCCGCCGCTGATCGTGCAGCGGATCTTCGACGATGCCCTCTTCCCCGTCGACGGGGGCGGCCCGGAGCTCGGCCTGCTGATCAGGCTCGTCCTCACGATGGTCGGTCTCTTCCTCTTCTCCGCGCTTCTGGGCGTCGCGCAGACCTGGTTGACCTCGACGGTCGGCAACAGCGTCACCGGCGACCTGCGGGTGCGGCTCTTCGAGCACCTGCAGGCGATGGAGCTGGGATTCTTCACCCGCACGAAGACCGGCGTCATCCAGTCCCGCCTGCAGAATGATGTGGGCGGCGTCTCCGGCGTCCTGACGAACACCGTCACCAGCATCCTCGGCAACATCGTCACCGTCATCGCCTCGCTCGTCGCCATGATCCTCATCGACTGGCGGCTGACGCTCATCGCGGTCGTGCTCATGCCCTTCCTCATCGTCGTGCAGCGCAAGGTCGGGCAGGTGCGCGCACGCATCGCCGGGGAGACCCAGGAATCGCTGTCGGAGCTGACCTCCATCACGCAGGAGACCCTGAGCGTCTCGGGCATGCTGCTGTCGAAGTCGTTCAACCGTCAGCGCACCGAGTCGGAGCGCTACCAGGCCGAGAACCGCAATCAGGTGAAGCTGCAGGTGCGCCGGGCCATGAGCGGACAGGGGTTCTTCGCGGTCGTGCAGGTGCTCATGGCATCCGTCCCCGCCGTGATCTACCTCGTCTCGGGCTACCTGATCGCCGGCGGCGCCGGCGCGATCACCGCGGGAACCGTGGTCGCCTTCACCACTGTGCAGGCCCGGCTGCTGCAGCCCCTCATGGGACTCATGCGGGTCTCCCTCGACCTGCAGACCTCGTCGGCGCTGTTCGCGCGCATCTTCGAGTACCTCGACCTCGTGCCGGAGATCGAGGATGCCGAAGACGCCGGATCCGTGGACGATGCCCCCGGCCCGCGCGGACGCATCGAGTTCCAGGACGTCGTCTTCCGCTATCCGGATGCCGCACCCGATGCCCGACCGACGCTCCAGGGGATCTCGTTCGTCGCGGAACCCGGCCAGCACGTGGCCTTCGTCGGGCCTTCGGGTGCGGGCAAGACGACCGTGCTCTACCTCGCCCCGCGCCTGTACGAAGCCCACGGCGGCTCCGTGCTGTTCGCCGGAGAAGACGTTCGCCGGCTCACGCAGGAATCGATCATCGACAACGTCGGAATCGTTTCTCAGGAGACCTATCTCTTCCACGCGACGATCCGCGAGAACCTCCTGTACGCCAAGCCCGGCGCGAGCGAGGAGGAGATGATCGCGGCGTGCACCGCGGCGAACATCCACCACATCATCGCCGGTTTCGAAGACGGCTACGACACGGTCGTCGGCGAGCGCGGATACCGTCTCTCCGGCGGTGAGAAGCAGCGCATCGCGATCGCGCGCGTGCTGCTGAAGGACCCGCCGGTGCTGCTGCTCGACGAGGCCACCAGTGCGCTCGACACCGTTTCGGAGCGCGTCGTGCAGGAGGCTCTCGACGAAGCGGCGAAGGGCCGCACCGTGCTGTCGATCGCGCACCGCCTGTCGACCGTCATGGGCGCCGACACGATCCACGTGCTCGAAGCCGGCCAGATCGTCGAATCCGGCACGCACGGCGAGCTCATCGCGCTCGGCGGGCTCTACGCCGAGCTCGCCGAGCAGCAGGTCGCCGCGACGAGGGTCCTCGAGACTGAACAGACGCTCGAGGCCGCGGTCACCGGGGGCATGTCCGCGGCCTTCGCATCGCGCCGGGCCGATCGTGCGCCGCAGGGATCGATGGGGCAGGACGCGGTCGACGCGCTGACCTCATCGGTGCCACTTCTGGATGGGGCATCGGAGGACCGGCGGGTCTACCCCGCGGTGGAATGAGCGGATCGGGCGGGAGCCGGCCGTTTCTGATCGGCAATTCTGTCGGAGGGTTGACGGAGGAATTCTCGGCTCATTGACTGGGTGCTCCGCGCCCACGCATCGGAGCGTGCGCGCCCTCGTCCAGGAGGATCCATGCCCCGTATCCGATCCGCTGCACTGATCGTGGCACTGTGCGCGCTGGGGGCGGCTTCGCTGCCGGCCGTCGCGACCGCAGCGCCCGATGCGACCGCGGTTCCGACCGACGCCGCCCGCGCCGCCACAGCGACCGCGTCATCGGTCGAGCTCGACCGGGCCGACTTCGCCGCCCGCTTCGCGATCGACGGCGACTCGTCGACGCGGTGGTCGTCGAAGTACACCGATGCCGAATGGCTGCAGCTGGCCTTCGCCGAGCCGACACCGGTGCACACGGTCGAGATCGACTGGCCGAACGCGTGCGCCCGCGCATTCTCGCTGCAGACCTCGACCGACGGGGAGAGCTGGACGACGGTCGCGCAGCGGAGCGGCCAGAGCACGTGCCCCCGCACGGACGCGATCGAGGTCGACGTCGCGGAGCCCGTGTCCTACCTGCGCATGCAGGGTGCACAGCGATGGGCGGCGTACGGCTTCTCGATCTCGGAGATGCGCGTGTGGGACGCCGCGCCGCCCGAGCCCGAACCCTCGCTCGCGCTCATCCCCGCACCGGTCTCGCTCATCGAGAGCGAAGGCGAATACCTGCTCGGCGCGGATGCCGCGATCTCAGCATCCGGCGATGCGCTCGCCGCCGCGGAGCTGCTCGCGGGCGTGCTGCGGCCCTCGACCGGGTTCGAGCTGCCGATCGACGCGGCCGCGGCGGATGCCGCGATCGAGATCGTCGTCGCGCCCGGGGAAGCACCGGCCGGGCACGCGGATGAGGGGTACGCGCTCGACGTCGACGCCACCGGCATCCGGATCGGCGCGGACACGGCCGCCGGTGCGATCAACGCCGTCCAGACGCTCCGCCAGCTGCTGCCGGCGTGGGCCGGGGCGGACGAACCAATGGCGGTCGACTGGCGAGTCCCGCACGTCGAGATCTCCGACTACCCGCGATTCGAGTACCGCGGGTTCATGGTCGATACCGCCCGCAGCTTCTACACGGTCGCCGAGGTGAAGGAGTTCGTCGATGCGGCGTCGCCGCTGAAGCTCAACCGGCTGCACCTGCATCTCACCGATGATCAGGGCTGGCGGCTCGTCATGGACACTCCCGGGCAGAACCCGTCGGGCATCGACTACGGCCTGCTCACAGAGGTGAGCGGTGCGACGGCGATGACGTACAACGACGCCGGCGACCTCATGGGCACGGAGCTGGGGCGCACCGGCTTCTACACGAAGGCCGATTACACCGAGATCGTCGAGTACGCGGCCGCCAACGGAATGACGGTCGTCCCGGAGATCGACATGCCCGGTCACACGAACGCCGCGCTGCACGCGATCCCTCAGCTGAACTCTGCCGGCTCCACGCCGCAGCCGGCGCCGGGGGCGGACACGGTGCCGGCGCAGGGCTCCGGCAACGTCGGGGAGTCGAGCCTGGATGCCGGGAACGATGCCACCTACGAGTTCATCACCGAGGTGCTCACCCAGCTCGCCGAGCTCACACCGGGGCAGTATCTGCACATCGGCGGCGATGAGGCGCACTCGACGAGCACGGCCGATTACACGCGCATGGTCGACTTCGCCAACGCCGCGGTCGCCTCTCTCGGAAAGACGGTGATCGGCTGGAACGAGTACGCCGGCACCGATCTTCCCGACGGCGATGCGGTCGTGCAGTACTGGAACGGCGCCGGTGCGAACGTCGCCGCCGCGGTGCGCGACCAGGGCGCGCGGGTGATCCTCTCGCCGGCGAACCGCACCTACTTCCCGCAGAAACAGGACATGGCTCAGCCCAACGGCGGGACGTGGGCGTGCGGTGGTGCATGCACCCTCGAGAACGCCTACTCGTGGAACCCGGCGGCGCAGATCTCCGGCGTCGGCGAGGACGCCGTGCTCGGGGTCGAGGGCGCGTTCTGGGGCGAGTTCATCCGCGGCGTCGACCAGGCGGAGTTCTTCAGCTTCCCCCGTCTTCTCGCCATCGCCGAGACCGGGTGGACGCCCCAAGCGGGAAAGGACACCGCGGACTTCGTGCAGCGCGTCGCCGATATCGGGCCGCGCTTGGCGATCGAGGGTGTGAACTTCTTCCCGACGGCGACCGTGGCCTGGTCGGCGGATGCCGCGGCAACCGTCGGCGGTGCGGGACCGGGGGCACGGGCGCTCGCCGCGGAACCGGGTGAGGAGACCCGGATCGACTGGGTGGTGGCCGCTCCGCGCCGCACAACCGCCGAGGTCACCGGCACGGTGACCTGGAGCGATGGCGTCGTCGACGAGATCGTGTTCGACACCGAGGGCGTGAGCGACATCGCGGCCATGACGCTCGGAGCCCGGTCCTCGGCGACGACGGGGCGCGAGCTGACCGAGCCCGGTGTCTACACCGCGCAGCTCGAGGTCTTCATCGCGGGCGAGTCCATCGCTGTCTCGGCGGCCTCCGTGACGGTCGCCGCAGAGGACAGAGGCGACGGAGGTGCCGGAGATGACGAGGTCGGCGCCGAAGAGCCCGCAGCGGGGGAGGAGACGAACCCCGGCGGCGGTGGTGGTGGTGCGACAGCGGGTGACGGTGCCGCCGGTAGTGGCGGCGGTGCGCTCGCCGCGACGGGGTACGACGGCGCGGGAGTCGTGGTGATCGTCGCCGTGCTCCTGCTGGTGGCCGGCGGCGGGCTCGTGGCTCTGCGGAGGATCCGCGCGATGCGCTGACAACGGGTCGCGGAGAGAGGGTGCCGGCGATCCGGCACCCTCTCTCGCATCTGCGGAGGGTTTGACATTTTTCCGTCATATTTATGTCGGAGGGTTGTTGGAAAAAATACGGGCTTCTACCGTGGTGTCATGTCCACCCCCACCGGAGTGCACGCGCTGGTGCGTCGAACCCACGAGGACAGGGTCCTGCAGGCCCTGCGCGAGCACGGCGCGCTCACCCGGGCGGAGCTCTCCGCCCAGATCGGTCTCTCGCGCACCACGCTCTCCGAGATCACCGCGAGCCTGCTCGAGCGAGAGGTCATCTCCACACTGCCGCCGCGCGGACCGATCATCGGCCGTGGCCGCCCGGCCGAGCGGCTGCGCCTGGACCCCACTGCGGGGCAGTACGTGGGAATCGACTTCCGGCACAGCCTCGTCCGGGTCGCCGTCGCCAACGCCGCCCGTGAGCTCATCGCCTCCGACACGGCCGCCTACGCCAGCGCATCCACCTGGGACGACCGCATCCGCACCGCTTTCGAACTCGTCGACACGATGAGCGCCTCCGCAGGCATCAACGTCGACAGTGTCCGAGGCATCGCCGTCGGACTGCCCGGCCCGTTCTCCTCCCGCCTGCCCCGGCCCGCAGAGCAATCCGTCGACGAGGCACGGCGAGCCGATGCGCAGCGTGTGCGCTCCGCCTTCGCCGAACGCTACGGAGCCGATGTGCTCCTCGACAACAACACCCGCCTCGCGGCCCTCGCCGAAGCGACGTGGAACACCCGCGACGGCGTCGACGACCTGCTCTACATCCGGCTCTCCTTCGGCATCGGCGGGGGCCTCGTCATCGACGGCAGGCTCGTCTCGGGCAGCACCCGCATCGCCGGGGAATTCGGGCACACCCGCGTCGGCGGCATCAGCACCGAGTGCCGGTGCGGTAAGCGCGGCTGTCTTGAGACTCTCGCATCGATCGACGCGCTCCTGCGGCGCTGCCGGGAGGCCGGCGTGCCGGTCGCCTCGCTCGACGAGGTGCAGGCCGCCGCTGACAAGGGCGACCCGATCGTGCTGCGCGTCATCCGTGAGACCGGAGCCGCAGTCGGCGAGGTGCTCGGGGGGCTGGCGATCGCCGTGAACCCGGCCGAGATCGTCATCGGCGGGGAGGTGGCGATGATCTCCGACACCCTCATCGAGCAGATCGCCGAGACCGTCGCCTATGAGCTGCTCCCCGTGGGGTCGTACGGGCCGCGCGTGCGCCGCACGGAGCTCGGCGATGAGGGCGGGGCGATCGGCGGCATCGTCGCGCTCCTGCGACGCACGCCGCTGCTGAGCGGCTACCCGCAGGACCTTGCCGTGTCCGCCGCGCCCAGCGGTGCACGCACGACAACGAGCGCCCGGCGCTCCGGAACGAACGGATGAAAAGGTGACCACCACAGCACCTCCTGAGACGGCGACGGCGACGCTGGCCGTCGCCGAACGCCGCAAGACCCGCGCCGGCCGCAGGCCCGGGCGAACCCGCACGATCCTGCTGAGCACCGTGAGCATCCTGCTCGGGATCGGCATCTGGTGGATGCTGGCGCTGCTCGGCTTCCGCCTGCCGACGCCGCCCGAGGTCGCCGAGCGCGCTTGGATCCTCATCGCGGACGGCACCCTGCTCGCCGACCTCGTCGCCAGCCTCACCCGCGTGCTCATCGGATTCGCCCTCGGCACCGCCGTCGCCATCCCCGTCGGGTTCCTCATGGGCTGGTACGTCACCGCGCGGGCCCTCATCGAGCCGTGGATCCAGTTCTTCCGCACGATCCCGCCGCTGGCGATCATCCCGCTGGCGATCGTGCTGCTCGGCATCGGCGAAGAGCCGAAGATCCTCGTGATCTTCCTCGCGGCGTTCTTCGCCTGCGTTATCTCCACATTCCAAGGCGTCGTCAATGTCGACCGCACCCTCATCAATGCGGCACGCGTGCTCGGCGCGAAGGACGGCGCGATCTTCCTGCGGGTCATCGTCCCGGCATCCGTGCCCTTCATCCTCGTCGGCATGCGCGTCGGCCTCGGGGCGAGCTGGGCCACGCTCGTCGCCGCCGAGCTCATCGCCGCCCAGCAGGGCCTCGGATACCGGATGCAGCAGGCCCAGCTGTACTACCAGATCGACACGATCTTCGTCGGGCTCATCGTCATCGGTGTGCTCGGCCTCGTGATGGATCGGCTGCTGCTGCTGGCCGAACGCAAACTGACCTCATGGCAGGAGCGCCGATGATGAACCGCACGACGACCGACCCCCGCATCAGCGTGCGCGGGATCACCAAGACCTTCGACCTCAAGGGCGAGAGCTTCGTCGCCCTCGACGGCGTCGACCTCGATGTCGCGGACAACGAGTTCATCACCGTCGTCGGACCCTCCGGCTGCGGCAAGTCGACCCTGATGAACATCCTCGCCGGCCTCGACACACCCACCGCCGGCGAGGCCCTCGTCGACGGGAGGGCGGTCACCGGCCCCGGCCCCGACCGCGGTGTGATCTTCCAGCAGTACGCCCTGTTCCCGTGGCTCACCGTGCGCAAGAACGTCGAGTTCGGGTTGAAGACGGCGGGGATGCCCGCCGCCGAGCGCCGAGCGAAAGCCCAGCACTTCATCGACATGGTCGGCCTCGGCGACTTCGCCGACGCCCTGCCGAAGATGCTCTCCGGTGGCATGAAGCAGCGCTGCGCCATCGCCCGCGCCTATGCGATGGACCCGAGCATCCTGCTCATGGACGAGCCCTTCGGCGCGCTCGACGCCCTGACACGGGTGAAGCTGCAGGAGCAGCTGCTGCAGACCTGGAGTCAGGAGAAGCGAACGGTCATGTTCATCACCCACGACGTCGACGAGGCGGTATTCCTCGCCAACCGCGTCGTGGTGATGGCGGCGCGCCCCGGACGCATCTACGAGATCATCGACGTCGATCTGCCGTACCCGCGCACCGAGCAGATGCGGCTGAGCCCCGAGTTCGCCGAGCTGCGGAACCGGGTATGGAACGCCGTCTACCACCAGACCCCCGGCCACCGGGCCCCAGCCGCCGTCGTCTGACGGCCCCGACCACGAGGAAGACCATCATGATCAGGAACAAGCGCAGTCGCATCGTCGCCATTGCGGCTCTCATCTCGGCAGGGGCCATCGCCCTGGCCGGCTGCTCGTCCAGCGGCGCGAGCGGCGATGAGGCCGGATCGGATCACCCCACGATCCGCATGGGATACATCGCGGACTTCAACGGCGCGAGCCTGCTCGCCATCGCCGACGAGCTCGGCCTCTGGGAGGAGCACGGCCTCGACGTGAAGGAGTCGGTCTTCACCAACGGCCCCCTCCAGATCACCGCGCTGGGCACGAACGACCTCGACTTCGGATACATCGGATCCGGGGCCATGTGGCTGCCGGCATCCGGCGAGGCGCAGGTCGCGATGATCAACAGCCTGGGCGACGCCGACCGCGTCATCGCGCAGCCGGGCATCACCTCCATCGCCGACCTCGAGGGCAAGAAGGTCGCGGTTCCCGAGGGGACCTCCGGCGACATGATCCTCACGATGGCTCTCAAGAGCGCAGGGCTCACGATCGACGACGTCGAGAAGGTCGCGATGGATCCCGCCACCGTCGTGTCGGCTTTCGCCTCCGGACAGGTGGATGCCGCGGGCATCTGGTTCCCGCTCATCGACACCATCCAGGGACAGGTCCCCGACCTGGAGATCCTCGCCTCGAACGAGGACTTCGCCGACGAGATCGCCTTCACGAGCGCGATCGTGGCGAACCCCGCGTTCACCGAGGAGCACCCCGAGGCCACGGAAGCCGTCATCGCCGTGCTGCGCGAGGCGATGGACTACCGCGTGGAGAACCTCGACGAAGCCGTTTCGCTGACCGCAGCGATGCTCAAGGGCGATGAAGCGGCCTTCGCCACCGATGCCGCCAACGCCAAGTACCTGACCTCCGCCGAGCTCGACTCGTACACTGAGGACGGCACCGTCGAGACCTGGTTGACGAGCCTGAACGACTACTTCGTGTCGGCGGGCAAGCTCCAGCAGGCCGAACCCGTCTCGAGCTACTACCTCGGCGACGCATTCGTCGCCGCCGGCAAGTAACGGCCACCGCGCCGACACCCCGGCCCGATGCGATCGACCGCGCCGGGCCGGGAACCCCTCTCTGAACCACAACGAATGAGCCGTATGACCACTGCACCACGCCGCCCGAACATCGTCCTGATCCTCACCGACGACCATGCCTCCCACGCCATCAGCGCGTACGGGTCGGCGGTGAACTCCACGCCCCGCATCGATGAGATTGCCGAGAACGGCGTGCGCCTGGACAACTGCTTCTGCACGAACGCGCTGTGCACGCCGAGCCGCGCGTCGATCCTCACCGGCACGTACAGCCACATCAACGGCGTGACGACGCTGCACACCCCGATCGACGCCTCGCAGCCGACGTTCATCTCGCAGCTCGGCGCGGCCGGATACCGCACCGCGATCATCGGCAAATGGCACATGGGCGAGGGCGAGGGGCACGACCCGCAAGGCTTCGACCACTGGGAGGTGCTCATCAACCAGGGCGAGTACTTCGACCCGCAGATCCTTTCCGCAGACGGCCTGCGAATCGAGGAGGGCTACGCCACCGATGTGCTCACCGACCTCGCCCTGAAGTGGCTCGACGAGCAGCCGGGCGACGAGCCCTGGTGCCTGCTGCTGCACCACAAGGCCCCGCACCGCCCCTGGCAGCCCGACGAGAAGCACCAGGGCATGTACAGCGACCCGATCCCGCTTCCGGCGACCTTCGAGGACGACTACTCGACCCGTTCATCGGCCGCCCACCGCGCCGCCATGCGCATCGCCGACCACCTCACCCTCACCGATCTGAAGGTCGCCCCTCCCGAGGGGCTCACCTACGAGCAGGCCGCCGTCTGGAAGTACCAGCGGTACATGGAGGACTACCTCGCGTGCGTGGCATCCGTCGACGACAACGTCGGCCGTGTCATCGACTATCTGCGCGAGAAGGACGTCTTCGACGACACCCTGCTCATGTACACCTCCGACCAGGGGTTCTTCCTCGGCGACCACGGCTGGTTCGACAAGCGTTTCATGTACGACGAGTCGCTGCGCATGCCGCTCGTGATGAGCTACCCGAACCGGATCCCCGCCCGTCGGGAGCCGGTCGAGCAGATCGTCACCAACGTCGACTTCGCCCAGACGATCCTCGACTTCGCCGGCGTCGAGCCGGTCGAGCGGATGCAGGGCGTCAGCATCGTTCGGCAGCTGACGGATGCCCCGGACGAGCCCACCCGCGAGGCGATGTACTACCGCTACTTCGAGAACGACGACATCGACCACCACGCGCTCGCGCACTACGGCATCCGCACCGAGCGCTACAAGCTCATCTACTTCTACAACGACGGACTCGGCCTGCCCGGGTCATCGCCGCACACCTACCCGCCGGAGTGGGAGATGTACGACCTCGAGGCCGACCCCGAAGAGCTGAACAACGTGTACCTCGCCCCGGCGTACGCCGAGATCCGTGAACAGCTGAAAGTCCAGCTCTGGCAGCTGCAGGCCTCGCTCGGCGACACCCCGCACCACTCGCAGCCGGTGCCCGCGGGGCTGCCCGGCTAGTGCACGGAGAGGCCGCCGTCGACGAACAGTGACTGGCCGGTGACGTACGACGAGCCGGCGCCCGCGAGGAACACCGCGGCGCCGGCGAAGTCGTCGGGCAGGCCGTTGCGGCCGATCATGGTGCGCTCGGCGAGCTCGGAGACCTTCTGCGGGTCCTGCTGCAGACGGGCGTTCAGCGGGGTGAGGACGAATCCGGGCACGAGCGCGTTGCTCGTCACCCCGGTGCCGCCCCAATGCCTCGGCCTCCGAGCGCACGAGGGATTCGATCGCGCCCTTCGAGACGCCGTAGACACCGCTGCTCACGAATGCGCGGTGGGCCTGCTGCGAACTGATGTGGATGATCCGGCCGTACCCGCGCTCGACCATTCCGGTGCCGTAGCGCTGCCCGAGCAGGAACGGCGCCAGTGCGTTCACCGTCATCGTGGCATCCCAGTCGTCCTCGGAGATCTCGGCGTAGGCCGGTCGGATGTTGATGCCGGCGGAGTGCCCGACGATGTCGGGATCGCCGAACGCGACGGTCGCGTCCTCGGCGAGCGCCCGGATGCCGTCGCGGGTGCTGAGATCGCCGAGGACGCCGGCGACGCGGCATCCTTCCGCGGTGAGCGAGGCGACCGTCTCGTCGACGCGGTCGCGACCGCGGGCGACGATGACGACGGATGCTCCGGCGCGGGCGAGGGCTGCGGCGATGCCGCGGCCGATGCCGGAGCTGCCTCCGGTCACGATGGCCGTGCGGCCGGTCAGGGAGAAGAGGGATTCGAGGTATGCGTTCACGGGATCTCCTTCGAGACTGCGGGCGTCACCAGCTGAGCGCCGCGGCCAGATCGGGGTCGGGGCGGGCGTCCCGGAACTCGGGGAGTGCGCGCAGTTCATCGAGGAACGCCTGGACCTCCGCGGCGTAGGCGGGGTCGGGGTGGACGGCGGCGATCTCCTGGAGCGGCGCCATGTCCATGGCGAGGATGAGATCGAGCCTCGCGGTCACCGCGGCGTGCGCCCCCGCCCGTTGAAGGATGCGGATGCCGCCGCGGAGCGCCGCGAGATAGTCGCGCAGCACCGGCAGCTGCGACTTCGTCTGCGTGATCGAGGTCCCCTCGGCGCGCAAGCGCCAGTGCACGACGACATCCGGGATGACGTCGAATGCATGGGCGCGGGTGTACATGCGCTGCGCGACGATCTGATCCTCGTAGGCGACGTCCTCGGGGAAGCGCTCATCGCCCCAGAAACCGGTGCGGCTCACCTTCGACCAGGCGACGACATTGGCTGATGCCGCGGGGTGATCGTGGATCGTCGTGCCGAGCCGCTGCGGGTCGGTGGCCGCGGCGGTCCACGGCTGCACCCGACCGGGGGAGTAGGAGCCGTCTTCGTTCGGCCGCAGACGCACATAGGAGCCGGCGACGAAGTCGCTGCCGGTGGAGGAGAGCGTGCCGGTGAGGCGCTCGAGCGCGGTCGGGGTCAGCTCGTCGTCACCGTCGAGGAATCCGAGGTACTCGGTGTCGACCCGGTCGAGGGCGGCGTTGCGAGCGGCGCCCAGGCCGCGGGGCTCGGTGTGCTCGAGGACGGCGAACCGGGTGTCGGCGCTCGCCGCGTCGCGGAAGATGTCGCCGGTGGCATCGAGCGACCCGTCATCGACGAGGATCGCCCGCCAACGGGTCGCGGTCTGCGCCTGCAGGGAGGCGATCGCGGCGGGAGCGTACGCCTCGATGTCGCGGCCGGGGACGATGAGCGTGACGATCGGGGCGGGCACCCCTCGAGTCTAGGCGCGGCCGAGATCGGGCGGGCGGGCAGTGCCAGCTCCGCGTGAGGCCTCTGCCTTGCACAACTCAGGAGGAACAGCCGCTGCGCCGGTTCTGGTGCCGCGAAATCGCGGATCTGCGGAAAATCTCCGGAGTTGTGCAGGCGGGGCGGGGAGGGCTTCAGCGATCGGACTGCACCGACAGCGCCTCGTGGCGGTACAGGCGGGCGGGGCGATGCTTCCCGGTGCGGAACGAATCGGTGGCGACGAGCTCTTCGGCGCCTTCGAGGAGACGGCGGAAGTTCGAGGGGTCCAGTCGCCGGCCGAGCACCGTTTCATAGACTTCACGCAATTCGGTGAGCGTGAACTCGTCGGGCAGCAGTCCTGCCGCGATCGTGCTGTACCCGACCTTATTCCGCAGCCGCCACAGCGCGTACTCGACGATGCTCGTGTGGTCGAATGCGAGCGCCGGCAGGGCATCGACATCGAACCACTCCACGTTCTCGGGTGCATCGGCGACGGCGCGGTGCGCATCGACATGGTCGGAGCGCAGCATTGCCCAGTAGACGACGGAGATCACGCGCGTCGGTGAACGGTCGACATCGCCGAACGTGTACAGCTGCTCGAGGTGGCTGGGCTTCAGCGCGGTCGTCTCGATGAGGGTGCGGGATGCTGCGGCATCCAGGTTCTCGGACAGATCGAGCCATCCGCCGGGTAGCGCCCACATGTCGAGGTGCGGGTCGCGTGTGCGGCGTACAAGCGGGAGCATGAGCCGATCGCCGTCGGCGCAGGAGCGCAGGGAGAAGATGACGGTGGAAACCGCGACGCGGATCGCGTCGGTGCTGCCGAGCGATGAAGTCACGTCCTCGAGCCTATAAGCTGAGAGGGCAACTGAACACGGCCGCATGAGGCGTGCGGGAGAGCTCCGGCGAAAGCAGCCGGGCACCGAAGGAGCAAGCACTCCCCGCCAATCTCTCAGGTACCGCGTACCGCCCGCCTCCGGCCACTCTGAAAAGCGATGCGAAAGCATCCGCCGACGGTGAAAGCCCCTTTTTCGTGGGCGAAACTCTCAGGCCGATGACAGAGGGGGAGTTCTCGGATACCGTGCATTCCGTACGGCATCCTTCCGACCAACCGGGAGAACTCCATGACAGAGGCTCGCTACACCCCGCTGCGTGAGCACCATGAGGCGCTCGGCGCATCGTTCACCGATTTCGGCGGCTGGCAGATGCCGGTGCGCTACACCTCCGACCTCGCCGAGCATCACGCGGTGCGCGAGGCGGCAGGCCTCTTCGACATCTCGCACATGGCCGAGTTCACGGTCGAGGGTCCTGAATCCGCTTCGTATCTCGACCACGCGCTCTCCGGGCGTCTGTCGACGATGGCGATCGGCAAGGCGAAGTACTCGCTGCTCCTCGCCGACAACGGCGGCATCATCGACGACGTCATCGTCTACCGGATGGGGGAGGAGAGCTTCCTCATCATCTCCAATGCGGGCAATCGGGATGCTGTGGCGAAGGCGCTTCCGGAGCGCATCGGCGGACGAGACGTCGACGTCGTCGACGTCTCCGACGACTACGCGCTAATCGCGGTGCAGGGCCCGGCGTCCGCCGTGATCGTCGCGGGCATCGCCGGGGTCGAGGATCTCTCGGTCGCGTGGGGTGAGCAGAAGTATTACGCCTGGGCATCGGCACGCTTCGCCGGTGAGCCGCTGATCATCGCACGCACCGGATACACCGGAGAGGACGGCTTCGAGCTCCTCGTACGCGCTGGCGACGCCGTCGCGCTGTGGGACGCCGCCCTCGCCGCAGGCGCCGACCACGGCCTCGTGCCCGCCGGCCTTGCCGCCCGCGACACGCTCCGTCTCGAGGCGGGAATGCCGCTGCACGGCCATGAACTCTCGCTCGACATCGTTCCGGCTCAGGCCGGTCTCGGCCGTGTCGTGGCATCCGACAAGGACGACTTCGTCGGCAAGGCCGCTCTGGAGTCGAACGGGGCGGAGGGCCGTGTGCTCATCGGGCTCGTCGCCGAGGGGCGCCGCGCCGGACGTGCCGGTTACCCCGTGGTGACCGAGGACGGCACCGTCGTCGGCGAGATCTCCTCGGGTGCCCTGAGCCCCACGCTCGGCCACCCGATCGCGATGGCGTTCGTCGACGCGGGCGTCGCCGAAGACGGAACCGCGCTTTTCCTGGATGTGCGGGGCACCAAGATCCCCGCGACCGCAACCGCCCTGCCTTTCTACCGGAGGAAGAAATGACCGATCTCACCGCACTCAAGTACACCGAGGAGCACGAGTGGCTCGCGATCGACGGCGCATCGGCGACCGTCGGCATCACCGACTTCGCCGCTGAGAAGCTCGGTGACGTCGTCTTCGTCGAGCTGCCCGCAGTCGGCACCGAGATCACTGCCGGCTCGGTCATCGGCGAGATCGAGTCGACGAAGTCGGTCGGCGAGCTCTACGCGCCGCTGGCGGGCACCGTCACCGAGGTCAACGACGCCGTCGTCGACGACCCCTCGCTCGTGAACGCGGAGCCGTTCGCGGGCGGCTGGCTCATCAAGATCGCCATCGCCGAGGGCGCGGCCGACGTGCTGCTCGACCGCGACGCGTACGTCGCGCTGACGGAAGGATGATCGCGCCCGTGACCTTCGCCGACCGTCATATCGGGACCACCGCCGAGGCGCAGCGCACCATGCTCGCCGCCCTCGGCGCGACCGATGGGGATGCTCCGATCGAGGCGCTCATGCGCAGCGCGGTGCCGGCATCCATCTTCACCGCCCGGGCTGCATCGTCGAGCATCCCGAGCGCCGCGAGCGAGACCGAGGCGCTCGCCGAGCTGCGCGGCTTCGCATCCCGCAACACCGTCAACCGCGCGATGATCGGGCAGGGCTACTACGGCACGATCACGCCGAGCGTGATCCAGCGCAATGTGCTCGAGAACCCCTCGTGGTACACGGCGTACACGCCGTACCAGCCGGAGATCTCGCAGGGGCGCCTGGAGGCGCTCATCAACTTCCAGACGATGGTCGCCGATCTCACCGGGCTCGCTACGGCGAATGCGTCGATGCTCGACGAATCGACGGCCGTCGCCGAGGGGATGCTGCTGGCCCGGCGCGCGTCGAAGGCGAAGTCGCCGGTGTTCGTGGTCGACGCGGATGCCCTCGCGCAGACCAAGGCGCTGCTCGCCACTCGCGCCGAGGCGCTGGGCATCGAGCTGGTCGAGCGCGATCTCGCCGGGGGCGAACTGCTGCCCGACGAGCTGTTCGGCGTGTTCGTGCAGTACCCCGCGGCATCCGGTCGCATCTGGGACCCGACGGCCGTGATCGATGCGGCGCATGCCGTCGGCGCTCTCGCCGTCGTCGCCGCCGACCTCCTCGCACTGACCCTCATCGCCTCGCCGGGCTCGCTCGGCGCCGATGTCGCGGTCGGCACGACGCAGCGCTTCGGCGTGCCGATGGCCTTCGGCGGCCCGCACGCCGGGTACATGGCCGTGCGAGCGGGCCTCGAGCGTCAGCTGCCCGGTCGCCTTGTCGGCGTCTCGGTCGATGCCGAGGGCAAGCCGGCCTACCGCCTGTCGTTGCAGACCCGTGAGCAGCACATCCGCCGTGAGAAGGCGACGAGCAACATCTGCACGGCGCAGGTGCTGCTGGCCGTCATGGCCTCGATGTACGCGGTCTACCACGGCCCCGATGGGCTGCGCCGCATCGCCCGCGAGGTCAACGCGAAGGCCGCTCTGCTGCGCGCCTGGCTCGTCGGCGCCGAGGTCGACGTCGTGCACGAGGAGTTCTTCGACACGATTCGGGTCCGCACGGCGGATGCCGCAGCCATTGTGGCGCGCGCGCACGAGGAGCACGGCATCCTGCTGCACCTCGTGGCAGGTGATCAGGTCGGCATCTCGATCGATGAGACGACCACGTTGGGTGATCTGTCGACCGTGGCGGCTCTGTTCGACGCGACCTCGTCGGCGTTCGGCGCACTTTCGGTGGGTCGGGCGCGCACCAGCGCCCTGCCGCCGGCGCTCGCGCGTCAGGACGATTACCTGACGCACCCGGTCTTCCACGTGCATCGTTCGGAGACCGCCATGATGCGGTACCTGAAGTCGCTCGCCGACCGCGATTATGCGCTGGACCGCGGCATGATCCCGCTGGGCTCGTGCACGATGAAGCTCAACGCGGCCACCGAGATGGCTTCCATCACCTGGCCGGAGTTCGCGCAGATCCACCCGTTCGCCCCGGCATCCGACGTCGCCGGATACCTCGAGATGATCGACCAGCTCGAGGGCTGGTTGGCCGAGGTCACCGGATACGACGCCGTCTCGCTGCAGCCGAACGCCGGTTCCCAGGGCGAGCTCGCGGGGCTCCTCGCGATCCGCGGGTTCCACCTCGCTAATGGCGAAGCGCACCGTGACGTCTGTCTGATCCCGTCGTCCGCGCACGGCACGAACGCGGCATCCGCGGTACTGGCCGGTATGAAGGTCGTCGTCGTCGCCTGCGACGAGCTCGGCAACGTCGAGCTCGACGACCTGCGGGCGAAGATCGCCGCGAATGCGGATGCGATCGCAGCACTCATGATCACCTACCCGTCCACGCACGGCGTGTACGAGCAGGATGTCGTCGAGATCACTGCGGCCGTGCACGCTGCCGGAGGACAGGTCTACGTCGATGGCGCGAACCTCAACGCACTCCTCGGCTACGCGCGCTTCGGCGACCTCGGCGGCGACGTCTCGCATCTGAACCTGCACAAGACGTTCGCGATCCCGCACGGCGGTGGCGGACCGGGCATCGGTCCGGTGGCGGCGAAGGCGCATCTCGCGCCGCACCTGCCCTCGCACCCGCTCGCGCAGCGCGCGACGCACGCCGGCGGGTACGAGTTCGCCGGAGGCCCCGTCTCGGCCGCGCCCTACGGCTCGGCCGGCATCCTGCCGATCTCGTGGTCGTATGTGCGCATGATGGGCGCGGACGGACTGCGGGATGCGACGGCCGCCGCCGTGCTGTCGGCGAACTACATCGCCGCCCGGCTCGGCGAGCACTATCCGGTACTCTACACGGGCGAGAATGGCCGTGTCGCGCACGAGTGCATCCTGGACCTCCGTCCACTGAAGGAGGCCACCGGCATCACGGTCGATGACGTCGCCAAGCGCCTCATCGACTACGGTTTCCACGCGCCTACCATGTCGTTCCCCGTGCCGGGGACGCTGATGGTCGAGCCGACGGAGTCGGAGGACCTCGGCGAGATCGACCGGTTCATCGAGGCGATGATCCTCATCAGGGCCGAGGCGGATGCCGTCGCCGCCGGCCGTTGGCCGGCCGAGGACAATCCGCTGGTGAACGCCCCGCACACCGCGGCGAGCCTCATCGCGGGGGAGTGGGCCCACGCCTACACGCGTGAGGAGGCTGCGTACCCCGTGGCATCCCTCATCGCGGGAAAGTACTGGCCGCCGGTGCGCCGCATCGACCAGGCCTACGGCGACCGCAACCTCGTGTGCGCCTGCCCGCCGATCGAGGCGTTCGCGATCTGATCGCGGTGCGAATCCGCCCCGGCCCGGCGCTGTCAAATGACACGCCGGGCCGGGTCGATTCCGGGGGTCGTATATGACGGCGTGTTTCGGCTGAGTCACCGGTCGATAACAGTTCATAGGGGCGAATGGATAGTTCCGGGTTCCCGGATTACGCTCAGTTCATCCGCGACCCGAAGGTGGGCGCGTCTGAAATGTCCACAGGAGGACCTAGTGAAGCGAAACAGGATCGCCCTCGCCGGCATCGCGATGGCCGGCATCGGCAGCCTTGCTCTGGCCGGTTGCGCCACGAACGACGCCGGCAACGGCTCGGGCGGCGCCGACGCCACCGCCATCGTCAGCACGAACGGCAACGAGCCGCAGAACCCGCTGATCCCGACCAACACCAACGAGGTCGGTGGCGGAAAGATCCTCGACAGCATCTTCTCGGGCCTGATCTCCTACGCGGGCGACGGTTCGGTCGTCAACGAGGTCGCCGAGGAGATCACGGTCGACTCCCCGACCGAGCTCACCGTCAAGCTCCGTGAGGGCGTGACCTTCACCGACGGTGAAGAGGTCACCGCCGACAACTTCATCAAGGCCTGGAACTACGGCGCTCTGGCCTCGAACACGCAGCTCTCCAGCTACTTCTTCGAGGACATCGAGGGCTTCAGCTACGACGAGGACAGTGAGCTGACCGGTCTCGAGCAGATCGACGACTACACGTTCACGATCAAGCTGAACAAGCCGGCTTCCGACTTCGCGCTGCGCCTGGGCTACTCGGCCTACTACCCGCTGCCGGACGTCGCGTTCGACGACATGGAGGCGTTCGGCGAGAACCCGATCGGCAACGGTCCGTACATGCTCGACGGCGAAGGCGCCTGGCAGCACGACACGCAGATCGATCTCGTCAAGAACGACGACTACGACGGTCCGCGCGAGGCTGCCAACGGCGGCCTGAAGATCGTCTTCTACGCCTCGCAGGACGGTGCCTACCAGGACCTCCTCGCCGGTAACCTCGACATCCTCGACCAGCTCCCCGACGCCGCGTTCGGCACCTACGAGGAAGAGCTCCAGGGGCGCTCGGTCAACCAGCCGGCCGCCATTTTCCAGTCGTTCACGATCCCCGAGTACCTCGAGCACTTCGAGGGCGAAGAGGGAATCCTGCGCCGCCAGGCGCTGTCCATGGCGATCAACCGCGCCGAGATCACCGAGGTGATCTTCCAGGGCACCCGCACCCCGGCGAGCGACTTCACCTCGCCCGTCATCGACGGCTGGAGCGAGTCGCTCGAGGGCGGCGAGGTCCTCGACTACAACCCCGAGAAGGCTGCGGAGCTGTGGGCCGAGGCCGACGCGATCAGCCCGTGGTCGGGCACCTTCGCCATCGCGTACAACGCTGATGGCGGCCACCAGGCCTGGGTCGACGCTGTCGCCAACTCCATCGCCGGTACGCTCGACATCGACGCAGTGGGAGAGCCCTTCCCGGACTTCGCCGGTCTCCGCAAGGACGTCACGGCACGCACGATGACCACCGCGTTCCGCACCGGATGGCAGGCCGACTACCCGGGTCTGTACAACTTCCTCGGCCCGCTCTACGCGACCAACGCCGGCTCGAACGACGGCGACTACTCGAGCGAGGAGTTCGACTCGCTGCTCGCACAGGGCATCTCCGAGACCGACCCGGATGCTGCGAACCAGATCTTCGCGCAGGCGCAGGAAGTCCTCCTGAAGGACCTTCCCGTCACCCCGCTGTGGTACTCCAACGTCACGGGCGGCTGGGCTGACACGGTCGACAACGTCGAGTTCGGCTGGAACTCGGTCCCGCTGTACTACAACGTGACCAAGGGCTGAATAGAATGAGTTCTGCGAGGCGGTGACGTGCGAGCACGTCACCGCCTCGCACCATGCTCTTCGCGACCATGCGTCCGTCACCGATTCGTCGATGACGGACGATGACGCTTTTCCAGAGGGAGGTCGGGGATGGCCATCTACATCCTCAGACGGATTCTGCAGGTGATCCCGGTATTCCTGGGCGCCACGCTGCTGATCTATTACATGGTCTTCGCAATGCCGGGAGACCCCATCGCCGCACTGTTCGGCGATAAGCAGCCGCCCCAGGCGGTCATCGACCGGCTCCGCGAGCAGTACATGCTCGACCAGCCGTTCTTCGTGCAGTACCTGAACTACCTGGCCGGAATCTTCCGCTTCGATCTGGGCACCACGTTCTCCGGGCAGGAGGTGACAGCGGTTCTCGCGCGCACCTTCCCGGTGACGCTGCGCCTGGCGATCCTCGCGATCGCGATGGCGTTCATCCTCGCGATCGTCATCGGCGCAAGCTCCGCCCTTCTCAAGGGAACGTTCTTCGACCACGCCATGCTCGTGGTGGCGCTGCTGTTCATCGCCGTGCCGATCTTCGTGCTCTCCTTCCTCGCGCAGTACTTCTTCGGGGTGCAGCTGGGGTGGTTCTCGCCGACCGTCGGATCGAACAACGGCTGGGGCGGCCTGATGCTGCCGGCGATGGTGCTGGCCGTGAGCATCTACGCCACGAGCATGCGCCTCACCCGGGCCTCGACGATCGAGACCCTCGGGCAGGACTGGGTGCGCACCGCATACAGCAAGGGGCTCTCGCGGGGCCGCGTGATCCCCGTGCACGTGCTGCGCAACTCGCTCATCCCGATGGTCACCGATACGGCGACGCAGTTCGGCGTACTGATGGTCGGCGCGACCGTCACCGAGGGCATCTTCAACGTGCCCGGTGTCGGCAACGCGCTGTACCAGGCGATCCTCAAGCACGAGGTGCCGACGATCGTGTCGTTCGTGACCGTCTTCGTCGTGCTCTACGTGCTGATCAACCTGCTCATCGACCTGCTCTACGGTCTGCTCGACCCGAGGATCCGTTATGTCCGCTAATTCTCACTTCGTCGCACCCGTCAAGGACGCCATCCAGGTCGATGCGGTCCGCATCAGCGATCGCAAGAGCACGCTGTGGCGCGATGCCTGGCGTGATCTGCGCCGCCGCCCGATGTTCTGGATCTCTTTGGCGATGGTGGCGTTCTTCGTCACGATGGCCATCGCACCTGCACTGTTCACCTCGGTCGCCCCCAGCGGTGGCGCGTGCAAGCTCGTCAACAGCAACGGTGGCCCGCAGCCAGGGCACCCGCTCGGCTTCACCCGCCAGGGCTGCGACACGTGGTCGCGCATCGTGTGGGGCACGCGCACATCCCTCGTCGTCGGTCTGCTCGCCACGATCATCTCGACGGTTCTCGGTGTGATCATGGGCGCTCTCGCGGGCTTCTACGGCGGATGGCTCGACTCGCTGCTCTCGCGCATCGGCGACATCTTCTTCACGATCCCTTACATCATCGCCGCGATCGTGGTCATGTCGGTGCTGTCGGATCAGCGCACCATGCTCACGCTCGCCTTCGCGATCGGCGGGTTCAACTGGGCGTCGACGGCGCGCATCGCGCGCGCCGAGGTGCTGCGGGTCAAGCAGTCCGACTACGTGATGGCCTCGGTCGCCCTGGGCCTCAGCCGGTTCCGGACGCTCCTGGTGCACGTGCTGCCTAACGCCATCGTCCCGGTCATCGTCGTGGCGACGCTGAGCCTGGGCGGTGCGATCGTCGCGGAGGCGACCCTGTCGTTCCTCGGCGTCGGACTCGGCGGCGGCGTCGTCTCATGGGGCGCGGACATCTCGCAGGCCCAGACCGCGATCCGCACGGCTCCGATGGCGTTGATCTGGCCGTCGTTGGCGCTGACCCTCTCCGTGCTCGCCTTCATTATGCTCGGCGAACTGCTGCGCGATGCGCTCGACCCGAAGTCGAGGGCGCAGCGATGAACACTTCGAAAGCGACTGAAATGTCTGAACCCCTGCTGAGCATCCGTGGTCTGAAGGTGTCCTTCGGCACCGGTCAGAAGCAGCGCGAAGTGGTGCACGGCGTCGACCTCGATGTCTTCCCCGGCGAGACCGTCGCGATCGTGGGCGAGTCCGGCTCGGGCAAGTCGACGACGGCCTCGGCTGTCATCGATCTGCTCCCGGGTACGGGCTCGGTCAGCGGCGGGTCGATCATGTTCGACGGCATCGACCTCACCACCGTCTCGCGCAAGGAGATGGAGAACATCCGCGGTCGTCGGATCGGATACGTCCCGCAGGACCCGATGTCGAACCTGAACCCGGTCTGGTCGATCGGATTCCAGGTCAAGGAGGCGGTCCGTGCCAACGGGCTCGCGAAGAGCTCCAAGGACGTCGAGAAGCGCGCGGTCGAGGTGCTGCAGCAGGCCGGCCTCGCCGATGCTGCACGTCGCATGCACCAGTATCCGCACCAGTTCTCTGGCGGCATGCGCCAGCGTGCACTGATCGGCATCGGCCTGGCGGCCGACCCCGAGCTGCTCATCGCGGATGAGCCGACGAGTGCTCTCGATGTGACGGTGCAGCGGGTCATCCTCGATCACCTCGCGACGTTGACCCGTGAGAAGGGCACCGCGGTGCTGCTGATCACGCACGACCTGGGCCTCGCCGCCGACCGCGCCGAGAAGATCATCGTCATGAACCAGGGCGAGATCGTCGAGTCCGGTCCCAGCCGGGAGATCCTCGAGAACCCGCAGCACCCCTACACGCAGCGCCTCGTCGCCGCGGCTCCCAGCCTCGCCTCGCAGCGCATTCAGGCGACGGCCGAAGACCGCGGAGTCGAGACGACGACCGCCGTGCTCTCGACGGCCGCGCCCGCCGTCGAGGTGCGCGGGCTCAGCAAGGAGTACAAGATCCGTCAGGGCGGCTTCCGCAGCGAACTGCTGCGCGCCGTCGATGACGTGTCGTTCCAGATCCCGCGCGGCAAGACGCTCGCGCTG
Organism: Microbacterium sp. GXF6406; assembly: GCF_054798215.1. Taxonomy (NCBI): domain Bacteria; kingdom Bacillati; phylum Actinomycetota; class Actinomycetes; order Micrococcales; family Microbacteriaceae; genus Microbacterium; species Microbacterium sp. GXF6406. The sequence continues at coordinate 285,141 of NZ_JBSJZH010000001.1, read as the reverse complement.
GTGGGGGAGTCCGGCTCGGGCAAGTCCACCGTCGCGAAGATGGTGCTGCAGCTGGAGAAACCGACCGCCGGTGAGATCCTCATCGACGGTGCGGATGTCACCTCGCTGTCGCGACGCGAGGTCTTCGATCTGCGCGGACGCATGCAGCCGGTCTTCCAGGACCCGTACGGATCCCTCGACCCGCTGCACTCGATCGGCTCGCTCATCGCCGAACCGCTCAACGTGCACGGCGTGGGCGATGCGGCATCGCGTCGGGCCCGGGTTCTCGAGCTCCTCGATCAGGTGGCGCTGCCGCGCGAGCTGGCATCCCGCTACCCGAACGAGCTGTCCGGCGGACAGCGCCAGCGCATCGCGATCGCGCGGGCCCTGGCGCTCAAGCCCAGCATCGTCGTCCTCGACGAGGCGGTCTCCGCGCTCGACGTGCTCGTGCAGGACCAGATCCTGCAGCTGCTCGCCGAGCTGCAGTCCGAGCTCGACCTGACCTATCTGTTCATCACGCACGACCTCGCCGTCGTGCGCGTCTCGAGCGACCTGGTCTGCGTCATGGAGCAGGGCCGGATCGTCGAGCAGGGCGCGGTCGATGCGATCTTCGCGAACCCGCAGCAGGAGTACACGCAGCGTCTGCTCGACGCGATTCCCGGAAAGTCCGTGAAACTGGGCGGTCTGTGAGCGCGGAGGACTCTTCGCGGCGGATCGTCCGCCCGGTCACGGGCACGGTCTGGCTCGTCGTCGTCGCTGTCGTCGTCGTCATCCTCCTCGCAGACATCGTTCTGCGAGGAGGATGGGCGATGGCGGCGCGCTTCGCGCCGTGGATGCTGGCGGTCATCTGGATCATGTGGGTGTTCTTCGACCGCCCGCGCGTGATCCTCGAAGCGGATGCTGTCGAGGTGCGCAACCCGCTTCTGGCAACGCACATCCCGTGGTCCGCGATCGAGGACATCACCCTGCGCTGGCAGGTGTCCTTCCACCTCGCCGGCGGGAGCGATGTTCGCGCCTGGGCGACGACGGCCCGCCGGCCGCACCGACCCGGCGCCGCTCAGCCCGTCGACCGGGAGCTGGAGATCATGCGCGAGCGCCTCGAGTCTGCCCGCAAGGCGGGGGAAGCGGATGCCGCATCCCTCGTGCGGGTCTGGGCGTGGCCGGAGATCATCTCGGGTTCTGCGCTGATCCTGTGGTGCGCCGTCTCACCGTTCTTCGGCTGAGCGCCCGACTCAGGGCAGGTACGGTGCGACGAGCGGATAGCCGACGAAGGCGATCGCGTCGATGAGGAAGTGCGCGACGAGGAACGGCAGCAAGCGGCCCGTGCGGGTGAACAGCCAGCCGAACAGCAGGCCCATCGCGAGGTTGCCGATGAATGCGCCCGGCCCCTGATACAGGTGGTAGGTCGCCCGCAGCACGCTGGTGGCGATGATGATCGTCCACGGCCCCCAGCCGAGGCGGCGCAGCCGGTCGAAGAGATAGCCGAGCACGACGAACTCCTCCATGAGCGAGGCGCGGGCGGCGGACAGCAGCAGGACCGGTACGGTCCACCAGTGCTGGTCGAGCCCGCCGGGATCGACCGCGACGAAGAGCCCCAGCATCCGTCCGATGACGTAGAGGGCGATGCCCGGCACGCCGATCGCGGCGACGAGCAGGATGCCGCGGCCGATGTCCGACCCGATGCGGGTGTCGTCCAGGCCGAGCAGGCCCAGGTGCGGGCGTCGGCTCCGCCAGAGGAGGAAGCACACGAGCAGCACCGGGATCACGGAGCTCGTGAGGGCGAGCAGCTGGTAGATCAGGTCGAACACCTCGCGGTCGCTGCGCGACGGGTTCAGCGTGGTGCTCTGATCCGCCAGGGAAATCTCGGAGGTGACGCGGTACGCCAACTGCACGATCGCGTAGATCGCCGACATGCCGAGACCCAGAAGAAGCACGATCGTGATCTCCCACCGGATCCGGGTGCGGGTCAGGGGAGCGGGGTCGGCAGGAGCGGGCACAGCCCGATGCTACGGCAGAGTCCATCCGCCGTTCAGACAGCGGTCAGACAGCATACGGTAGCCTGAAGAGTCGGCATCCCGGCGCATCCCAACATCCCTTTTAGGAAACCTGCATGGCGCACGCCCTTCGCTCAGACCTCCGCAACGTCGCAATCGTCGCTCACGTCGACCACGGCAAGACCACGCTCGTCGACGCGATGCTCCGTCAGACGGGCTCCTTCGGTGAACACGCTCACGTCGATGAGCGCGCCATGGACTCGAACGACCTCGAGCGGGAAAAGGGCATCACAATCCTCGCCAAGAACACGGCGATCACCTACAACGGCATCCACTCCGATGTTCCGGTCACGATCAACGTGATCGACACCCCGGGTCACGCCGACTTCGGTGGTGAGGTCGAGCGCGGCCTCTCCATGGTCGATGGTGTCGTGCTGCTCGTCGACTCCTCCGAGGGCCCGCTGCCCCAGACCCGCTTCGTGCTGCGCAAGGCACTCGAGGCGAAGCTCCCCGTCATCCTCCTGGTCAACAAGACCGACCGCGGCGACGCCCGCATCGAAGAGGTCGAGGCTGAGGCGCAGGACCTCCTGCTGGGCCTGGCATCCGACCTCGTCGACGACGTGCCCGACCTCGATGTCGACGCGCTGCTCGACGTGCCCGTCGTCTACGCGTCCGGTCGTGCCGGCGCAGCGTCGATGAACCGTCCCGCCAACGGCGAGCTGCCCGACAACGACACCCTCGAGCCGCTCTTCGGCGCGATCCTCGAGCACATCCCCGCTCCGGCGTACGACGACGAGGCGCCGCTGCAGGCCTGGGTCACCAACCTCGACTCCAGCCCGTTCCTCGGTCGTCTCGCGCTGCTGCGCGTGTTCAACGGAACCCTGAAGAAGGGCCAGACGGTCGCTTGGGTGCGCTCCGACGGCACGACGAGCAACGCCCGCATCACCGAGCTGCTCATGACCCGTGCGCTCGAGCGCTACCCGGCCGAGTCCGCCGGCCCCGGCGACATCGTCGCGATCGCCGGCTTCGAGGACATCACGATCGGTGAGACGATCGCCGATCCCGAGGACGTGCGTCCGCTGCCGCAGATCGTCATCGACGACCCGGCCATCTCGATGACCATCGGCACGAACACGTCGCCGCTCATGGGCAAGGTCAAGGGCCACAAGCTCACCGCGCGCATGGTGAAGGATCGCCTCGACCGCGAGCTCATCGGCAACGTGTCGCTCAAGGTCGTCGAGGTCGGACGCCCGGACGCTTGGGAGGTCCAGGGCCGCGGTGAGCTGGCGCTGTCGATCCTCGTCGAGAACATGCGCCGTGAGGGCTTCGAGCTGACCGTGGGCAAGCCCCAGGTCGTCACCAAGCAGATCGACGGCAAGGTGCACGAGCCCTTCGAGCACCTGACGATCGACGCACCCGAGGAGTACCTCGGCGCGATCACGCAGCTGCTGGCGAACCGCAAGGCGCGCATGGACAACATGATCAACCACGGCACCGGCTGGGTGCGCATGGAGTTCATCATCCCCGCCCGTGGCCTCATCGGCTTCCGCACGGAGTTCATGACCACGACCCGCGGAACCGGCATCTCGAACAGCATCTCGCACGGTTACGACGCGTGGGCTGGTTCCATCACCACCCGTCAGAACGGTTCGATCGTCGCCGACCGCGCCGGTGTCGTCACCCCGTTCGCGATGATCGCCCTGCAGGAGCGCATGTCGTTCTTCGTCAAGCCGACCGAAGAGGTCTACGAGGGCATGGTCATCGGCGAGAACTCCCGCGCCGACGACATGGACGTCAACATCACGAAGGAGAAGAAGCTCACCAACATGCGTGCGGCGAGCTCGGACTCCTTCGAATCGATGACCCCGCCTCGTGAGCTGTCGCTCGAGGAGTGCCTCGAGTTCGCCCGCGACGACGAATGCGTCGAGGTCACCCCGGAGGCGATCCGCATCCGCAAGGTCATCCTCGACCAGACGGTCCGTGGCCGCGAGGCTTCGCGCCAGAAGCGTCAGGACGCCAACGCCTGATCCGAATCCGGATCCCCGAAGACCGCCCTCAGCCGTTACGTTTATCGTGACCGCTGAGGGCGGTTCTTCATCTGTGGGAAGGGCGCAATGGACACGACGGTTTTCGAGGACACTCCGCAGCACGTCTCGACGGGGGATCTGCCGAAGTGGGGGCACGTCGAGTCGCTCGTCCAGGAGACGATGGGGCTCTGCCGGGATGACGCAACCGGTCAGGTCGCTGATTACATCCCGGTGCTCGCCGACACGGACCCCGATCTCTTCGGAATCGCGCTCGTATCGCCGCATGGCCGCTTCTACGATGCCGGTGACGCGCAGCATCCCTTCTCTATCCAGTCCGTGTCGAAGATGTTCGTCTACGCGTTGGCGATCCACGAGCATGGCCACGGTCTTGTGCGCGACATCGTGGGCGTCAACAACACGGGGTTGCCTTTCAACTCCGTCATGGCGCTGGAGCTGAACGCCGGGCATCCGATGAATCCGATGGTCAACGCCGGCGCGATCGCGACGACCGCGCTCGTCGCGGGGGAGACGCCGGAGGAGAAGTGGGAGACGATCCGATCGGGGCTGTCCGAATTCGCCGGTCGCGAGCTCGAGGTCGACGAGGACGTGTTCCTCTCGGAGATGGCGACCAACCATCGCAACCGCGCCCTCGCCCGGCTGCTGGTCTCCTATGCGCGGCTGAGGCCCGATGCGGATGCCATGGTCGAGGTCTACACGCGGCAGTGCTCGCTGCGGGTCACCGCGCATGATCTCGCCGTCATGGGGGCCACGCTCGCATCCGGCGGGGTGAACCCCGTCACGGGGCGACGGGTGGTCTCTGCGGACGTCTGCCGCGATACGCTCGCCGTCGTGGCGGCGAACGGGCTCTACGAGCAGTCGGGGGAGTGGCTGTTCGAGATCGGACTCCCCGCGAAATCGGGGGTCTCCGGAGGTATCGTCGCGGTCGCCCCCGGCAAGGGCGCGGCCGCCGCGTTCTCGCCCCGTCTGGACCACGCCGGCAACTCGGTGCGCGCGCAGCACGCGATCGGTCATCTGTCGCGGGTGATGGGGATGAACATGTTCGCGTCCGCGCCGCAGAGCGGGGACGTGCAGGAAGCGCGCTGGTGACCGGCGGGCAGGCGCAGGATGCTGCGCACAAGACGTCCTGGCTGCCGATGGTCAGCCTGTTCCTCGCGCAGGTGCTCATGTCGTTCAACGTCGCGGCGCTGCCGATCTCGCTCGGCGGGATCGTCGAGGAGTTCGGCGTCGCGCCCACCGTGGCGAGCTCCACGATCGTCGTCTACGGGTTGGCGGTCGCCGCCCTCGTGATGACCGGCGCGAAGCTCGGACAGCGCATCGGGTGGGTGCTGATCTTCCGTGTCGTGATCGTGCTGTTCGCCGGTTCGTCGCTCATGATGATCTTCGGTCCGAGCATCGGCTGGGCGATCGGCGGTCAGGCGGTCGCCGGGGCGGCGGCCGCGATCATCGTGCCATCGCTCGTCGCCCTCATCGCCGAGAACTACCGCGGGGCCCAGCAGGGGACCGCGATCGGCACGCTGGGGTCTGCGCGGGCGTTCTCCGGCGTCAGCGCCTTCCTCATCGGAGGAACCCTGGGCACCCTGGTGGGGTGGCGTCCGGTGTTCATGATCGTGCTCGGCATCGCGGTGATCGTCTTCGCCCTGAGCTTCACGCTGCGCGGCGATCGGGGGGGATTCCTCGATCCGGATCGACCTTGTCGCGGCGCTCCTGATCGGTGCGGCGATCGTGCTGCTGACGCTGGGATTCAACAGCCTCAATGGCTGGGGCGCGCTGTCGGCGACCGAAGCCGCGCCCTTCAGCGTGTTCGGCCTGTCGCCCGCGCCGCTGTTCATCGTCGTCGGCATCATGCTGGGGCAGGCGTTCTTCCTCTGGACGCGACGCCGGATGGCGCGCGGCGAGGTGCCGCTGATCGACCTGAGCATCCTCGACTCGTCGCGTGAGCGCGCGGCCGTCTACGCGATGTTCATCGTGGTCGCTCTGGAAGCCTGCGTGAACTTCTCGATCCCGCTGTACATCCAGATCGTGCAGGGGCGCACGCCCTTCGACACGTCGCTGGCGATGATGCCGTTCAACCTCACGGTGTTCTTCACCGCGGTGCTCGTGGTGCGCCTGTACAAGAAGTACCCGCCGCGCACGATCGGCATCGCCGGGTTCATCCTCACCACGGCGGCGCTCGTCTGGCTCTCGGCGGTCGTGAACAACAACTGGGAGACTCTCCCGACGATCCTCGGGCTCTTCGTCTTCGGTGTCGGCCAGGGGGCGCTCGTGACGCTGGTCTTCAACGTGCTCGTGACCTCGGCGCCGTCGGCACTCGCGGGCGACGTGGGATCGTTGCGCGGAACCACGCAGAACCTCGCCTCGGCGGTCGGCACGGCTGTGGCAGGAGCTCTGCTGGTGTCGCTGCTGGGGCTGAGCGTCGGGCGCGCGGTGATCGAGCATCCAGAACTGCCGCCGGAGTTGATCGCGCAGGTCGACCTCGATGCGGTGAGCTTCATCAGCAACGACGAGCTGAAGACGGTGCTCGAGGGCACGGATGCGACGCCCGCGCAGGTGGACGCCGCCGTCGTCGTCAACGAAGAAGCACGTCTGGGAACGCTCCGGCTCGGACTTCTCGTCCTCGCCGGGGTCAGCGCGCTCGCGATCCTGCCGGCATCGCGTCTGCCGAAGTACACACCCGAGGAGATTCCCGACCCGTCGCCGGTGGACTGAACGAGGAGGAGATCGCGCATCCGCCGGTGCGCGGCGACTTCCTCCGTGCGAGAGACTGGCCTCATGCATCCCGAACGCGACACGCCCGATCTGGGCCTCGCCCGGCGCGAGGTCTGGCGAGAAGGCCTCGGCGTCGCCGTCGCCACAAGCGCGTACGGGATCTCGTTCGGAGCCCTCGCCGTGGCATCCGGTCTCGACATCTGGCAGACGTGCGTGCTCAGCCTGCTGATGTTCACGGGCGGATCCCAGTTCGCGTTCATCGGGATCCTCGGCGCCGGGGGAATCGCCGCGCTTCCGTCGGCGGTGGCCTCCTCGGCTCTGCTGGGGGTGCGCAACCTCGCCTACGGCATGAGGATGTCCTCCGTCGTCGGGCCCGGATTCTGGCGCCGTACCGCGGCTGCGCACGTCACGATCGACGAGTCGACGGCCGTTGCGATTTCGCAGCCCACGGCGCCGTTGCGCCGACTCGGATTCTGGGTGACGGGCCTGGGCGTCTTCCTCGGGTGGAACCTGGCGACCCTGATCGGTGCGCTCCTGGGCGACGTGCTGGGGGATCCGAAGGCCTGGGGGCTGGATGCCGCGGCCGCCGCCGCCTTCCTCGCCCTGCTGTGGCCGCGCCTCAAACAACGGCAGGCGGTCGCCGTGGGCGTCGCGGCGGCCGTCGTCGCGGCATCCCTCACACCCATCGTCATGCCGGGCATGCCGGTTCTCATCGCCGCCGTCGTCGCGATCGTCGTCGGCTGGTTCAACTGGTTCGATCGGCCGGAGGGCGCGGCCGCTCAGGAGGAGAAACTGTGAGCGTGTGGAGCGCCGTTCTGCTGGCGGCGTGCATCTGCGCCGGGCTGAAGGCCTTCGGGTATCTGATCCCCGCTCATCTGCTGGAGGCCCCGCGTCCGGCCCGCATCTCCGATCTTCTGGCCGTGGCGCTGCTGGCGGCCCTGCTGGCCGTGCAGACCGTGGGGGCGGGGCAGACCGTGGTCGTCGATGCGCGGCTGCCCGCGGTGCTGGTGGCCGGCGGGCTGCTGGCGCTGCGTCAGTCGTTCCTCATCGTCGTGATCGCTGCGGCGGCAGTGGCGGCCGGACTCCGGCTGCTCGGCTGGGCGGCGTGAAAGGCGGGCCGCGTAAGATCTGAGCGTGCCCCCTTGGATCTCCCGCGCCCTGTCTTGGATCGCCGCAGCCCTCGTCGGCGTCGTCTACGGGACGGCCGGCACGATCGCGCACAGCCTCATGTGGGGGCCCATCCCGATCGGCCTGATCGTGGGCGGCGTCGCCTGCGCAGCGCTGCTCGTCGCGGTGCGCACGCTCACCCGCGATCGCGCCGCCGCCGTGGCGACGGCGATCGGCATGCTGGGCATGTTGACGGTGATCTCGGGGGAGGGCCCCGGTGGTTCGGTGATCGTGCCGAACACCCCGTTGGGGCAGGTATGGATCTACCTGGTCGCGGGCATCGCCCTGCTCGTGGTCTCCTGGCCCTCGATGTCGAAGATGCGCATGCAGCCGCGCGTCTCTGATGCGGAGCCGAAGGGCGGAAACGGGTCGTAGACTGAGGGGGTGACGTATGTGATCGCCCTTCCGTGCGTCGATGTCAAGGATCGCGCCTGCATCGACGAGTGCCCCGTTGACTGCATCTACGAGGGTGAGCGCTCGCTCTACATCCACCCCGATGAATGCGTGGACTGCGGAGCATGCGAGCCGGTGTGCCCCGTCGAGGCCATCTACTACGAGGATGACCTGCCCGATGAGTGGCAGGACTACTACAAGGCGAACGTCGAGTTCTTCGAAGAGGTCGGCTCCCCCGGAGGCGCCGCCAAGGTCGGTGTCATCAAGCACGATCACCCGATCATCGCGGCACTTCCCCCGCAGGGCGACTGATCCGCATGGGCGTGCGCGACCTGTCCGACTACCCGTGGGATGCTGTCGTCCCGTTCCGTGAGCGTGCCGCGCAGCATCCGCAGGGCCTGGTCGATCTGTCGATCGGCTCGCCCGTCGACCCGACCCCCGAGGTGATCCGGCGCGCGCTCTCCGCGGCGACCGATGCGCACTCCTATCCGCAGAACGTCGGCACTCCCGCGCTGCGCGAGGCGATCGTCGACTGGTACGCGCGCCGACGCGGCGTGCCGGAGCTCCGCGTCGACGAAGTTCTGCCCACGATCGGCTCGAAGGAGCTCGTCGCCCTTCTTCCGACGCTTTTGGGTCTCGGAGCAGGTGACACCGTCGTCTTCCCCCGCGTGGCTTATCCGACCTATGAGGTCGGTGCCCGCATCGTCGGCGCCGCACCGCTCGCCGAGGACGACCCGGATGCCTGGCCCGAGGGCACGAAGCTCATCTGGATCAACACTCCGGGAAACCCCGATGGTCGCACCTGGACGGCGGAAGAGCTGGCACACGCGGTCCGACGCGCGCGCGAGCTCGGCGCTGTCCTGGCCAGCGACGAGTGCTACGCCGAGCTCGGCTGGGACGGCCAGTGGGCTCACGAGCCGGTGCCCTCCGTTCTCGATCCCCGTGTCACCGGAGGTTCGCGTGCTGGTCTCCTCAGCGTCTATTCCTTGAGTAAGCAGTCCAACCTCGCCGGTTATCGCGCAGCCTTCGTGGCAGGCTGCGCCGAGACGATCGCCGTTCTGCTCACGGCCCGGAAGCATCTCGGCATGATGATGCCGCTGCCCGTGCAGGAGGCGATGATCGCCGCCCTCGGCGATGACGAGCACGTCGCCCACCAGAAGGAGCTCTACCGGATCCGACGCGATCTGCTGCGGCCGGCGCTGGCGGCCGCGGGGTTCCGCATCGACGGTTCCGAGGCCGGGCTCTACCTGTGGGCGACCGAGGGCCGCGACGCCTGGGAGTCGATGGCGCGGCTCGCGGATCTCGGCATCCTCGCGGGGCCCGGGCCCTTCTACGGACCGGATGCGAGCCAGCACATCCGGCTTTCGCTCACGGCTCCGCTGGAGCGCGTGGAGCAGGCTGCCCGCCGGCTCCTCGGCGAGTCTTAGTGGATTCCCACAGGGCAATCCGGCTCCTGCTTGGCTGATGTCACAGGAGGGCGAACAGCCCACTAGGCTATAGAGGCGATTCGGTCGAGACCCGACCCGGCGCAATGCGCCATGCATCGCCCTCGACGACTACGACCAATCGGTCACGAAACGTACAAGGAGGTCCGCGTGAGCGCAGCGGCAGATCAGCAGGCCAAGGCGACCCTCACGGTCGGCGACAAGACGGCGGAGTTCCCCGTCCTGCGCGGGACGGCGGGCAACGACAGCATCGACTTCTCGACGCTGACGAAGCAGACGGGCCTCACGGGCCTCGACTACGGCTTCGTCAACACCGCGTCGACCAAGTCGGCGATCACATTCATCGACGGTGACCAGGGCATCCTGCGCTACCGCGGGTACCCGATCGACCAGATCGCGGGAAACAGCTCGTTCCTCGAGGTGGCCTGGCTGCTCATCTACGGTGAGCTGCCTACGCCCAGCGAGCTGGCCGACTTCGACGAGCGCATCCGCCGTCACACGCTCCTGCACGAAGACCTCAAGCACTTCTTCACGGCTCTGCCGCACACGGCGCACCCCATGTCGGTGCTGTCTTCCGCCGTCTCGGCGCTGTCGACCTACTACGAGGGCCAGACCGACCCGAGCAACCCCGAGCACGTCGAGCTCAACATGATCCGCATGCTCGCGAAGCTGCCGGTCATCGCCGCCTACGCGCACAAGAAGAGCATCGGCCAGGCCTTCCTGTACCCCGACAACTCGCTGAGCTTCGTCGACAACTTCCTCAAGCTCAACTTCGGTGTGCAGTCCGAGCCCTACGAGGTCAACCCGGTCATGTCGAAGGCCCTCGAGCTTCTGCTGATCCTCCACGAGGACCACGAGCAGAACGCCTCGACCTCGACCGTGCGCCTGGTGGGCTCCACCGGCGCCAACCAGTTCGCTTCGGTCTCCGCCGGCATCCAGGCCCTCTCCGGCCCGCTGCACGGCGGTGCCAACGAGGCCGTCCTGACCATGCTCGGTCAGATCCGCGATTCGGGTCAGAGCGTGCAGCGCTTCGTCGAGCGCGTCAAGAACAAGGAAGACGGCGTGAAGCTCATGGGCTTCGGGCACCGCGTCTACAAGAACTACGACCCGCGCGCCAAGCTCGTCAAGGATGCAGCCGATGAGGTTCTGCGCGAGCTCGGCGTCACCGACCCCCTCCTCGACCTCGCGAAGGAGCTCGAGGAGATCGCCCTCGCCGACGACTACTTCAAGGAGCGTCGTCTGTACCCCAACGTCGACTTCTACACCGGCGTGATCTACAAGGCGATGGGCTTCCCGACGCGCATGTTCACCGTGCTGTTCGCGATCGGCCGTCTGCCCGGCTGGCTGGCGCAGTGGCGCGAGCTGCAGCTCGACCCGCAGACGAAGATCGGCCGCCCGCAGCAGCTGTACACGGGATCGCCGGAGCGTGCGTTCCCGACCCGCTGATCACCGCGGATCCCGAAAGGCCCCGCACCCCTCCGATGGAGGGTTCGGGGCCTTTCTCGTGGGGTGGGCATCGAGCGCAGGGGCGCCCGGAGACACGGATGCCCCGCACGGCGAACCGGCGGGGCATCCAGTGATGACGGTCAGCGGCTCTGCGAGCCACCGCCCTGAGCCCGGCGCGGGCGACGCGTGTCGGCGACGCGCTGGCCCACCTGGATGCGCCCCTGCTGAGCGGGGCGGCCGCCCGAGCGCTGGCCCTGACCGGTGGATGCGGCGCCCTGCGTCGAAGCGGCAGCGCCCTGCCCGCCGCCCTGGCCGGAACGACGCCGACGGCGTGCGGGCGGGTTGCTCGAGCCCTGCTCGCCGTGCTGCTGCTGGGGCTGGCGCGGCTTCTTCTTGGGCTGCTGCTTCTGCTGCTGCACCGGAACGGGCTTGACGTAGGGAGCCTTCTCGCCGACGAGCTCGTCGATGATCCCGGAATCGACCTGCTCGAGGTCGGCCGTGATCTGCGCCTTGCGCAGGAGATCCTTCACATCGCGGCGCTGCTCGGGCAGCACGACCGTGACGACGGTTCCGGCGGCGCCGGCGCGGGCGGTGCGACCGGAGCGGTGCAGGTACGCCTTGTGCTCCATGGGTGGGTCGACGTGCACGACGAGGTCGACGTTGTCGACGTGAACGCCGCGAGCGGCGACATCGGTGGCGACGAGAACGCGCACGCCGCCGTCGGCGGGGTCGGCCGAGAAGGCGCTGAGGTTGCGCTCGCGGGCGTTCTGCGAGAGGTTTCCGTGCAGATCGACGGCGGGGATGCCGGCGGAGGTCAGCAGCTTCGCGAGCTTCTTGGCCTGGTGCTTGGTGCGCGTGAAGAGGATGCGTCGTCCCGTGCCGGAGGCGAGGTCGTTCACGACCTGCTTCTTGTGCTCGGCGGAGGTCGTCATGAGCACGCGGTGCGTCATCTCGCCGACGGGCACACTCGCCTCGTCGACCTCGTGGCTGACGGCGTTGGAGAGGAAGCGCTTGGCGAGCGTGTCGATGCCGCGGTCGAGCGTGGCGCTGAAGAGCAGGCGCTGGCCGTCGGCCGGGGTGGCGGCGAGGATGCGGGTGACGCCGGGGAGGAAGCCGAGGTCGGCCATGTGGTCGGCCTCATCGAGCACGGCGACCTCGACGGAGTCGAGGGAGACGAGCTTCTGCTTCATGAGGTCTTCGAGGCGGCCGGGGCACGCGACGATGATGTCGACGCCGCTGCGCAGCGCCTGCTCCTGCGGCTTCTGGCTCACGCCGCCGAAGATCGTCGACACGCGAAGGCCTGCGGCCTCGGCGAGGGGCGCGACGGTCGCGGCGATCTGCGTGGCGAGCTCGCGGGTCGGTGCGAGGACCAGGCCGCGGGGGTGCGAGGCGCGGGTCTTCTTCGTTGAGGCGCTCAGGCGCGAGACGAGGGGGAGGGAGAAGGCGATGGTCTTGCCGCTGCCGGTGCGGCCGCGGCCGAGGAGGTCGCGACCGGCGAGCGAGTCGGGGAGCGTGTCGCGCTGGATGGCGAACGCTTCGGTCTTGCCGTCGGCGGCGAGCACGTCGGCGAGGCGTGCGGGCACGCCGAGTTCGAGGAAAGTAGGCATAGGGGTTACTCCACGAGCACCTTGAAGGCGCTCTGATTCGTTGAAGGGGGCGACCGCACACAGGAAGTGCGCAGAGGTTCGCCGTTCGAAACGCCAACTGGTGGAGGAGCTGTTTCAGCTCGCTACGGTCTGAGGAGACCCCGTGACGACGACGTAGTTATCAGATATCACTCGGATAACCGTTCAACCCTAGCAGAGCGGCCATGGTGGATCCTGAGCGCGGTGATCAGGCGTGCAGCGCCTCGTTCAGCGTCACCCCGGCGCCGTTTCGCCGACGGACCTCGACGGCTCCGGTGACCGAGTTGCGCCAGAAGAGCAGACCGCTCCGCCCCGACAGCTCCGCCGCTTTGACGGTGCGTTTTCCGCCCTGCGGCGCATCCGGCCCGTCGGCAACGATGATCTTGGACCCGGCGGTGATGTACACGCCCGCTTCGACGATGCAGTCGTCGCCGAGGGCGATGCCGAGACCGGCGTTCGCGCCGAGCAGTGTGCGCTCGCCGATCGAGACGCGCACGGTTCCGCCGCCGGAGAGAGTGCCCATGATGGATGCTCCGCCGCCGATGTCGCTGTTCGCGCCGACCACGACGCCCTGCGAGATGCGGCCCTCGACCATGACGGGACCGAGCGTTCCCGCGTTGAAGTTCACGAAGCCCTCGTGCATGACGGTGGTGCCGGGGGCGAGGTGGGCGCCCAGGCGCACGCGCGCGGCATCGGCGATGCGGACCCCGTCGGGGTGCACGTAGTCGGTCAGGCGCGGGAACTTGTCGAGGCCCTGCACCTGGATGCTGTGCCGGCGCATCTGCGGGACGAGTCGTGCTGCATCATCGGGATGCATCGGCCCGGCATTGGTCCAGGCGACGATGGGGAGGTGCCCGAAGATCCCGTCGAGGTTGAGGTCGTTGGGGAGCACGAGCCGCAGTGAGAGGGCGTGCAGTCGCAGGTACGCATCGGCGGTCGACGCGGGCGCTGCATCGAGATCGATCTGCAGGTGCACGGTCTCGATCGTCACATCGCGGCGCTCATCCGCTCCCGCCTGCGCCTCGAGGTCCGCGTCGATCTCGGCCGGCAGGGAGCCGGAGCCGACCCGCGGGAACCAGGCGTCGAGCACCGTTCCGTCCCGGGCGATCGTGGTCAGACCGATTCCCCAGATGGTGCGCGCTTCGCTCATTTTTTCACTCTAACGGGTCGGATCCACCCGGTCCGACACGGGCCGGAACGCCAGGTCGTAGGCTGGGGGCATGCAGCTCGATCTGACCGCGTCCTCCGTCGACCTCACCCGGGCGATCTGCGATATCCCGAGCGTTTCCGGGAGTGAGACGGCCCTCGCTGATGCGATCGAGGAATCCGTCTCTCCCCTCGAGCACCTCGAGGTCATCCGTCATGGCAACACGATCGTCGCGCGCACGAACCTCGGCCGCGCGCAGCGCGTCGCGATCGCGGGCCACATCGATACCGTGCCGATCAACGACAACGTGCCGACGCGGTTCATCGACGTCGACGGCGAGCCGAACCTCTGGGGCCGCGGAACCGTCGACATGAAGGCGGGAGTCGCGGTTCAGCTCAAGCTCGCCGCCGAGCTCATCGATCCCGCGATCGATATCACCTGGATGTGGTACGACAATGAGGAGGTCGCGGCCTCCCTCAACGGTCTGAAGCTGCTCGCCGACGAGCATCCGGAACTCTTCGCCGCCGACTTCGCGATCCTCGGCGAGCCGTCCAACGGCGAGGTCGAGGGCGGATGCAACGGCACGATGCGCGCCCTGGTGCGCACGTACGGCGTTCGCGCGCACTCCGCCCGCGCTTGGGTGGGGGAGAACGCGATCCATGCGGCGGCTCCGGTCCTCGCGCGGCTCTCGGAGTACCGTGCCAAGGAAGTCGCGGTGGAGGGGCTGGTCTATCGGGAGAGTCTCAGCGCAGTCCGCATCGACGGGGGCGTCGCCGGTAACGTCGTCCCCGATCTCTGCGAGATCGAGGTCAACTACCGCTTCGCCCCGAGCAAGTCCGCCGCGGACGCCGAGGCTCATCTGCGCAAGGTCTTCGAGGGCTTCGAGCTCGAGATCACCGATTTCGCCGAGGGGGCCCGGCCGGGACTCGACGCACCCATGGCGCAGCAGTTCGTCTCGGCCGTGGGCGCGCAGCCGAGGCCCAAGTACGGCTGGACCGATGTCGCCCGGTTCTCGGCGCTCGGCATCCCGGCGGTCAACTACGGCCCCGGCGATCCGCTGCTCGCACATCACGATGAGGAGCGCGTGCCCCTCGATCAGATCGACGCGGTCGAGCAGGGCCTGCGGGCGTGGCTCACCTGATCGCGATCTCCCGCCGCTGGGCGCATATGCCGGCCATCGCCCGAATCGGGGTGGTCTACGTGCTGGCCCGGGTGGTCACGACGGGGCTCCTCGGCGCGGCGGCCCGGCTGTCCGGTGCCGGATCGCGATTCGGACCGGATGCCACGATCGCCGACTTCGTGGTCGGCTGGGACGCCCAGTGGTACTGGCTCGTCGCGTGGGAGGGGTACCCGTCGATGCTGCCGGTCACCGTGTCGGGACAGGTCGCGGAGAACGCCTGGGCCTTCATGCCGGTGTACGCATATGCGTCGCAGACCCTCGGTGTCCCCTTCGGCAGCTGGGGCGTGGGAGCGATGCTCCTCTCTCTCCTCGCCGGTTTCGGCGCCTGCGTGATGCTCCACCGCCTCCTGCGCGGGCGGATCGGGGAGTCCGCCGCGATGTGGGCCGTGACCTTCTTCGCGTGGGGGCCGCTGTCCGCGATGTTCCAGGTCGGCTATGCCGAGTCCCTGTTCCTCCTGCTGCTGCTCGTGGCTCTCGATCTCGTGGCTCGGCGTCGCTACGGATGGCTGTACCTCGTCCTTCCTGTCCTGGCGTTCACCCGTCCCGGCATCCTCGCGTTCGCGCTGTTCCTCGGGCTCATCGGCATCTGGCGGTGGCTGCGCCGAAGGGAGGACGGGCTTGCGCCCGCCGAGGTCGCGCACATCATCGCGCTGGGGGCGCTCACGACGATCACCGGATTCTCCTGGCAGATCATCGCCGGCGTCGTCACGGGCGATCCCGGCGCGTATCTCGCGACCGAGTTGTCGTGGCGACGCAACTGGGGAGTGGCCGAGCGAGGGTTCATCCCCGTCGACGGATGGGTCCAGGGCGCACGCTTCTGGTTCGTGCAGTGGGGGCTTCCGGCAGATCTCGGGTTCGTGGCCCTGCTCCTGCTCGTGATCGGCGCCGCTGCCGCGCTCTTCATCCGTCCCGTCCGACGACTCGGCGTGGATCTGCGCCTGTGGAGTGCCAGCTACCTCATCTACCTGTTGGCGGTGTTCTTCCCGCAGTCGAGCACATTCCGGCTGCTGATGCCGCTGACCCCGCTGTGGGGCGCCGTCGCCGTTCCGCGCTCCCGCGTGTACCGGGTGGCGGTGCTGCTGCTGTGCGTGATCGGCCAGTGGCTGTGGATCTACCCCGTCTACGCGCTGGGGAGTGCGTTCTGGCAGGTGCCGTGATCGGTCGATCATGACGTATTCTTCCGCCGGATGTGCCCGGGCGGAAGCATACCGATAAACTTGATGCATACCACCGAGGGAAAGGGAGCCACTATGGCAGCGATGAAGCCGAGGACCGGAGACGGACCCATGGAGGCTGTGAAGGAGGGACGACTGATCATCGTCCGCGTTCCCCTCGAAGGCGGAGGACGACTGGTCGTCTCCGTCAACGACGAAGAGGCGAAGGAGCTTCACGGCGTTCTCGCCGGCGTCGTGAGCTGACACCTCCGATCAACGGATGAGAAAGGGCGGTGGATCCGAGAGGATCCACCGCCCTTTCCCGTCCGGTCTGTCAGTGGCTGCGCACGCTCACGAGCTGCAGCAGTCCCTCACCGACCGTCGAGAGCGCCGCGAGAACAGCGGGCGACTCCTGGGTCTCCTGCACGAGCGAGCGGTATGCGCTGGTGATCTCATCGCGCTGCACCGGGTCGGCGACTCTGCCCCCGGCGAGGATTCGGGGGACGAGCACGATGCCTCCGGTGCGCACCAGACGCAGGCCGTGCTCGACGTACTCGATGACGTTCGCGGGATCGGCATCGATGAAGACGATGTCGTAGGACGCCTCGTTCATGCGCGGCAGCACATCGGCCGCACGGCCGGTGATGAAACGGGCCCTCGTGGAGGGGACCTTCGCCTCGGCGAAACCACGGCGCGCCGCGGCCAGGTGCTCGGGTTCGTTGTCGATCGAGGTGAGGACCGCCTGCGGGGCGCCGCGGAGCATCCACAGCCCGGAGACGCCGGCTCCGGTGCCGATCTCGACGATCGAGCGGGCGTTCGTCGTGGCGGCGAGGATCGACAGCTGCGCACCGAGCGCGGGGCTCACCGGAGCCGCCCCCAATTCGACCGCGTGGGCGCGTGCTCGCGCGATCGCGGCGGGCTCGATGATCGCCTCGCGCAGATAGCGGGCGTTCGCGTCGTTCTCGCTCATGGTTTTCTCCTCGGACTTCGCTTCTCAGAGTATTCGCCCGCGGTGAGCGTCGCCCGTAGGCGCGGCGGGTAGCCTGGGTACATGGACTTCGGGCTCACCTTCGAGAAGCTTCTGCTGATCGGTGTCGTCGCGGCTTTCATCATCGGCCCGGAGCGGCTGCCGAAGGCGGCGGAGACCTTCGCGAAGTTCGTGCGCCGCGGCGGGGAGTACCTGCGCGACACGAAGTCGCGCATGCGCGAGGAGATCGGCCCCGAGATCGATGACGTGGACTGGCGCAAGCTCGATCCGCGTCAGTACGACCCGCGCCGCATCATCCGCGATGCGCTGCTCGAAGACACACCCTCGGCGCCGGCGTCGACTGCCCCGGCCGTGATCAGGGAGCCGCAGCCGGCGGCTCCTCGACGGGCGCCGCTGATGCGGCCCGTGTTCACGCGAGAGACCCCTCCGCCATTCGACATGGAAGCCACCTGAGTCAGATCTTCGCGCGCAGCGTCGCGATGTCGGCATCGCTGAGCAGCACGCGGGGGATGGCTGTCACGACGGACTGACCGCTAAGACGCAGCACGGCCGCGTGCCGGCCCACGCGGATGCCCGCGAAAGTCGAGTAGGGCATTTCGGAGACGCCGCGCTTCGAAGCCAGGCGCAGGGCGTCCTCTCCGACGACGACGCTGATGCGCGTCCCCGAGGGCATCGCGGTGCTGATCGCCCGGCGGACGGACGCCCGGGTGAAGAACATCGACGCGATGATCAGGGCGATGATCGCCAGCAGCGTCCAGGTGAGGGTGCGGGCACGCTCCTCATCGGAGCCCCCGATGATCGACAGCACGATCCCGTTGAGGATCGCAGCAGCCAGCAGCGCGGTGTAGGCGATGACGGCGAGCGGCCGGGTCAGCGTGTAGAGAGTCGTCTCGGCGCTGACGTTGCGCAGCAGCTCGGCGTCGACGGTCACGGAGCGGGGCGCGGGTTCGCTGGTCACTTCAGCAGTCTTTCATGCCTCGTCCGTTGCGCCCGGCTGAGGGCGGGACAGGGCCATCGGCAGCGGGCGCCGGGCCAGGCGCCGCCCTCCGTGGGCGAGACGCGCGGCGATGGCGCGGATCTGCTGCGCGGCGGGATCATCGGGGTCGGCGAGGACGACGGGCTCTCCGGCATCGCCTCCGGCGCGCAGCGCCGGGCTCAGCGGTACGGATGCCAGAAGCGGAACCGTCTCCTCGCCCTCCGACAGTGCGGCGGCGACCTCGGCGCCCCCGCCCGAGCCGAACAGGTCGATGACCGTGCCATCGGGCAGGGTCATCGCCGCCATGTTCTCGATGACGCCGATCACGCGCTGGCCTGTCTGGCGCGCGACGAGACCGCTGCGGATCGCGACGTCGGATGCCGCGGACTGCGGTGTCGTGACGACGAGAACCTCGGCGTGGGGGAGGATCTGCCCGATCGAGATCGCGATGTCGCCGGTGCCGGGCGGCATGTCGATGAGGAGGACGTCGAGGTCGCCGAAGAACACATCGGTGAGGAACTGCTGGACCGTGCGGTGCAGCATGGGGCCGCGCCAGGCGACGACCGCCTCGCCCTCGCGCAGGAACATGCCGATGGAGACGGTCTTCACCCCGTGCGCCACGGGCGGCAGCATGAGGTCGTCGATGCGGGTGGGCTGGGTGCCGCTCGGGATGCCGAGGAGCCCCGGGATCGAGAATCCGTGGACGTCGGCGTCGACGAGTCCGACCGAGAGCCCCTGCGCGGCGAGGGCGACGGCGAGGTTCGCGGTGAGGGTGGACTTGCCGACCCCGCCCTTGCCGCTGGAGACGAGGATGACCCGGGTGAGGGAATCGGGACCGAACGGCATCTGGCGCGGGGGTCGTCCATCGCGCAGCTTCGCGGTGAGGGCGGTGCGTTCGGCGGGCGTCATGACGCCGAGCTCGACCGTCACCTCGGCGACGCCCGGCACGGATGCCGCGGCACGGCGCACATCGCTCTCGATGCGGTCGGCGGCGGGGCATCCGACGATCGTCAGGGTGATTCCGACGTGCGCATGCGCGCCGTCGAGCGTGATCTCGCGCACCATGTCGAGGTCGCCGATCGGACGGCGCAGCTCGGGATCGGTGACCGCGCTGACGGCCTGACGGATGCGATCGGGCAGAGTCATGACCGGGGCCGATCCGCGCGCTCGCCCGGGCCCTGCGCCGCCGGGAGATCATGTCGGGATTCATTCTCGAGCTCGGCGAGCAGCGCCTTCAGCTCGGCACGCAGAACATCACGGGTCAGAGCCTGCGCATTGCGCTCCTCGAGCGCCATGCGCAGCGCCACCATCTCTCGTGCGAGGTACTCGGTATCGGCGAGGTTGCGCTCGGCCCGCTGGCGGTCCTGTTCCATCTGCACGCGGTCGCGGTCGTCCTGGCGGTTCTGCGCGAGCAGGATGAGCGGCGCGGCGTAGGAGGCCTGCAGCGACAGCATCAGAGTCAGTGCGGTGAAGCCGAGGGCGGCGTCGTCGAAGCGGGTGTTCTCGGGCATCAGCGTGTTCCAGCCGATCCAGGCGACGCAGAAGAGTGTGAGGATCACGAGGAAAGCGGGAGTTCCCATCGCGCGGGCCACCCACTCCGTGAAGCGTCCGAAGCGGTCGCGGGAGGTCGGACGCTGACGCGCGATGCTGCGTCCGGGCGCATCGAGGGCGTGGTTCGCGCGGGCCATCATCGGGCGCCTTCCGTCGAGGCATCCGCATGGTCGTGCGTGCGCCAGTCATCCGGGAGCAGGTAATCCAGCACGTCATCGATCGTCACGACGCCGACGAGGCGGTGGGCGGCGTCGACGACCGGCAGCGAGACGAGGTCGTAGCTGGCGAGCAGACGAGCGGTCTCCGTGGCGGATGCCGTGACCGAGACCGGCTCCATCGCCTCGTCGACGATCGCGCCGAGCCGTTCGTGCGGGGGATAGCGCAGCATCCGCTGGAAGTGCACGGCGCCCAGCAGGCGCCCGGTGGGCGTCTCGAACGGGGGGAGCGTGACGAACACCGCGGCGGCCAGGGCCGGGTGCAGCTCGTGGCGCCGGATCAGGGCGAGCCCCTCGGCGACCGTCGCATCGGCCGAGAGGATGATCGGATCGGTCGTCATGAGACCGCCCGCGGTATCGGGCTCGTAGCGCAGCAGCGTGCGCACGTCCTCAGCCTCCTCGGGCTCCATCAGCTCGAGCAGCTGCTCCAGACGCGGGGCGGGCAGCTGCGCCAGAAGATCGGCGGCGTCGTCGGGCTCCATCTGGTCGAGGATGTCGGCGGCGCGCTCATCGCCGAGACCGTCGAGGATGTGCATCTGCTCGTCTTCGGGCATCTCCTCGAGAGCATCCGCGAGACGGCCATCGGGAAGCTCCTCGGCGACCTCGATCATGCGCTGCTGCGGCAGATCGAGCAGCGTGGTGGCCAGATCGGCGGCGCGCAGCTCGGAATAGGATGCCACGAGCTGCTCGGCGGACTGGGACTCGCCGGGAGCCCGCTTCTCCTGCACCTCGTTCCAGGCGGCGAACGTCGTCGGCCCCTTCGCGAACGGCGACGCGCTCGTCTTGGGCCGGCGCAGGAAGAGCTGACCGACGTTCCACTCCCCACGGCGGTCGGGCTCGATCGCGACGTCCTCCACGACGGCCGTCCCGGTGCCGTCGGAGAACTCGACGCGACGCCCCAGCAACTCGGCGAGGACACGCACCTCGCCGGGACGCGGTTGGAACCGGCGCACGTTGATGAGACCCGTCGTCAGCACCTGACCCGAACGGATCGACGTCACACGGCCGATCGACATGAACACCTGGCGGCGTCCGGGGATCTCGATGACCAGGCCGATGACCCGCGGCGAGGCGGTGCTTCGATAAACGATGACGACATCCCGAACCTTGCCGAGCCGGTCGCCCACGGGGTCGAACACGGCGCAGCCGGCCAGTCGTGCGACGAAGACCCGTTGTGTGCTCACTCTTCCAGCGTAGCCCCGCCGACGCGGGTGCCGACGGCGTCAAAGACTCGCATGGGACAATGTGCGCATGAGCATGGTGAACCGTCCGGCCAATAACACCGTCGTCGGCGAGATCGTCGCATCCGTTCGCGACTACGAAGCGGCGCAGAAGACGGTGTCGAAGCTGATCGCCGGCGAGGTTCCGGCCCGGGACATCGCCATCGTCGGGCAGGGCGCGCGGACGATCGAACGCGTCACGGGCAAGCTCGGCTACGCCGCCGCAGCGCGCTCCGGCGCGATCAACGGCATCCTCATCGGTCTCCTGCTCTCGGCGATCCTCGTCCTCGGCAACCCCGAGGCGCCCATCCAGCTGTTCGTCGGCTTCCTGCTGGTCGGTGTCGCGTTCGGCATGATCCTCAGCCTGGTCTCGTACATGATCGTTCGTCGTCGTCGCGACTTCGCGAGCGTGACGCAGCTGGCGGCCGAGCATTACGAGGTCACGGTGATGCCGGCCTCCCTGGCCAAGGCGCGCGAGATCGTCGGCGTCCAGCGCACGAAGGTGGTCCGTCCACCCGTCGACCTGAGCGAGCCGCCGCGGTACGGCGAACGCGTCGCCCCGGGATCCGGGCAGCCCGAGGCCGGTGAGCCCGTCGGCGAACAGGTGATCCCGCCCCGCCCGCCGCTGCCGCGCCCGCAGTACGGCGAGCGCGTGGACAGCGCCGCCGGAGACGGCACGGCGCCCTCCGAGACGACCGCCGCCGAGCAGCCCGCGGAGAAGAGCCCGGACGACGAGCAGAAGTGACGCTCTCGGTCGACCTGCCGGCCGGAACCGTGCAACTGCCGAGCGCGTGGTCACCGGTGACCGGCCGCGGAACCGTCGTGATCGCGCATGGCGCCGGCGCGGGAATGGGCCACCCGTTCCTCGTCGGGTTCGCCGATGCGCTGAACGATCTCGGGTTCTCCACCCTGCGGTTCGAATTCGCCTATCGGGCGATGGGACGGCGGATGCAGGGCCCCGCGCCGCACGCGATCGCCGCCTGGCGCGCCGCGGTCGCGCACGCACGCGCGCTGGCGCCCGGCGACCGCATCTGGGCCTGCGGCAAATCCTACGGCGGTCGCATGGCATCGATGGCCGTGGCCGAGGGCCTCGAGACGGACGGCCTCATCTATCTCGGATATCCGCTGCACGCACCCGGAAAGCCGGAGAAGCCGCGCGCCGAGCACTTGCCGGCGGTCGCCGTGCCCCAGCTCTTCATCGAGGGGACGACCGATCCCTTCGTCCAGCCGCGCGAACAGCTGGAGGATGTCATCACCGGATGCCAGGACGCGCGCATCGTCTGGATCGAGAACGCCAACCACTCGTTCGAGATCCGCGGCAACAAGCGCGAAGCATCCGTGATCGGAGCCTCACTGGCACCGCTCGTCGCAGAGTTCCTCGTCTGAGGTCTCAGCGTCGCCGCTGCGCCCGCCGATAGGCGACGGCCCGCAGCGCCGCACCGATCTTGATCGGGGTGATCTCACCCAGGATGTGCTCGTCCGCTCTGACGAGCCGGTCGGCGATGTCGGGCCGCATCGTCCAGAGAAGCTCGCGCGCGACCTCGGCATGCGGGGAGTTCGACACGATCTTGATCGCGTCGGCGTGCTCGATGAACCCGATCGCGTTCGCGATGTTCTCCCGCGTCGATCGGCTCTCGGTCTCGAGCACGCTGCGGCCGGTGAAACCGAGCTCCTCCCGGGCGAAGCGCTCCATGATGACCGCCTCGGGCTCCGCGCCCATGACCGTGCCGCCGCAGAAGACGATCGTGCTGCCCGTGGCACGAGGGTCGCGCGAGCGGATGCCGGCGCGAACCCGGTAGCGGTTGATCATGTTGGCGCGGGGCCCGCGGTTGCCGTACCCGAGCACGACGATCGCCTCGTGCCCGGTGGGATCGCCCCCGGTGCCGAGCATCCGCCGGTTGGATCTGCCGTGCGCGATCTCGGCCCAGATGCCGAGACCGGTGTAGATCGTCAGTCCCGCGCTGAAGATCCCGCGCAGCGCTTCACGCAGGATCATGCGATGCCCGACGCCCCGTGCCGCACGGACGGATCAGCCCTGCAGCCGTGCGATCCACGCCTCGATCTCGTCGACCGTGCGCGGAATATCGGCCGATAGGTTGACGGCGCCGTCCTCGGTCACGACGATGTCATCCTCGATGCGCACGCCGATGCCGCGCAGCTCTTCCGGAACCGTCAGGTCGTCGATCTGGAAGTACAGGCCCGGTTCGATGGTGAAGACCATGCCCGGCTCGAGGACGCCGTCGTAGTACATCTCGCGACGTGCCTGAGCGCAGTCGTGCACATCGATGCCGAGGTGGTGGCTCGTGCCGTGCACCATGTAGCGGCGGTGCTGGCCGCCCTTCTCGTTGTCGAGCGCCTCCTGCGCGGTGACCGGCAGCAGCCCCCACTCGGCGGTGCGCTTCGCGATGACCCCCATCGCCGTCTCGTGCAGCTCGCGGAACTTGATGCCCGGCTTCGCGATCGCGAACGCGGCATCCGCGGCCTCGAGCACCGTCTCGTAGACGCGGCGCTGCACCTCGCTGAACGTGCCGTTGACCGGCAGCGTACGGGTGATGTCGGCGGTGTAGAGACTGTCGGTCTCGACACCCGCATCGACCAGGATCAGATCGCCGGGGACCACTGCGCCATCGTTGCGGGTCCAGTGCAGGTAGCAGGCGTGCGGGCCGGACGCCGAGATCGTGTCGTAGCCCTCGCCGTTGCCGTCCTCCCGGGCGCGGCGGTGGAAAACACCCTCGACGACGCGCTCGCCGCGGGCATGGCGGGCGGCATCCGGCAGGGCCGTGACGATGTCGTCGAAACCGCGCGCGGTGATCTCGACGGCGAGACGCATCTCCTCGAGCTCATAGGCGTCCTTGACCAGGCGCAGCTCCGAGACGAAGCGCTCCAGCTCGGCATCCGCCAGCGTCAGATCGTCGGAGCCCGCAGCGAAGACGGCGAGGTGCTCGGTCGCGATCGCCAGGTCGGCGGCGACGCCGGCGAGTGAGGGGCGCGGGCCGATCCAGAACTCGCCCACCGTGGCATCGGCGTAGAACTCGGTCGTCGTGCGGTCGGCGCGCTCGCGGAAATAGAGGGTGACGTCGTGGCCGGCATCGGTGGGCTCGAACACGAGGACCGAATCGGGCTCGGTGTCGGCCGCCCAGCCCGTCAGATGAGCGAACGCCGAGTGCGCGCGGAAGGGGTAGTCGGTGTCGTTGGAGCGCTGCTTGAGGGAGCCGGCCTCGATCACCAGGCGCTTGCCCGGGAAAGCCGCCGAGACGGCGGCGCGACGCACCGCGGCGAAGGCCGCCTGCGCACGGGCGCCGGGGATCGTCTCGGGACGCTCGGCCCATCCCGTGGAGATCGTGTCGAGGAAGCCGCGGGGGAAGGGCTGCTTGCGGTTCGTCGTGACGGGAGCCTCGGTGGTCGTGGCGTTCTCTGCGGTGCTCATGCCTCCAGTCTCTCACTCCCGTCCGACAACCGGGGCGCTCCGGCAGCGGCCTACGCTGGAGGGGTGGAAACCCGTCGGATGCCCCGCGCCCTCGTTCTCGTCATCGATCTGGTGAGCGTGCTCGCCTTCTGCATGATCGGCCGGCGTTCCCATGCCGAGGGCGTGCTCACCGACCTGCCGGGGCTCGCGAACACGATCTGGCCCTTCCTCGTGGCACTGCTCGTGGCACACGCCGTGGTGATTCTCACACGGGGCGGGGCATCCCGCGTCCTGCCGGGAATCGTGATCTGGGCGATCACCGTCGTCGGCGGCCTGCTGCTGCGCGCCGTGAGCGGACAGGGCACCGCCGTGCCGTTCATGATCGTGACCGTGCTGGTGCTCGCGCTGTTCCTCATCGGATGGCGCCTCATCCTCGCGCTCATCCTTCGTGTGCGGCGACGCCGCGCCGACGCCGAATCCTGACGGGGCCCGTCAACCGGCGGGGTCGAGCTGCACGACGAGCGCGCGGTGGTCGGAACCCTGCGCATCGAGCACGAGAGAGCCCGTCGGATCCCAGTTCTGGCTCGCCATGACGTGGTCGATCGGGGCGCCCAGGAACTCCGGGTAGTCGGCGGGCCAGGTGGCCATGGCGCCCGTGCCGGTGCGCACCGCGGCATCCCGGCAGTATCCGATGTCACCGCCGTCGACGCCGAGCCTCGCGAGGTGATCGATGGTCGCGTTGAAATCGCCCGCGATGATGAAGTCCCCGGGCGGGCACTGGTCGGCGATCCAGGCGAGATCCGACTGCCAGCGCGACATCGCATCGACGCGCGGGGCGACCGCGTGGACGGCGACGATCGTCGGCCCCGCGCCGTTGACCGGCATGATCACGGCGCTGGGCACGGAACTGGTGTTGCTCGAGCCGTCCTCCGACGAGGCGATGACCGAGTAGTCGCCCAGCTCGGGGGAGATGAGGATCGTCGTCTCCCAGGCCTGCGGGCCATAGTCGACATCGCCGAACTGCACGTGGTGCACCCACATCGGATGCCCCTGCTCGCGGAGCATGACCGCGATGCGCTCGCCGACCGATTCGGCGGTCTCGGGAAGGGTCACGACATCGACCTGCTGATCGAGGATGGTCTCCGCGATGCTCTCGGCCGAGACCGCTTCGCCGGCGGTGTTCCACGTCAGCACGCGCACGCTCGCGTCGGTCTTGTCGGGCATTTCGCCGGATCCGTAGCCGCGCATGGTGCCGATCGCCCCGGTGGCCGCGGCGGCCAGGAGAGAGACGATCAGCAGGGACGCCGCGAAACCGCGGATGGGGCGCGCGAGCAGAAGCAGCAGCGACAGCACGGCGATCACGAGGAACCCGCCGAGGACAGCGCCGCGCACGGCGACGAGCTGAGCGAAGGGGAAGGTCTGCTCGAGCCGGAAGAACTGCGGCCACACCATGACCGCGGCCGCGATCGCGTAGAGCACGGTTATGAGGATCCCCAGCAGACGAAACACCCATCGAGCCTAGAGCCGCACGCTGTGAATGGCCTGCCTCGGCACTCCCGGGAACCGGCGGCAGTAGGGTCGAATCATGACCGATTGCCCGCGTTTCACCGGCCCGAATGACCTGCATCTGCATTCGAACCACTCCGATGGCACGCAGTCGCCCGCCGAAGTCGTGCGCCAGGCTCACGCCCACGGCGTACGCACTCTGGCGCTCACCGATCACGACCGCACGACGGGGTGGGGCGAGGCATCGCGGGAAGCGGCACGGCAGGGTGTGTCGTTCATCCCCGGCATCGAACTGTCGGCGAAGCACGAGTGGCGCAGCGTGCACGTGCTCGGTTACCTCTTCGACCCCGAGAACGCTGCGCTGCAGGACGAGACCCGTCGCATCCGTGAGGATCGGATGGGCCGCGCGGAGCGGATCGTGCGCAACATCGCCCGCGATTACGACCTGACCTGGGAAGACGTGCTCACACAGACGACGAAGGATGCCACGGTCGGGCGTCCGCACATCGCCGATGCTCTTGTGGCCCGCGGCATCGTCCGCGATCGCGGCGAGGCGTTCGACGGCATCCTCCATCCGCGCGAGGGGTACTACGAGCCCCACTACGCGCCGGACCCGCTCACCGCGGTGCGCCTGATCACCCGGGCCGGGGGAGTGGCGGTCATCGCGCACCCCGTCACCGCCGGACGCGACCGGATGATGCCGCTCGCCCTCATCGAGCAGCTGATCGACGAGGGGCTCGGCGGCTTCGAGATCGATCACCGCGAGAACACCGACGAGGGCAAGCGCATGCTGCACGGCATCGCTGTCGA
Organism: Microbacterium sp. GXF6406; assembly: GCF_054798215.1. Classification (NCBI taxonomy): domain Bacteria; kingdom Bacillati; phylum Actinomycetota; class Actinomycetes; order Micrococcales; family Microbacteriaceae; genus Microbacterium; species Microbacterium sp. GXF6406. Next base: position 258,185 of record NZ_JBSJZH010000001.1, on the reverse strand, counting down.
GCACGATCTGATCGTGACCGGTTCGAGCGATTACCACGGGGCCGGAAAGCCCAACCTGCCGGGGGAGAACACGACCGCGGACGCCATGCTCGCCCGCATCATCGATCGCGCCACCGGCACGCCGCCTCAGCTCGCGGACGCCTGAGACGACAGTGGGGCGGATGCAGCTCGCATCCGCCCCACCGGTCAGAGGGTGTCAGGCGCCGGCGGGTGCCGCACCGCCCGAACGGCGACGCCGGCGGCGGCGCTGGGGGGCGGGCTTGCCGTCCTGGTGCTCATGGCTCTTGTCGCCATCGTGCGTTCCTGCGCCATCGGCGTCGCGGTCGACGGCCGGAGCCGCCTCGGGGGCGGCGGGGGACGCGGCATCCTCGACGAAGGTGGATCCGACCGCTGCATCCGAACCGCCGCGGCGGCGACGGCGACGGCGACGCGTGGTGCCGTCGCCCGCGCCCTGCTCGGCGGCGACGTCGGCTGCCTTCTCGGGGCGCTGGCGCGCCGGCTTCTTCGGCGCCTGGGCCTTGGGCGCCGTCGTCAGACGGCCCTTGGTGCCCTCGGGGATGTTCAGATCCGTGTACAGGTGCGGGCTCGACGAGTAGGTCTCGACGGGCTCGGGCTGACCGAACTCGAGGGCGCGGTTGATGAGGGCCCACTTGTGCAGGTCTTCCCAATCGACGAAGGTCACGGCGGTGCCGTTGCGGCCCGCGCGGCCCGTGCGGCCGGCGCGGTGCAGGTAGGTCTTGTCCTCATCGGGGATCGTGTGGTTGATGACGTGGGTGACGTCGTCGACGTCGATGCCGCGGGCGGCGACGTCCGTGGCGACCAGCACGTCCTTCTTGCCGGCCTTGAACGCCGCCATCGAGCGCTCGCGCTGCTCCTGGCCCATGTCTCCGTGCACGCCGCCGACGTTGAAGCCGCGGTCGCTCAGCTCGTCGACGAGCTTCTGCGCCGCGCGCTTGGTGCGGGTGAAGATCACCGTCTTCTCGCGGCCCTCCGCCTGCAGGATGCGGGCGATGACCTCGTCCTTGTCGAGGGAGTGCGCGCGGTAGATGACGTGCTTGATGTTGGCCTGCGTCAGGCCCTCATCGGGGTCGTTGGCGCGGATGTGGATGGGGTTCGACATGAACCGGCGCGCCAGGGCCACGATCGGGCCGGGCATGGTCGCCGAGAACAGCTGCGTGTGCCGAACCGCGGGGACCTTGGAGAAGATCTTCTCGATGTCGGCGAGGAAGCCGAGATCGAGCATCTTGTCGGCCTCATCGAGCACGACCTCGGTCGCGTTCGACAGATCGAGCAGGCGCTGGCCCGCGAGGTCGATGAGGCGGCCCGGCGTGCCGACGACGATCTGCGCACCGGCCTTGAGCTGGTCGATCTGGCCCTCATAGGCCTTGCCTCCGTAGATGGCGACGACGCTGGTGGAGCGGTTGCTTGTCAGCAGGTCCATGTCTTCGTAGACCTGGACCGCGAGCTCGCGGGTGGGCACGACGATGAGGGCCTTGACGCCCGGCTCCGGGTTCTCGCCCAGGCGCTGGACGACCGGGATGCCGAAGCCGAAGGTCTTTCCGGTACCGGTCTTCGCCTGGCCGATGATGTCCTGGCCGGGGAGGCCGAGGGGGATCGTCTGCTCCTGGATGGGGAAGGCGTCGACGATGCCCTTGGCGGCGAGTGCGTCGACGATGTCCTGATCGATGCCGAGATCGGCGAAAGTTGTCACGTGTTCTATTGCCTGTCCGGCGACCTTCGTAAGCGAAGAGATCGCCTCGTTACGGATCCACGCCGTCTTTGTGCCACAGGCGCGGGGTCCTGCTCCGACGGCAGGACACCTCCCCACACTACCCGAGGGGCTCCGGATCGCCGCAGATTATCTTCGCGCGCGGGTAGTCTGAACGCGTGGTGAAGTGGTTCTGGCGCAAAGAGAAGCCCCGTCGCATGCTGTCCTTGCGCAGCAGGGGAGACATGGGCGATGCGACGCGCGTCGATTTCGCGGAGCTCGCCCCCGAGTTGAACCGCTTCCTCGGCCAGGCCGCCTATCTGCAGCTGGGCTACTTCGAGACGCTGACGCGGCTGATCCGGGCCACCCCCGATCTCGACGAGAAGGGTGCGCTGACTGAGGCCGCCGGAGCGGCTCTGAGCAAGCACACCGGTATCGTCGAGGTGATCCGCGCGCAGGGCGATGACCCCACCGAGGTCATGCTGCCGTTCCGCGAGCATCTGGATGCGTTCCGCCGCAAGACGATCGGAGCGCGCCCGCGCGAGACGCTGCTGTCGGTGTACATCACGGCGGGAATGCTCGATGACTTCTATCTCGCGCTGGCCTCGAGCTATGGGAGCACGGGGGAGCGCGTGGCAGAGATCCTCAGCGAGGACGACGCCACGGGCGAGATCGTGCGCATCCTCACCGAGACGATCGAGGGCGACGCCGAATGGCGATCGCTGCTGTCGATGTGGGCTCGGCGGCTGGTCGGGGACACGCTGCTCGTCGCCCGCCAGGCGCTGCGCACCGAGCGCCTCGCCGAGGACGAGGAGCGGGTCGAGCCCGTCTACACGGAGCTCATGGGAGCGCACGCCCGGCGGATGGATGCGATGGGTCTCGCGGCCTGAGAGCCGGAGGTCTGCTCAGAGTCCGAGCGCGGCCTTCTTCTCGGCGTCCTCCGTCTGACGGCGACGGGTCAGGACCACGCCGACGACCGCGGCGATCGCGAGCGATCCGACGATGGATGCGAGCCAGAGCCAGCCGTTCGTCTGGCTCATTCCGCTCCACTGCATGATCGTGTAGATCGCCGCGGATGCGGCGGTCGCGGTCGCGGGCACGAGGGCGACGCCGCGCAGCTCACGGTTCGGGATCAGGTAGTGCACGCCGATTCCCAGCGCGCACGCGGCGATGAGTGCGAGGAGGATGTACATCGGATCGTCAGGCGACGAAGCCGACGCGACGCGACTCTTCGGTGCCGAGCTCGATGTACGCGAGGTTCGCGGTCGGCACGATGTAGGAGTTGCCCTTGACGTCGCTGAAGCTGACGCTGGCCGCGCTCTGCTCGAGGGCTGCGGCGACCTGGCTGCGCACGTCGTCTGCGCTGGTGGCGGTCTCGAAGTTCAGTTCGCGGCCGGTGTTGATGATGCCGATGCGGATTTCCACGCGTGCTCCTTGACATGTCGGGGACTGCGCCAACTCTACCCCGGCCGGCGGCGCGAGGACCGGCGGCGGGGAAGGTTTCGCCAGGGGCGCACAACGGGGGAGGCCGCGGGCCGCGACGGCGATGTCGGCGGGGCCGGATAGCGTGGATGCCATGACAGAGGATGCTGGCCAGCGAGCGGTCGTCAACGCCCCCGTCGAGGCATCCGGAGTGATCATCGGAGGTCCGGGCACGGGCAAGACGCACACGCTCATCGACCGGGTGGCGCACCTGCTGTCCGGTCCCGATGCGCTCGCGCCCGAAGAGGTGCTCGTGCTCACCGCGAATCGTCAGGCGGCGACCGTGCTGCGCGACCGGATCGGCGTGCGCATCGCGCAGGCGACACCGGGGCCGCTGGCACGGTCGCTCGGTTCATTGGCGTTCCAGATCGTCCGCGGTGCGATGGTGCACGCGGGCCAGGAGCCCCCGGCGCTGCTGACCGGAGCCGATCAGGACCGCATCATCGCCGATCTCCTCGCCGGAGACGCCGAGGACGAGGAGTCGGGGCAGCCCAGTCGCTGGCCCGAGACGCTGAGCCGCTCGGTGCGCGCCTCCACGGGGTTCCGTTCGGAGCTGCGAGCCTTCCTCGCGGAGTGCACCGAACTGGGCGTCCGGCCCGACGAGCTGCAAGCCTCCGACCGCCCGGTGTGGCGCGCGGTGGGCGACTTCACCGAGGAGTACCGCGCGGTTCTCGCGGGAATGCGCACCTCCTACCGCGATGCCGCGGACCTCGTGAGCGAGGCGGCGGCGATCCTGCAGCGCGCCGATGCGGCGACGCTCGGCCCGTTGGCGCCGTTGCGGGTCGTGCTCATGGACGACGCGCAGGAGACGACGCGCGGGGGAATCACGCTCGTGCGGGCACTGCGGGAGCGCGGCATCGCGGTCATGGCCTTCGGTGACCCCGACATCTCCTCGGGGGCATTCCGCGGGGCGAGTCCGCAGTTGTTCCACGAACTCACGACGGTGCTCGAGCATCTGTTCGTCCTCGACGCCGCGCACCGGCAGACCCGTGCGCTCACCGATCTGACGCGCACCGTCACCCAGGCGATCGGCGTCGCCGGCCGCGTCGATCACCGTCGTGCCCCCGGGCCCCGTCCGGACGAGCCCGATGATGCCGTGCAGACCTATCTGGCGGGATCTCCCCATGAAGAGATCGACCGGATCGCCGGCACGCTCCGGGACTGGCGCCTCAGCCACGGCATCGCGTGGAGCGACATGGCGGTGATCGCGCACGACACCCGGCAGGTGACGATGCTCGAGACCGAGCTGGCGGCGCGCGAGGTCCCGACCCGGGCCGCGGGCGTGCAGCGCCCGCTCGGCAGCGAGGGCATCGTGCGCGACATCGTCGGCATCGTCCGTCTCGCGCTCACGCCGCTCGAGCAGCGCACCACCGAGATGCTCGTCGACGCGCTGCGCTCGCCGTTCGGCGGGATGGATGCCGTGGGTCTGCGCCGTCTGCGCGCGCGGATGCGGCATGCCGAGCTCGCCGAGGGCGGGGCGACGCCGGCATCCGAGTTGCTGCGGGCAGCCATGGCCGAGCCCCTCGCCTTCACCTTCATCGACGCTCCGGAGGCTCGCGTCGCGGCCCGCTTCGCACGGACGCTCGCCGAATCCACGGCGGCGGCCGCCGCGAACGAGACCATCCACGAGCTGCTGTGGCGCATCTGGGACGATGCGCGCGCCCTCGACGGCTCGAAGCTTCAACGGCACTGGCGCGAGGCCGCGGAGCAGCCCGGCGGCGCCAAGGTCGCACGTTCGCTCGACGCTCTGGTCGCACTGTTCGATGCGGCCAAGCGCTTCGTCGAGCGCACGCCGAATGAACGCGCCGAGACGTTCGTGCGCGAGATCCTCGACAGCGAGGTGCCCGAAGACACGCTCTCGACCCCCGATCGTCCGGGCCTGGTCACCCTCCTCACGCCCGCCACGGCTCTGGGAACGCAGTTCGAGGCGGTCATCGTCTCCGGTGTGCAGGACGGTGTCTGGCCCAATACCCGCCTGCGCGGCGGCATGCTCGAGACGTGGCGTCTGGCCGATGCCGTCGCCGCTGCGCGCACGGGCGCGCCGCTGGACCCGCCCGGAGCCATCGACCGGCGCCGAGAAGCGCTGCACGATGAACTCCGTCTGTTCGTGCGCGCCGTCTCCCGGGCTCGTTCGCGCATCGTCGTGACGGCGGTCGACGACGACGCGACGGGGCCGAGCCCGTTCTTCTCGTTCCTGCCGGAGCCGCCGCTGCTGTCGGAGCATCCGTCCTCCGAGCATCCGCTCACGCTGCGCGGCCTGGTCGCTCGCCACCGGCGCACACTGACGAGCTCGAGCGATCCCGCCGTGCGCACGATGGCCGCGCGCGAGCTCCGCCTGCTCGCCGAGGCCGACGTCCCGGGAGCAGCGCCGGCCGAGTGGTACGGAATTCCGGAACCATCGACGACGGCTCCGCTGCACGACCTCGAGGTCGAGGCGGCGCGCGTCTCGCCCTCGAGGATGGAGGCCTTCGAGACCTGCGAGTTGGGTTGGGCGATCTCCTCGCTCGGCGGAGACACGGTGCTGCCGCCATCGGCCGGGATCGGCACCATCATCCACTCCGCCATGGAGATCGCGCCCGATGGCGAGCTCGAGAAGATGCGCGAGGTCGTGGCCCGGCTCTGGCCGGAGCTCGAGTTCGAGACGGAGTGGATCGGTCGCAAGGAACGTCGTCGGGCCGAGCTGTACATCGATCGGCTGCACTCCTACCTCGATCGGGTCACGGCCGAGGGCGGACGCGTGATCGCGAACGAGGGCGAGTTCCGCTTCGCCGTGCAGGTGCCCGAGCGCCCCGGTGACGACGAGGCGGCACCCGCGGTGTACACCGGAGAAGAGGTGCACGGCCCGCACCGCGCGCTCGTGCACGGGTTCATCGACCGCGTCGAGGCGTATCCGCCCGGCGGCGGCGAGCATGCGGCGGCGCGCGGACGAGGAATGACCGCGATGCGGTCGGAGGCCGAGGGAGAACGGGTGGTCGTGGTCGATCTGAAGACCGGCAAGAACGAGCCGGAGTCCGATGGGAAGGTGCTCGAGCACGCTCAGCTCGCGGCGTATCAGATCGCGGTCGAGCAGGGGCAGGTCGCGGGCGCGGATGCCGCCGCGCTCGCCGGAGCGCGCCTCGTGCTCGTGGCCCAGACACTGGCCAAGAGCGATTACCGGGTCGCGCATCAGCACACGCTGCGCGGTGAGGACCGCGCGCGGTTCCTGAACCGTCTCGCCGATGCGGCTCGCGGCATGTCGTCCAACAGTTTCACGGCCCACGTCGAGACGCACTGCCACGACGTCCAGTGGCGTGTGCATCCGTGCCGCATCCACACGGTTCCGGCGGTGAGCGCGTGAGCGGCGTCGTCGCGCCCGAGTCACTGCGCGGCCTCGGGCTCTCAGCGCTCGACGTCGCCGCGGCGCTCGGCCAGCCGCCGCCCACCCCGGCTCAGCAGAAGGTCATCGAAGCGCCGTTGACCCCGGCGCTCGTGGTCGCCGGCGCCGGAAGCGGGAAGACAGAGACGATGTCGGGGCGCGTCGTGTGGCTCGTCGCGAACGGCATCGTGCGCCGTGACGAGATCCTCGGGCTCACCTTCACCCGCAAGGCCGCGGGCGAGCTCGCCGAACGCATCGGCGCGCGTCTGGCCGTCATCGACGAGTACGGTCGGCGGGGCCTGCTCCCGTTCGTGCCGCGGATCGTGGCATCCGGAGCCCTGTCCCGCATCGACGCCGCGACGAACGCGGCGCAGCGCGCCGCCGTGCGGACCCAGGTGCTCGATGAGCTCGCCGCCGAATACGCGACCGGGTTCGATCCATCGGCGCCGCGCAGCAGCGACGACCTGCTCATCCGTCCGAAGGTCTCGACCTACAACGCGTTCGCGGACTCGATCGTGCGCGAGCACGCCGCTCGGATCGGCCGCGACCCGGATGTCGCGATGCTCAGCCAGGCGGCGTCGTGGATGCTGGCGCGCGAGGTCGTGCTGCGGGCCGATCTTCCGCAGCTGGAGGACATCGACCTGTCGGTGGCGACGATCGTCGATGCGGTGCAGCGCCTGGCCGGGGATGCTCTCGACCACCGGGCCGACCTCGACCGGGCCGACCGCATCGCGCTCGAGCAGGCCGCGGCCTTCGAGCCCTATCGCAGCAACGGCGCGATCGCGAAGATCGCCGACAATCTCCTGGCCCTGCCGACGCTCTCGGCGCTGGTGCGCGAGTACATCTCCGAGAAGCACCGCCGGGGAGTACTCGATTTCGCCGACCAGGTCAGCGGGGCCTTCGGCATCGTCGAATCGTCGCCGGATGTGCGCGAGGGGCTTCGCGAACAGCACCGCGTGGTGCTCCTCGACGAGTATCAGGACACCTCGGTGATCCAGACGCAGTTCCTCGCAGCACTGTTCCGCGATAGCGCGGTGATGGCGGTCGGCGACCCGCACCAGTCGATCTACGGATGGCGCGGCGCGAGCGCCGACAATCTCTACGCCTTCGCGCGAACGTTCGCCGCGCACCAGGCTGCGCAGAGCTACAGCCTCATGACGAGCTGGCGCAACGACAGCACGATCCTTGACATCGCGAACACCGTGCTCGTGCCGCTGCAGCGCCCGGGGCTCGACGTCCCGCCGCTCGAACCGCGTCCCGGGGCGGGGCGGGGGACGGTCGAGACCCGTTACTCGTTCACGGTTCACGATGAGGCCGCCGACGTCGCGGAGTGGTTCGCCGCGCGCCGAGCGGCCCATACCGATGGGGCCAAGCCGCACACGGGGGCGATCCTGTTCCGCTCCAAGCGGCACATGCAGACCTTCGCCGAGGCGCTCGCGGCACGGGGTATTCCGCATCGCATTCTCGGACTGGGCGGGCTGCTGTCGACCCCCGAGGTCGTCGACGTGGTGTCGGCGCTGCGGGTGATCCATGATCCGAACGCCGGGTCCTCGCTCATCCGGCTCCTCGTGGGCCCGCGCTTCGGGGTCGGCGTGGCCGACATGCAGGCCCTGTACGCACTCGCCGGCGAGCTCGCCCGCCGCGACAGCGGACTGCTCCCGTTGCCTGATGAACTACGTGCGCGCATCCGCTCATCGCGCGGCATCGACGAGGCGGTGTCGATCATCGACGCCGTCGACGTGGTGCGGGGCCTGCGCGACGACTACCGACTGCTGGAGGGATTCACCTCCGAGGGGCGTGCGCGCATCCGGTTGGCCGGCGAGGCATTCGAGCGGCTCCGCCGGGCATCCGGTCAGCCGATCCCCGAGCTCATCCGCCTGATCGAGCTCGAGCTGCGGCTGGACATCGAACTCGCGGCGAACGAGACGCGCGGCGCCGCCCGTGTCGCCGCGACGCAGCTGCGGGCGTTCGCCGATGAGGTACGGGCCTTCCTCGCGGCCGATGACCGGGGCTCGATCGGCAGTCTTCTGGCTTGGCTCGACAAGGCCGAGGTCACGGACGAGCTCATGCCGCGGCCGGAGCCGCCGGAGCCCGGTGTCGTGCAGCTGCTGACGATCCACGGGTCCAAGGGGCTCGAATGGGATGCTGTGGCGGTGGTGCGGATGGTCGAGGGGGAGCTGCCCTCCACTCCCAGCGATACGTCGGGCTGGTTCGGGTTCGGCGTGTTGCCGTTCGCGTTGCGCGGCGATGCCGCGGCGCTGCCGAAGTTCACCTGGTTCCTGCCCGTCGAGGAAGAGCTCGATGAGGCGAAACGGCTGAAGGCGGGGATCGCCTCGCTCACGAGTGCGAGCAAGACCACGCCCGGGGCGATCACCGTGTTCAAGGAGGAGTACCGCGAGTACCAGCTGCAGGAGGAACGCCGGCTGGCGTATGTGGCCGTCACCCGCGCGCGCACGGATCTGCTTCTGACCGGATCGCACTGGGCCGGGCAGAAGAAGCCGCGCATTCCGGGACCGTTCCTGCGGGAGGCGTGGGAGGCGCTGGGGGCGGGCGAGGCCGGCGAGGTCGATCCGGACGCGAACCCCTACGAGGGCGAAGGCCAGACCCTGGTGTGGCCGCTGGATCCGCTCGGCGGTCGCCGGGAGAGGGTCGAAGCGGCCGCCGCTGCGGTGCGCGCGGCTTTCGATGAACCGGCGCCGACGCCGAGCGATCTGCTGCAGCGTCTCCTCGCCGAGCGTGCCGAGCGGCAGAGCGGGACCGTGGCGGTTGCGCCGACGCGCGTGCCGGCCTCGCGCTTCAAGGAGTACGTCACCGACTACGCGGCGACGGTGCGCGGGCTCAGTCGTCCGATGCCGGAGCGGCCCTACCGGCAGACACGACTGGGCACGCTCTTCCATGCCTGGGTCGAGCACCGGTCGGGGCTGGTCGGTGCGGCGCCGAGTCCGGAGAGCGCGCTCTGGGAGATCGATGAGGAGCAGCCGGATGCTGTGACGGCATCCGCAGCGGATGAAGCCGACCTCGAGCGGCTGCGGGAGATCTTCCTGGAAAGCGAATGGGCCCGGCTGCGACCGATCGCGGTCGAGATCGAGATCGACTTCGCGCTCGGCGGCGGGACCGAAGACGATGCCGGGCACATCGTGATCTGCAAGCTGGACGCCGTGTATCGCCGTGATGATCGGGGCGGCCGAATCGAGATCGTCGACTGGAAGACCGGCAAGGCGCCCAAGACCGCCGCTGAGCGGGATGAGCGCATGCTGCAGCTCGCGCTGTACCGGTTGGCGTACCACCGGCGGTTCGGGGTTCCGCTGGAGGAGATCGACGTCGCTCTGTACTACGTCGCCGATGATCTCGTGATCCGCGGAGACCGCGTCTATTCCGAAGAGGAGCTGGTCCAGCGCTGGAGGGCTGCGCGCGCGGCGCGCTGAGCCTCCTCCGCCGGGTCGGCGTCCGGATCGTCGTCGGTCGCGATGCCGTCTGCGCGACCGGGTGCCGCTTCGCGGCTCTCGGTCGGGGCAACGGGGACGGTGTCAGCCAGCTCGACGGGCGCGGCCTTCTCGTCCGTGACCTCCGGGATGAGGTCCGACTCGGCGACCTCGCGCAGATCCTCTGTGACGTCGGCGGGCGCGGCATCCGGGAGATCGGCGAGGACGAGGAGGTCCTCGGGATTATAAGCGTCGGTCTGCATCGACGTGTCGATGAGGGTTTCGGGGGTCGCGGGAACGCGGTCGAGCGCATCGAGGGCGGATTCGACGCCGTCGGCGCGCGCCGCGATGACGGAGAGATCGCGTTCGCGCAGGCCCTGAGCGAGAGCCTCCAGGAGACCTGCCGCGTCATTCATGATGTCGTCGCGGTGCAAGGATTCCCCGTGCAGCAGCCAGCGTGCGAATTCGAGCTCGGCGAGCATCCGGGCGCGCACGACGAGGGCCGGGTCGGGGGAGCGGGTTGATGCGGCGGCGTATGCGGCGTGCACATCGGCTTCGGCATCCGGCGCCGCCGAGAGCCACGCGAGGTCCGCGGCCGGGTCGCCGATCGACAGACCGTTCCAGTGCACGATCCCGGTGACACGGGGGCCGAGCTCGTCGTCGTCGTCGAAGATGAAGGACTTCGCCTCGGTCCCGCCGAGGACCACGGCCGATTCGAATCGCCACAGGTCGTCATCGTCGACGGCTTCGCGCCAGCGCACGGTGAGACGTGCGGGAACACGGCCGGTGGCGGCGGCGCGGTCGACGAGCTGACGGATCTCCTCGCGCACCTCGGCGCTGCTTCGGGCGGGGAGGCCTGCGCCGCGCACGACGGAGGCGGGAAGCGCATGCAGGGCGGCGATCGCGGTGCCCATCGACTCGGCGGCCCCCCGACCCGCGGGGATGTCAGCGGCCTCGATCTGGAAGCCGGGCAGAAGCCCCGTCACGAGAGCACGACCATCGGCGATCAGGGTCTCGCCCCGGTATTCCGGGGCCTGGAATGGGAGCATGGCGCGCGCACCCGGGGTCAGGGCCCGCAGGGCGATCGACTCTGCGGCGAGCTCGCGGGCCGTCTCATCGTCGTCGCCGACCCGGATCGCGACCTCGCTGCCATCGGCCAGCGTGATGACGGCTGAATCGAAGCGGCCATCGCCGCCGGCGGTGAGGACGCGGGTCCCGACGACCTCTGCCTCGGGCAGGGCGGCCGTGACTGCCGCCGCTAGAGTGAAGGGAGACCGTGCCATGCACCCAGGGTAGGTCTGCTCGGGCGCGGTTGCACCCACGCCACGCCTGTGAGAGAGGGAGTCGATGACCGTTCGACGTGCTTTTTTCGATCGCACTGCGCACCTGCGCGACGAGGAGGGGATCCTCGACGCACTGCGGGCAGCCCCTGACACGCGCGCGGTCGTGGTCCGCGAGGGGCGGGCCCGTGTCGCGGACGGCCGTCTGCTGATGGTTCCCCTCGGCGATGTCGGCGAGGCCGAGTGGGGCGTGCTCGGGCGGCACAGTGACGGATCATCCCTGCTGCTGGCCGCGGTGCCGCCCCTCAGCGACACGATCGATGCGGCTCCCGCCGAGACCTGGCTCGGAGTGCGCGACACCGGAGGGATGCTCGACGCCGAGAGCACCGAGCTGCTGATCGCCGCGGTATCCCTGGCCTCGTGGATGCTCGGTGCACGGTTCTGCACGGTGTGCGGGGCGGAGACAGAGATCCGCCAGGGCGGGTGGTCGCGCCGGTGCGCGATGTGCGAGATCGACATCTTCCCGCGCACCGATCCGGCGGTCATCGTCGCCGTCGAGAGCGCAGACCGACAGCGACTCCTCCTGGGGGCGAACGCCAACTGGCGCGGACGCATGTACTCCTGCTTCGCGGGGTTCGTCGAGGCCGGGGAATCGCTCGAGACCACGGTGCACCGGGAGATCGAGGAGGAGGCCGGGGTTCTCCTGACAGACCTCCGCTACATCGCATCCCAGCCCTGGCCCTACCCCCGATCGCTCATGGTCGGGTTCCGGGCGACCGCCTCGGACGAGCGCGAAGCGCGCCCCGACGGCGAGGAGATCATCGACGTGCGCTGGTTCACGCGCGAGGAGATCGGCAGCGCCCTGGTCGGCGACGGCCCGGTCGGCCTCCCCGGTCCCGCCTCGATCGCCCGCACGCTCATCCAGGGCTGGTACGACGAGCGCCCGCACGGTGCGCCGGCCGACCACGGCGATTCCCTGTGAGCGCCCTCGACGCCCTCGACGACCGGCAGCGCGAAGCGGCATCCATCCTCCGCGGCCCCGTGGCGGTGCTCGCGGGAGCCGGTACCGGCAAGACCCGGGTGATCACCCACCGCATCGCCCATGGGGTTGACACCGGGGCGTACACGCCCAACCGGGTGCTCGCGGTCACCTTCACGAGCAAAGCGGCCGGTGAGCTCCGCGGGCGCCTGCGCGCACTCGGAGTGGCGGGCGTCGTCGCACGCACGTTCCACGCGGCTGCTCTGTCTCAACTGAACTTCTTCTGGCCGACGCTGGCGGGCTCGCCCGCACCGAGCATCATCGACAACAAGGTGCGCGTGCTCGGTCAGGCCGCCGACCAGCTGCGCCTGCGCCTGGACACCGCGACTCTGCGGGACGTGGCCAGCGAGATCGAATGGCGCAAGGTCTCGATGCTCTCGATCGACCAGCACGCCGAGCTTGGCCGCTCGGTCGGAAAAGTCGGCACGGATCAGCTCGCGGCGCTCCAGCAGGGCTACGAGGTGCTCAAGGACGACCGTCGTCAGCTCGACTTCGAGGACGTCCTACTGGCATGCGCGGGGATGCTGGAGGCGGAGCCGCGGGTCGCGGCATCCGTCCGTGAGCAGTACCGCCACTTCACGGTCGATGAGTTCCAGGACGTCTCGCCCCTGCAGAACCGGCTGCTGGAGCTGTGGCTCGGCGACCGCCGAGACATCTGCGTCGTCGGAGACGCCAGCCAGACGATCTACTCGTTCGCCGGGGCCGAGCAGCGCTACCTCCTCGAATTCGGGCGCACCTATCCGGATGCGACGGTCGTCCGACTCGAGACGAACTACCGTTCGCAGCCACCGATCCTCGCGGCGGCCAACGCGCTGATGAAGGGGCGCCCGGGCGCCCTGGAACTCGTCGCCGCCAGGGCGGCGATCACCGCGGAGCCCCCGACGGTCACCGCATTCGACACCGAGACCGATGAGGCCGCCGGAATCGCCCGATCCATCACCGCCCAGCTCGCCTCGGGCGCCTCGGCGTCCGAGATCGCGGTGCTGTACCGCTCGCACGCGCAGTCCGGGGCGATCCAGCAGGCGCTCGCCGATGCCGGGATCGCCTCCTCCGTGCTCGGCGGCCGGCGCTTCTTCGACATGCCCGAAGTGCGACAGGCGGTGCTCGCTCTGCGCGGAGCATCTGTCGCTCCGACCGAGCGCGGTTTCCTCCCCAACGTCATCCGGGTGATGCGCGAACTCGGCCTGACCGAGGAGCCGCCCGCGCCCGGCGCCCAGCGCGAGAGCTGGGAGGCGCGCCGCGCCCTGCTGCGCCTGGCCGAGGAGGCCCCGCCCGAGACGACGCTGCGCTCCTTCAGCGAGATGCTCATGGCGCGCGCGAAGGATCAGCACGAGCCCACTCTCGAGACGGTCACGCTCTCGACCCTGCACGCGGCAAAGGGCCTCGAGTGGCCGCACGTGCACCTGGCGGGGTGGGCCGAGGGGGCACTGCCCATCGGCTATGCGACCGATTTCGAAGCCATCGACGAGGAGCGGCGCCTCGCCTACGTGGGCATCACGCGCGCAGCGCGAACGCTGTCGATGACCTGGTCGCGTGCCGCCGGTCATCGAGAACGGGCAGCATCCCGATTCCTGCAGGAGATCGGAACGACTGCGCGCGGCACCGGCATTCTTCGTGAAACGTCGCCGCGCTCCACACGCGGCGCCCGTCGGGGGTGACGCGCACCGCCGTCGCCGGGGATCCCTCGCCGATCCGCGTGAGAACGCGTTGGACGAGGCCCGCCGCTTCGACGGCGTGAACGGTCGACACCCGTTCGCGGGTCGCACCGATCAGCTGCGAGTGGAGCAGTGGCCAGGCCGGGTCGCGATCGCGTTCATGGCCGTCCCGGCAGGAGAGGCACGGTGTCTCGCCGGGCACGACGAGCGGACCAACTCGGGTGCCGCCCGGCTCGAACGCCACGGGCAGGTGGGAGAGATCCTCGCGCAGGTACGGGCCGAACTGTCGTGCGGAGGCCGCACCGTGCACGAGGACGACGCCGATCGCCGCGGTATCCGCACGATCCGTCAGAGGGATGCCCATATCCGCCAGCGCCTCGATCATCCTCGCCTCGACACGGGAGTCGTCGAGGTTCATGCTCTCGACCCATACGGACGGGCTCGTCGGAGCGTCGGTCGACAGCACCGGGCCGAGTGCGCGCAGCAGGTCGCGGGCCGCCTCCCGCGGCGCACCGACCCCGTGAGCCACGACATCGAAGGCGCGCAGGCGGAATCCGGTGCGCATCGCCTGCAACAGCGGCTCGGCCCAGGGCGCGCTGAGCGAGACGCTCACCCGCGCCTCGAGTCCGAACTGCACCGTGTCGACGTCGCGCCACAGCATCGGAAACGCGGGGTCCAGGCGCGTCAGCGTCGGGGGAGAGATCGGAGGCATAGCCCCGATTCTGCTCGGAACGCGATCGCCGCGGAGCGCCTCAGGCTCATCCGTGGAAAACTCGACACCGACGCCGCGTGTGCAGGGCGAGTAGATGCCACGGGAAGCGCGGCGGTCAGGCCGGAGTCTCGCCGCCCTGGTTGTCCGGGCCGTCCTCCTCGGAGGACCCATCGGCCCCGGCATCCTTCTCGCTGAAATCATCGCCGTCGAGCAGACGGGCCAGGGCCTCGTCGAATTCGTCGGCCACCGGCGCCTCACCGCGAGCGCTCGCCTGCAGACGGGCGATGAGAGCGCTCGGGTCGTCGATGTCTTGAGCGGTCGGCAGGAGATCGGGATAGTCCCACAGCGCGTCGCGGGCGTCGACCCCGACGGCATCCGTCACCTGGCGCCACATCGCCGCAGCCTCGCGCATGCGACGCGGACGTAGCTTCAGACCCACGAGGGCTCCCAGAGCATCCTCGGCCGGCCCTCCGACCGCGCGGCGCCGCCGGGCCGCCTCGGCCAACCGTGCACCATCGGGCAGACGCGAGGTCGCCTCGTTGGTGACGACATCGACCCAGCCGTCGATCATCGCGATGATGTTCTCGAGGCGCGCGAGAGCGTCGCGCTGAGCCTCGCTCTGGGGCGGCAGCAGCGCCCCTCCCTCGATCGCGGCGCGCAGTTCCTCGGGGTTCGAGGGGTCCAGGCGACTGGCGACGTCCTCGAGGGCGTCGGCGTCCACGGTCACGCCGCGCGCGAAGTCGGTGATCTGCGACATGACGTGCAGGTGCAGCCACTTGGAGTGACGGTACAGGCGCGCGTAGGCGAGCTCACGGGTGGCCAGGTACAGCGAGATCTGGTCTTCGGGGATCTCGAGGCCCTCGCCGAACGCCGTGATGTTCTGCGGAACGATGGCGGCGGTCCCGGCCGGAAGAACGGGGATGCCGACGTCGCCGCCGGAGACGACCTCGAGCGAGAGATTGCCGAGGACCTGGGCGAACTGCGCGGCGAAGACCGAGGCGCCGAGCCCGCGCATCAGCTGACCCGCACCCTGCACGACCCCGTGCATGTCGTCGGGGACCTGGCCCTCCAATGCGCCGGTGAGGGCATCGGCGATGCTCGTCGAAACGGGGCCCGCGATGTCCTTCCACACGGGCAGGGTCTTCTCGACCCATTCCCCGCGGGTCATGGACTGCGGGGCCTCGCCGAGTTCGGAAATGGTCGTCGCCTCGCCGAGCCAGAGGTTCGCGAGGGCGAAGGCGTCGACGAGCGAGGTGCGGGAACCGTCGGTGATACCCTGTCCCTCACGATTGGCGATGTGCAGCGCCTGGCGGAGAGTTTTCTCCCACGGATCGGCGCCGAACATGCCCTGCAGCTGCTGCGACAGGGCCGCCATCATCGCCGGGTCGATCTGCATGCCGTCGGCTCCGCCGAGCGCGTTCTGCAGCGCGCTGAGGTCGAAGCCCTCGGCCCCGCCTCCGGACATCATCTTGCGCAGGAACTCCTGGAAGTCCTCGGGGGTCGGTTCGTTGTCTGCCATGTCGGTTCGCCTCTCAGCACGTCGCTAGCCGTGCCATCTACGCTAGTCACAGGTTTCTGCGCGCACCCCCGGCGCGGGCAGATCGCTGTACGCCGGTCGCGAACGACGGAGGACCCCCAACGTGTCACACACCCGCACTTCCCGCGTCGGGATCGGAGTCTGGGCGCTCATCGTCGCGCTCATCGCGCTCCTCGTGCTCAGCTTCCTGCCCACCCCGTACGTGATCCAGCGGCCCGGTCCGGTCTACGACACTCTGGGCACGGCTGCGGGAGCGGACGGCGAGCAGATCCCGCTGATCGCGATCGACGGGGCTGAGACCTATGAGACGACCGGGTCGCTGAACCTGACGACCGTGCAGGTGGTGGGAAACCGCGAGCGTACGCCGTCCTGGTTCGAGCTCGCGCTGGCCTGGATGGATTCCTCCCGCGCCGTCGTCCCGGTGGAATCGGTGTTCCCCGAGGGGGTCACGACGGAGGAGCGCGATGAGTACAACGCCGTGCTGATGGTCGATTCGCAGCAGGAGGCGACGGCCGCCGCACTGCACGAGCTGGGTTTCGACACCGGGGCGAGCGTCGAGGTGGTCGCGGCCGTCGACGACTCCCCGGCGGACGGGCTGCTGGAGGAGGGCGATCGGATCACGGCGATCGACGGCGCACCCGTCACGAGCGCCGGTGCGCTGCGCGCGACGATCCAGGATGCCGCAGGCGAACCCGTCGCGCTGTCGGTGCTGCGTGCGGGGGAGGAGCTGTCGGTGACGCTGACGCCCGAGCTGAGCACCTCCAACGGCACCGAGACCTGGCTGATCGGCATCACGCTGACGACCGAGTACGACTTCCCGATCGATGTCAGCATCCAGCTCGACAACGTCGGCGGGCCCAGCGCGGGGATGATGTTCGCCCTCGGCATCATCGATGAGCTGACGCCGAGGGAGCTCACCGGCGGCAATGACATCGCCGGCACCGGAACGATCGACGCGGACGGCGTCGTCGGCCCGATCGGAGGCATCCGGCAGAAGCTCTACGGGGCGCGCGATGCCGGTGCCGATTTCTTCCTGGCGCCCTCGGACAACTGCGGTGAGGTCGTCGGGCACATCCCCAGCGGCCTGCAGGTGATCAGCACCGCGACCCTCGAGGAATCGCTCGCGGCCCTCGAGGTGATCGCCCAGGGCGGTGACGTCGACGCCCTTCCCGCCTGCGCGGCTTCGTGACCTCACCGTCATGCGAACCGCGGCCCCTGCACGATGACCCCGATTAGGATGGACGAGTGACCACGACCTCAGCGCCGAATTCGGCCACGCCCAACGCCTCTCGAAGAATTCTGACGATCTCGCTGGCGATCATCGCCGCGATCATCGTCGCGTTCTTCGTGTTCGCCTCGCTCTACACCGATTACCTGTGGTTCGACCAGCTCGAGTTCACCCAGGTCCTCACCACGCAGTGGGTCGCCACCGCAGTGATGTTCGTCATCGGCTTCCTGGGCATGGCGGTTCCGCTGTTCGTCGTGATCCAGCTCGCCTACCGCCTGCGCCCGGTCTATGTGCGCCTGAGCTCGCAGCTCGACCGTTACCAGGAGGTCATCGAGCCGCTGCGCCGCCTCGCGATGTGGGGCATGCCCATCTTCTTCGGCCTGTTCGCCGGATTCGCGGCCGCGGGCAACTGGGAGACCGCGCTGCTGTGGATGAACGGCGGCAGCACCGGCACGACCGACCCCGAGTTCGGCATGGACATCGGGTTCTACCTGTTCGCGATGCCGTTCTACTCGATCCTCCTGGCCTTCGTCTCGGCGGTTCTGCTGCTGTGCCTGATCGTGACCGCCCTCGTGTCGTACCTGTACGGCTCGGTGCGCATCGGCCAGGGAGAGCTGCGCATCTCGAAGCCGGCGCGCATCCAGATCGCTGTCCTCGCGGGGCTGTACCTGCTGGTTCAGGCTGCGAGCCTGTGGCTCGACCGGTTCAAGAAGCTCGTCGCCGAAGAGGACCGCATCACGGGCGCGGCCTACACGAGCGCGAATGCGACGATCCCGGGTCTCGCGATCCTCGCGATCCTCGCGATTCTCGTCGCGATCCTGTTCTTCGTCACGGCCGTCATCGGCCGTTGGCGCTTCCCGCTGGTGGCCACCGGACTCCTCCTGGTCGCCTCCCTCGTGGTCGGCGTCGGATACCCGTGGGTCGTCGACACCTTCCAGGTGCGCCCGAACCAGAACAGCGTGCAGGCGCCGTACTACGAGCGCAACATCGAGGGCACCAAGGATGCTTATGGCATCTCCGACCTCGAGGTCACGCCCTTCAAGGCAGAGACCGATGCGGCTGCGGGCCAGCTGCGCGATGACGCCGAGACCACGGCATCCATTCGCATCCTCGACCCGAACATCGTCAGCCCGACGGTCCAGCAGCTCGAGCAGTTCCGCAGCTACTACCAGTTCCAGAACAAGCTCGACGTCGACCGCTACGACATCGACGGCGAGACGCAGGACACGGTGGTCGCCGTCCGCGAGCTCGATGTGAACCGTCTCGGTGACAGCAACAACTGGAACAACCGCACCGCGGTCTACACGCACGGCTATGGCCTCGTGGTCGCCGCGGGCAACCAGCGCACGAGTGAGGGCGAGCCCGTCTTCCTCGAGCGCGGCATCCCGACTTCGGGATTCCTCACCGATACTGAGAAGTTCGAGCCCCGCGTCTACTTCGGCGAGGACTCGCCGCTGTACTCGATCGTCGGAGCCCCCGAGGGCTCGACGGACGTCGAGATCGACTACCCGCGCGGTCAGGACGGCGCGAGCGAGACGAAGACGACGTTCTCGGGCGACGGCGGACCGGCGATCGGCAACACCTTCAACAAGATGCTGTACGCGCTGAAGTTCCAGGAGGCGGAGATCCTGTTCTCCGACCTGGTCAACAGCGAATCGCAGATCCTCTACGACCGCGACCCGAAGCAGCGCGTGCAGAAGGCCGCGCCCTACCTCGAGCTCGACAGCGACCCGTACCCGAGCGTCGTGGACGGCCGGATCGTCTGGATCATCGACGGTTACACGACGAGCTCCAGCTACCCGTACTCGACGAGCGTGAGCCTGTCGGACGCGATCGCCGACTCGAACGTCAGCGCGCCGAGCTTCGCGATCGACGACATCAACTACATCCGCAACTCGGTGAAGGCCACGGTCGACGCCTACGACGGATCGGTGACGCTGTACGCCTGGGACGACGAGGACCCGATCCTCGAGGCCTGGCAGAAGGTGTACCCCTCGACGGTCGAGCCGATCAGCGAAATGTCGGCGGAGCTCATGAGCCACGTGCGCTACCCGACCGATCTGTTCAAGGTGCAGCGCGAGATCCTCGAGGTCTATCACGTCGACACGCCCAGCTCCTTCGCGCAGCAGGACAACCGCTGGCAGACGCCGAACGACCCGCGCAACGAGACCCAGCTGCAGCCGCCGTACTATCTGTCGATGCAGATGCCCGGACAGGAATCGCCGCGCTTCTCGATGTTCTCGACGTTCATCCCGGCCACGGCGCAGGGCACGACGAGCCGCAACGTGCTGATGGGCTACTTGGCGGTCGATTCCGATGCCGGATCCACGGCGGGTGAGAAGGCGGAGGGCTACGGTCAGCTGCGTCTTCTCGAGATCGACGCCGATACGACGGTGCCCGGCCCCGGTCAGGTGCAGAACACGTTCGACTCCGATACGACCATCGCCGACAAGCTCAACGTTCTGACGCTCGGCAAGTCCGAGGTGCTCTACGGAAACCTGCTGACGCTGCCGGTCGGTGGCGGTCTGCTCTACGTGCAGCCGGTTTACATCCAGTCCTCCGAGGGCACGCAGCTTCCGCTGCTGCAGAAGGTGCTCGTCATGTTCGGCGACAGCGTCGCATTCGAGAACACCCTGACCGAGGCGCTGGATGCGATCTTCGGCGGCG
Organism: Microbacterium sp. GXF6406; assembly: GCF_054798215.1. NCBI lineage: Bacteria > Bacillati > Actinomycetota > Actinomycetes > Micrococcales > Microbacteriaceae > Microbacterium > Microbacterium sp. GXF6406. The sequence goes on along the minus strand of NZ_JBSJZH010000001.1, from coordinate 238,100 downwards.
ATTCGGGAGCCTCGGGCGGCGATGAAGAGGTCGAGCCGGTCGATCCGGGCGATGGCGAGGTAACGCCACCGGCTGAGGGAGAAGACCCGGAAGAGGGGACGACCGACCCCGGCACCAGCACCGGAACAAGCGACGCGGCTCGCGCTGCTGCGCTGGCCGAGGCGCAGGCCGCTCTCACCGAGCGCCAGGCGGCGCTCACCTCGGGCGACCTGGCGGCGTTCGCGGATGCGGATGCCAAGCTCACCGCGGCGATCGAGAAGCTGATCGCCCTGGAGGCCGACTGATAGCCGCACAGTGATGTGACAAGAGCCCGGTCGAGAAAATTCGACCGGGCTCTTGCGTGTTCGATGGATGCTGTCGCAACTCGCTTCACCGATGCAACAGGCGACCGCGGAAATGCCGAAAGCCCGGATCATTCTTTCGAATGATCCGGGCCTTCTCTTGGTTGCGGGGGCAGGATTTGAACCTACGACCTCCGGGTTATGAGCCCGGCGAGCTACCGAACTGCTCCACCCCGCGTCACAAGAGACCACATTACCCGCATGAGTGTCGGAAGTCGAATCGAGCTCAGAGGGGAACGGCGGTGAACTCGGGCTCGCGGCCCGGGCGGAAGACTCCGATGGTGCCTGCCGGTACCTCGTGCCAGGTGCGGGCGCTCCAATGCAGCTCGAGTGGCTCGGAGACGACGAGCTGCGCATCGACCGGGAGGTGCTCCGCGTCGCCGGTCTTCACATGGAGCGTGGTCGGGCCGTGCGAGTGGAACAGGGAGGGTGCGGCGCTCGAATCGGCTTCCGGGCTGACCCAGCGCAGGACGATGAGACGCGTGCCGTCGGACGCGCACATTGTCGCGCGGAACGGCTCGGCGACGCCGCGTTCCTGGCGGGCCCGTTCGATGCGCTGCACCATACGGATGAGTGCTCCCACAGGATCGTCGGCGAGCCCGTAGGTGAGGGCGAGGAAGAAGCACACCTCGGTGTCGCCGTTCCCGAGGATCGAGGGATACAGTTCCGGCGCGACGTCGAAGGTGAGATCCCTCTTGAGCCGCTCGAATCCGTTGATCTCGCCGTTGTGCTGGAACATCCACCCGTCGTGCTGGAAAGGATGGCAGTTCTGCTCCGCGATCGTTCCGCCGGGTGCGGCGCGCACATGCGCGAGGAAGCATCCGGATTCGATCTGCGCGGCGAGATGGCGGAGGTTCTGGCTGTCCCAAGCGGGGGTGGTCTGCCGGTACTGCCCGATCGTGCCGCCGCGTCCCTGCCAGGCGATGCCGAAGCCATCGCCGTTCGTCGGGAATGCATGCCTGCGGAACTGCGAGGCCATGGGGGTGCCGGGCAGCAGGAGGTCGCGGGCGAGGAGGCTCTGATCGATCAGCGAATGGTTGGGCTTGACGATCACATCCTCGAGGGGGATGGGGGAGCCGAGGTAGGCGAGCCAGCGGCACATGATGTCAGCCCGCCAGTCCGGGGAGCAGCTTCACGAGACCGGCGGCCATGATCTCGACGGCGAGGACGATGACGATGAGGCCGACCAGGCGGAGGAGCACGTTCATCCCGAACGCGCCCAGCATCGCCCGGATCGGGGCCGCGAGGAGGAAGGCGACGAAGGAGATGCCGATGATGATCGAGTAGGCGCCGAGAACCGGCATCGCTCCGTTGCTGTGCTGGGCGATGAGGACCGTCGACATGAATCCCGGGCCGAGCACCATGGGGATCGCGAACGGGAACATGAGCGAGAGGTAGGCGGCCTTCTTGTTCTTGCGCTCGGTCTCGGCATCGGGGGCCCCGGTATTCGGCGACGGCTCGTCCGTCGCCGCGTGGGAGATCGCAGCCGAGACGGCGTCGTGGCCGCTGGTCGCGGCATGCTCTCGCAAGGAGGCCGCGGCTTCGGGGGACGATGCGTGAACGGCGGATGCCGCCCCGTGCGGGGTGTGCCCGCGACGGACGAGGTCATGCACCACACGTGCGAGCGATCGGCCGCTCTTCTTCGTGTCATCGACCTTCGTGTTCATCATCGACAGGCCGGAGATCAGGATGACCAGCCCGCCGCCGACACGGAGTCCCGCGATCGAGATGCCGAAGAACGAGAGCACCGCGTGGCCGGCGAGCAGGACGACGGTGGCGCCGACCCAGATCGTGGCGCTCGTGATGATCGCCGCGGTCAACTTCTCGCGCCATGACGTCAACGGAGCAGAGTAGCCGAGGAAGAACGGCAATCCGGAGAACGGGTTCGCGATCGCGAACAGTGCTCCCAGGATCGCTGTGAATCCGACTATGGACGAATCCATGCCCTGCACCCCTTGGTTCAGTCTTGTGCCAGCGAATGTAGCAATGAACTGAGGTGCTGTGTTGCGGAGAGGGAAAACCGTTCACCGGTGGGCGGTAATGCCGAAGGCCCGGATCATTCTTTCGAATGATCCGGGCCTTCTCTTGGTTGCGGGGGCGGGATTTGAACCCACGACCTCCGGGTTATGAGCCCGGCGAGCTACCGAACTGCTCCACCCCGCGTCACAAGTAATAGCCTACATCAGGTATCGCGTGCGGGCTCATTCGGATGGGTACCCCGGGCGCGTCGATGCGGGATGATGGGAGCATGTCCGAGCTTCTCGCCGCCGTCTGCCAGTTCTCTCCGTCCGCTTCGCCCGAGGGGAACCGGGCGCGGGTGGTGGAACTCATCGGCGATGCTGCGGCGCGCGGGGCTCACCTCGTGGTGCTGCCGGAGTACTCGAACTATTTCGTCGACCAGCTGGACGCGTCCTTCGCGGAGAACGCCGAGACGCTCGACGGGCCCTTCGTGCGCACGCTGCAGTCGGCGGCATCCGCCCATGGCGTCACGGTCATCGCCGGGTTCGTCGAAGAGGCGGGCGACCGGGTGCACAACACGCTCGTCGCCGTCGATGCGACCGGACTCCTCGCGACCTATCGCAAGCAGCATCTGTACGACGCGTTCGGAAGCCGCGAGTCCGACTGGGTGGCGCCCGGGGATCTGAGCGATGCGCAGACCATCGAGGTCGCGGGCCTGCGCATCGGGATGATGACCTGCTACGACCTGCGCTTCCCCGAGGTGGCCCGCACGCTCGTGGACGTCGGCGCCGATGCGATCGTGGTCCCGGCCGAGTGGGTGCGCGGCCCGCTCAAGGAGCACCACTGGACGACGCTGCTCGCTGCGCGCGCCATCGAGAACACGGTCTACGTCGTCGCCGCGGATCACCCGACGCCGATCGGCGTCGGGCACTCGCAGATCATCGACCCGTCGGGGGTGGTGATCGGCGGTGTCGGCACGGGCGAAGGGATCGCCGTGGCACCGCTGACGAAGGATGCCGTCGATGCGGTGCGCGAGAAGAACCCGGCTCTGCGCCTGCGCCGCTACCGGGTCGTCCCGCGCTGAGCGGGCTTCACCAGCGGGTGGCCGCGAGGCGGGAGGCCGCCTCTTCCAGAACGCTCGTCCGCTTGCAGGCGGCGAACCTCACGAGCCCGTTGTAATCCTTCCGATGCTCGGAGCTGACGAAGGCGCTCATCGGGATCGCGACGACTCCTGCGCGTGCGGGCATCGCCCGGCAGAATGCGGCGGTATCGGCCCCGCCGAGGGCCGTCGCGTCGGCGACCGTGAAGTATCCGCCCTGCGGTGCGTTCACCGTGAAGCCCGCTGCGCGCAGTCCCGCGCCGAGGATCTCGTGCTTGCGCGCGAGGGTCCCGGTGGCATCCGTGAAGAACGAATCCGGGAGCCGCAGGCCTGCAGCGATCGCCGGTTGGAACGCCGAGCCGTTCACATAGGTGAGGTACTGCTTGACGGTGAGCACGGCGGTGATGAGCTCTGCCGGCCCGTGGATCCAACCGATCTTCCACCCGGTCGTCGAGAACGTCTTGCCCGCCGAGGAGATGGTGAGCGTCCGCTCGGCGGCACCCGGCAGGGTCGCGAGAGGGATGTGCGGGCCGGTGAAGGTGAGGTGCTCGTACACCTCGTCGGTCACGATCACCGCATCATGCTTGTGAGCGAGGCGCACGACCTCGGCCTGCACGTCACTGTCGAAGACGACGCCCGTGGGGTTGTGCGGATCGTTGACGAGGATGATCCGCGTGCGATCCGTGACGGTCTCCGCGAGCCGTTCGAGATCGGGCTGGAAGTCGGGGCGGCGCAGCGGAACCGTGCGCAGGCGGGCGCCGGCCAGAGCCGCAGCCGCGGCGTAGGAGTCGTAATAGGGCTCGAAGACGACGACTTCATCGTCGGGGGAGTCGATCAGCGCCAACAGCGTCGCCGTCAGGGCCTCGGTCGCCCCCGCCGTGACGATGATCTCGGATGCCGGGTCCACCGCAAGCCCGTAGAAGCGCTGCTGGTGCTCGCTGATGGCGGCCAGGAGATCGGGGATGCCGCGTCCGGGCGGGTACTGGTTGGCGCCGTTCGCGATCGCTGCGCGTGCGGCCTCGAGAATCTCGGCGGGGCCGTCCTCATCGGGGAAGCCCTGGCCGAGATTGATGGCATCATGTTCGACCGCCGCAGCCGACATCTCTGCGAAGATGGTGGGCGCGACAGCGCCGTCGGGCCCGAGCAGACCTGCTCCGGCCGCGGTGCGGCGCCACGCGCCGGGAATTGCACTCATGCAACCCAGGCTAAGGCCATAAGCGACACTCACCGCGACCATAACGAACACACAGGAACGGGCGTCAGTCTGTAAGAGCGTTGGTGAAGGAGCAGAGATGAACGAAGAGAACACCCCCGTCGAGAACACCCCGGCCGCCGAGCCGGTCGTGCCCGAGACGCCGTCCGCGCCCGAGGCGCCCACCGCCTTCGAAGCGCCCGCCGAGCGTACGGTGCCGCCGGTTCCGGAGACTCCCGCCGCGGTCGCCGCAGCAGGTCACGACGTGCCGCGCGCATTCGCCTCGCACGCACCGGCGGCGCAGCATCCTGCCGCACATCAGCCCGCTGGCGGAATCCCGACTCCGGTTCACGCCGAGCGCCCGCAGATCACGCAGCCGACGACTCCGTTGCCGCAGGGATACGCGGCACCGCTGCCGTCATCGGGCGCCGCGTCGCACGCCCCCAAGAAGGCGTCCGGAGCCGGCAAGGTCGCGGCCCTCATCGTCGCGGCCGCCCTCGTCGGCGGTGGTGCCGGTCTCGGCTCCAGCTACCTCGGGAACACGCTGTGGGGCAACCAGGGCTCGTCCTCCACGTCGGGCCCCGAGAGCATCACGGTCAACAACCCGGGATCCGTCAACGAGACGACGGCGATCGCGACATCCGTGCTGCCCTCCGTCGTCACGATCGACGCCGCGGGCTCCAGCGCCTCCGGAAGCGGATCCGGTGTGATCCTCAGCGAAGACGGCTACGTGCTCACCAACACGCACGTCGTCACGCTCGGCGGCGCCGAGGCGAACCCGCGCATCCAGGTCACGGCATCCGATGGAAGCATCTACAGCGCATCGATCGTCGGAACCGACCCGATCTACGACCTCGCCGTCCTCAAGATCGACGGCGTCGACGATCTGACTCCGATCGAGTTCGCAGACTCCTCGAAGCTGAACGTCGGCTCGACCGCCGTCGCCGTCGGCGCACCTCTCGGACTTTCGAACTCGGTCACCACCGGCATCGTCAGTGCGCTGAACCGCAGCATCCAGATCGCCTCTTCGGCGCTTCCCGAGTCGGCGGCTCCGGATGCTCCCGAGGGCGAGCAGGAGCAGAGCAGCCCCTTCCAGTTCGATCTGCCGGGAGCACAGGGGCAGGCGGCGAGCCAGTCGATCTCGATCGCCGTCATCCAGACGGATGCCGCGATCAACCCCGGAAACTCCGGCGGCGCGCTCGTCGACAGCGAGGGCAAGCTCATCGGCATCAACGTCGCCATCGCAACGGCCGGAAGCTCCGAGGAATCGGGCTCGATCGGCCTCGGCTTCGCGATCCCCTCGAACGTCGCCCAGCGCATCGCGGTGGAGATCATCGAGACGGGATCCGCCAGCCACGGCCTGCTCGGCGCCTCGGTGCGCGACGCCGCCTACGTCGAGGGCGCGGACGTCGCGGGCGCCTACATCGCCGAGGCCCCCCGCGGTGCGGCCGCGGAAGCGGGCCTTCGCGAGGGCGACATCATCACGAAGTTCAACGGGATGCCGATCAGCGGAGCCACAGACCTCACGGCCCAGGTGCGCGCCGTCGCCGCCGGCAGCGAGGTGACCGTGACCTACCAGCGCGACGGCGAGTCCGCAGAGGTCGACGTCGTGCTCGGCGAGCTCGATCTCTGATCATCTCTGCGCGGGGCTGACCGCTCATATCCCAGAGAAGGACGCCACCGCGCGATAGGCTCGCACGGTGGCGTCCTTCTCATTCGGCTCGGGAAACGCGGCCAAGCTGTTGCGGATCCCCGTCTATGCCATCGGTCGCCTCGGAACACTCCTGACACCGCGCGGAACGCGCTGGGTGTTCGGATGCGGTGCCGGAATCGGCGACGGAGCGCTCGCCCTGTGGCGCATCGCCACCGCCGAGGGGCACGACGCCGTCTGGCTCGTCGCCTCCGAGCGCGAGCAAACGGACGCCCATGCCCTCGGCATCCCGACGCTCGCCAAGTCCTCCCTCCGCGGCTGGTGGGCCACCGCGCGTGCCGGGGTGCTCGTCGTCACGCACGGCCTGGGGGATGTGAACCGTTACGCGGTCGCCGGCGGATTCGTCGTGCAGCTCTGGCACGGCATCCCTCTCAAGCGGATCGGGCTCGATTCGCCGGCCACGACCCAGGTCCCGGCCGTTCCCGGGGCCCGTTATCTGCGCAGGCTCATCGGCCTGCTGTATCGCGCGGCCGCACAGCGCATTCAGGTGCTGCCCGCGGCATCCGATCGCTCCCGTGGCCGTCTCGAATCCGCTTTCGCCCTCGGCGATGCCCGGGTCGTCGTGACGGGGGAGCCGCGCGTGGACGTGCTCTCGTCGGGCTCCTCCAATGACCGCCGGGAAGCGGCATCCCGGCTTCTCGACGAAACCGCGGGACCGCGACCCGCGGGCTCCCGAGCCCTGCTCTACGCACCGACCTGGCGTGACGGCGCCGAAGACCCGGCCGTTCCCACCGCCGCGGAATGGGTGCGCATCATCGGGCTCCTCGAATCGCAGAACGCGGTCCTCTACGTGCGCTCGCATCCGCTCGGCGCCGGCGGATACCAGCCCCCGCTGCCGAGCGCACGGGTGCGGATGCTCGGATCCGAGGTCCTCGCCGACGTGACCCCCGCTCTGCCGGGAATCGATGCGCTGATCACCGACTACTCATCCCTCGCGTACGACGTGGGCCTGCTCGACATGCCGGTGCTCTACCTCGCCCCCGACGCCGAGGAGTATGCGCTCACGCGAGGGTTCTACGGGCGTTACACGGATGTCGCCGGTGATGACGCCGCGCGCACCTGGGGAGAGACGATCGATCAGCTCACGGCGGTGCTGTCGGATGAGCGCGTATTCGCCGAGAGATCGCGCCGGTCCACTACGCTCAGCGCACAGGTGCATGCGTTCCGGGACGGCAAGAATTCCCGCCGGGTGTACCGGGCGATCCGTGCGCGGGGAATCCCCGCGCCGAAAGGAGCACGATGACCATTGCCCAGCTCGATGAGCAGAGCGAGACGCTGATCATCGCCGGTGACGGTCCGAAACCGGCTGACGCCGTGCTCGAGGGTGCGCGGGCCCGCGTCGTGGCGAAGATCACCGGGGGCGGCAAGACCTGGAAGGCGCGCTTCCCGCTGACGCTCGCGCGCTGGGGCGGGGAGGAGCTCCCGCTTCCCGCGGGCGCCTATGAGCTCGTGATCACGGGAACGGACCTGACCGGGATCGATGTCCCGACCACCCTGCTGCCGAGGCTGCGCGTGGACGTGTGCGGCGCCGTCGTCGAGATCGCCCCGCCGATCGCCCCGGCCGATGAGACGCCCGCCGGGCAAGCGGCCCTCGAGGAGCAGTACGTCACCGAGAGCGGCGACTTCGAGAACGCGGTCTTCTTCGAGAGCTTCTACGGGCAGAGCGCCGGATGCAACCCGCGCGCGATCGACCGCGAGCTCGCCGGACGCGCCCCGGACGTGACCCGCTACTGGAGCGTCACCGATCTCTCGGTGCCGGTCCCTCCCGGCGCGATCGCCGTCGTCGAGGGCACTCCCGAGTGGTGGCGGGCGCGCGCAGCGGCGCGGCTGCTCATCGTGAACGACTGGCTCCGGAGGCGCTTCGCCCGCAAGCCCGGGCAGAAGGTTCTGCAGACCTGGCACGGCACACCCCTCAAGCGCCTCGCCCTGCACCGCCCGGGATTCGCGCCGCGGCGCATGGCGGCCGTCGTGAAGGAGTCGCGCCGCTGGGATGTGCTGCTGGCGCAGAACACCTACTCCGAGCGCATCCTGAAGAAGGCCTACGCGTTCTTCGGCAAGCCGGTCTGGACCGATGGCTACCCGCGCAACGACATGCTCGTCACCGACGATGGGGCCGCGACCCGGGAACAGCTGGGCATTTCGCCGGACGAGCGGGTGCTGCTGTACGCGCCGACCTGGCGCGACGACCGTTCCGAGATGGTGGACTTCATCGACCCGCAGCTTCTCGCCGAGCAGACCGACTCGGTCGTGCTCGTGCGCGGGCACTCGCGCACGCTGCGTCCGGGGCGCGACCAATCGGGCGCGCGGGTCATCGATGTCACCGGGCACCCGGAGACCGCGCAGCTTTTGCTCGCAGCCGATGCGCTCATCACCGATTACTCCTCGGTCATGTTCGATTTCAGCGTCACGGGCAAGCCGATCTTCTTCCTCGTGCCGGATCTGGAGCATTACCGGGGCGAGCTGCGCGGGTTCTACTTCGATCTCGCCGCACGGGCGCCGGGCCCGCTCGTCTCGACGCAGGAAGAATTGGCGGAACGCATCAACGACGCGACCGTGCCGGGCCACTTCGGGCCGCGCTATGCGGCCTGGCGGAAGCAGTTCAACGAGCTCGACGACGGGCGCGCCTCGGAGCGGGTCGTCTCGCGTCTGCTCGACCTCGGATATCTCGAGGCCTGACCCCCACGCCGATCGTCGGCGCTCGGCTCAGGGGAGCGGGGTGTTCTGCGAACCCAGGCGCGAGGCGTCGACGGTGTCGCGCGCGCCGCGCAGCACGCCGGTGAGGAATCCGGAGCCCCAGGAGAGGTGCATGGTCGGCAGGACGGCGAGGGTCCACAGGCGTTCGCGCGGTGTGCGCCCGCCACCGGGTCGCAGGGCCATGGCGAGCACCAGCAGAACATACAGCGCGAGCGGCAGATACACGATGCTCGCGATGAGCGCCGCGGTGGTCGGCAGTGCACCGCTCAGCTGCAGCACGGCGACGATCACGGCGACCGCGACGTTGAGCACGAGTGCGGGCGGGGCGAAGAATCGGATGCCGTTGCTGCGCCCGTAGCGGCGGACGAGCTCGCCGCGCCACGCACCGGTGGCGCGGAACTGTCGGGCCAGCCGCCACCAGCTCTCGCGGGGCCAGTAGGTCACGGACAGCTGCGGGTCGAGCCAGACCGTGTGGCCGGCCTGACGGATGCGCAGGTTGAGCTCCCAGTCCTCGCCGCGCCGGATCGATTCGTCGAAGAGTCCGACCTCGTCGAGGACGTCGCGGCGCATGACGCCCAGGTAGGCGGACTCGGCCTCGCCCTCGCGGTCGGTGCCGTGGTAGGCGCCGCCGCCGAGGCCGACGGGGGAGTTGTAGGCGCGGGCGACCGCGGACTGGAAGGGGCTGCGGCCATCGGCGCGCATGAGGCCGCCGACGTTCGCGGCTCCGGTGCGCTCGAGCGTTTCGATCGCGCGGCGGGCGTACCCGGGGGAGAGCTCGGAGTGCGCGTCGACGCGCACGATGACGGGGCTGCTGCTCGCGCGGATCGCCGCGTTCAGGCCGACGGGGATGTGGGCTGCGGGGTTGTCGACGAGGCGGATGCGGTCATCGGCTGCGGCGAGGCGCTCGGCGAGCTCGGTCGTGCCGTCGGTGGAGGGGCCGAGCGCGAGGATGAGCTCGGAGGGGCCGTCGATCTCCTGCGAGAGGACGGAGGCGACGGCGTGCTCGAGGTAGTCGATCTCGTTGAGCACGGGCATGACGAACGAGACGCCGGCCGCAGGTGTTGTCGAATCGTTCTCTCCCACCCCCCGATCATGTCATGACGCGGAGGGTAGGCCTGCGTAGGCTTGTCATGTGGGTGCTGTAAGAGATGTCAAGAAGTCCTATCGCCTCCTGCGAAAGGCCCTGCGCTCGCGTCGAGCCGTGCAGAACGTTCGGCGTACTCTCGCGGCGATGCCCCCGCACCCGGAGGAGCACTACAAGATCGCGGTGTATTTCGCCGATGGCGCGGTCAACATGTACCAGATGCGCCAGTGGTACAAGCCGCTGGCCGAGCTGGCGAAGAAGTGGCCCGTGGTCGTGCTCTCCCGCAGCGCGACCGGCGCGGAGAAGCTCATCGCCGAAGACGCTCCGCCGGTCGCCTTCGTGCCGACCGTGCGCGACATGGAGCGCTTCATCCGCACGCAGGACATCCGCATCGTGCTGTACGTGAACCAGAACACGCGCAACTTCCAGATGTTCCGCTATGGCCGCCGTTGGCATGTGTTCATCAACCACGGCGAGTCCGACAAGATGTACATGACGACGAACCAGTACAAGGCGTACGACTACGCACTGGTCGCCGGTCAGGCCGCGCGCGATCGGCTCTCCCGCACCCTGTGGGACTTCGACATCGATCGGCGCACGATCGAGATCGGGCGCCCGCAGGCGGACCACTACTCCGGCTCGCTCCCGTTCAGTGCCGACGAGCGCACGGTCGTGCTCTACGCGCCCACCTGGGAGGGCGACCGCCCGAGCGCGTTCTACGGCTCGATCGCGACGCACGGCGAGAGCCTCGTCGCCGCGCTGCTGGCCACGGGCGAGCACCGCGTGGTCTACCGCCCGCACCCGCGCAGCGGCGTCGTCGATGCGGATTACGGCGCGGCGCATCGGCGCATCGTCGCCGCGATCGCCGCCGCGAACGAGGCTGACCCCGCGGCCGGGCACGTCTACGACGACGGTCCCGAGCTCGGCTGGCAGCTGGCGTCCTCCGACGTCGCCATCGTCGACATCTCGGCCATGGTCTACGACCGTCTCGCCGTGGGCAAGCCGCTGCTGATCACCCGGCCGGCCGATGAGCGCGCATCCGTCGACACGGGCGGATATCTCTCGGACTGCGAGTGGCTGACGGTCGATAGGGCATCCGGCATCGTTGCGGAGGTCGAGCGCGTGCGCGCCGACGAGGAGGCCATCGCGAAGCTGCGCATGTGGGTTCGCCATTACTTCGGCGATACGACGCCGGGCGTCGCGACCGCGAAGTTCCACGCCGCGATCGAGCAGTTGATGGCCGAGTGGGATGAGTGGCACCAGCGCGAGATCGGATCCGTCGTCACGGATGAAGACGATGACGACGAAGAAGAGAAGGACGATGAGCTGGTCGTCTGACCGCGCAGCCGGCTTCGCGCGCACGCGTGCGGTGGCCGGACGGGTGGATGCGCTCGAGCAGTCGCCCTCGACGAACGCCGAGCTGCGCGACCGATCCGCAGAATCACCGGAGTACCCGCACCTCTCGGTGATCGTGACAGCGGATCAGACCGCGGGGCGCGGTCGGCTGGATCGCTCATGGGTGACACCGGCGGGGTCGGCTCTGGCGATCTCGGTGCTCCTGCGGGATCTGCCGGCGGATCCGGTGGCGTTCGGATGGATTCCGCTGATCGCGGGAGCGGCGATGGCGGATGCCGTGGCCGCTCAGCTCCCGGACCACGAGGTCGGGGTGAAGTGGCCCAACGATGTGTTCGTCGACGAACGCAAGATCTGCGGCATCCTCGCCGAGGCGACCGGACAGGCGGTGGTGCTCGGCGCCGGGATCAACACGGCGATGACGACGGAGCAGTTGCCGGTGCCGACGGCGACGTCGTTCGCGGTGATCGGCGCGCAGTGCGACGAGGATCGGCTCGTGGCGGATTATGTGGGCCGGGTCGATGAGCTTCTGGGCGGTCTGCGCGCTGATGGCGATGCCGGTCGCGCAGGCGTGCACGCCGTGGTGTCGCAGAGGTGCATCACGATCGGGCGAACGGTCGACGTCTCGCTGCCCGACGGCACGCAGATGCGCGGGACCGCCACGCGGCTCCATCTTGATGGGCGCCTGGCGATCGTCGTGGACGGCGAAGAGCGGCTGATCGCCGCGGGCGATATCGTGCACGCCCGTCTCGGCTGACGACACCCCGGGCGGATCGGACACGCCGCACGGCGGACGGCGATGTCCGCGGCTCCAGGCACAATGGAGGAATGACCCAGCCCGTCACTCTCGGAGGCAGGCCGACGATGCCGCCTCCGGGCGCGCCGGCCGAAGAGCGGCTGATCGCGCAGTTCCGCAGTCATGCCCGTGGCCTGTTCTGGTCGTCAGTGCTGGTGATCGCCGTCTTCGGCGCCACCGCCTACTTCTACAACAACCTGCCGGCGGGCTACGAGAACTGGATGCTGCTGGCCGCAGCGGGCCTGGTGATCCTGGTGGGCTGCGTCCTGCCGTATCTGGTCTGGGTCTCGCGCTCCTACACGGTGACGACGCGTCGTGTGATCGTCCGCCACGGGCTCGGGGCCCGTCATCGGCGGGAGATCTCGCACGTTCGCGGCTATTCGATCGCGGTGCGACGCGGGCTGCTCCAGCGGCTATGGGGTGCCGGGACCATCACCCTGTCCAACGGCGTCGATGAACCGGTGCGGTTGTCGAACGTCCCCCACGTGCGGCTCGTGCACGAGGCCCTGGCCGATCAGATCGAGGTCAACCAGATCCTTGCGCACCGCGATGCGCAGACTCTTCCCGAAGCGCCGACCGCAGCACTCTGAGCCCGGGCGGCAACTCCGTGCCGCGGTACTCCGTGCAACGCGGTTCTCGAGGCACTCGGCATGCGGAAGAATGGTCGGGACGAACGGAGAACTCGATGGCGTTGCGTGTTGGTGTGATCGGCGGAGGACAGCTGGCCCGGATGATGATCGCCCCGGCGGTCGAGCTGGGACTGGAGATCCGCGTCCTCGCGGAGGCCGAGGGGATGTCGGCGCAGCTGGCGGCCACTGCGGTCGGGGACTACCGCGACCTCGACACCGTCCGCGCGTTCGCGCAGGACGTCGATGTCATCACGTTCGACCACGAGCACGTGCCGCAGGGGGTGCTGCGCGCGCTCGCCGATGAGGGCATCGCTGTGCGCCCCGGCCCTGATGCGCTGCAATTCGCGCAGGACAAGCTCGTCATGCGAGCCCGTCTTGCCGAGCTCGGTGTTCCGCAGCCCGATTGGGCGGCGGTCGCGAACGCGGAGGAGCTGCAGGCCTTCCTCGATGACCACGGCGGTCGTGCGGTCGTGAAGACCCCTCGCGGCGGCTATGACGGCAAGGGCGTGCGCGTGGTGTCCTCGGGTGAGGAGGCCGCGGACTGGTTCGCCGAGATCGGCGCGCTCCTCGTGGAGGAGCTCGTCTCGTTCACCCGTGAGCTCGCGCAGCAGATCGCACGCCGCCCGGGCGGACAGATGGTCGCCTATCCGGTGGTCGAGACCGTGCAGCGCGATGGCGTCTGCGCCGAGGTTCTGGCACCGGCCCCGGGTGCGAGCGAACGACTCGCCCAGGTCGCCGAGGGAATCGGTCGCCAGATCGCCGAAGGTCTCGGCGTCACCGGCATGCTCGCGGTCGAGCTCTTCGAGACCGATGATGAGCGCATTCTCGTGAACGAGCTGGCGATGCGTCCGCACAACAGCGGACACTGGAGCCAGGACGGCGCGGTGACGGGCCAGTTCGAGCAGCACCTGCGTGCTGTGGCGGATCTGCCCCTGGGCGATGCGGCACCGCGCGCCCCCTGGGCCGTGATGGTCAACATCCTCGGCGGGCCCGCCGAAGGCACGTTCGAAGACCGCTTCGAAGCCGCGATGACCGCTCATCCCGAGGCCAAGATCCACACCTACGGCAAGGCTGCCCGTCCCGGACGGAAGGTCGGACACGTGAACGTCGCCGGCGCTGATCTCGACGACGTCGTCTACACGGCACGCGCCGCCGCGGCGCAGTTCGACTGAGCCGTGAGCGCGCCATACAGCGCAAGCACGGCGGGCAGACCGTACCCTGGGGGAGTGACTGAGCCAATGCACTCCTCCGCAGAACCCGTCGTCGGCGTCATCATGGGATCCGACTCGGACTGGCGCGTGATGAGCGATGCCTCGCAGGCGCTCACCGACTTCGGCATCCCGCACGAGGTCGAGGTCGTCTCGGCGCACCGCACACCCGACAAGCTCATGCAGTACGCCCGTGAGGCGCGTGCTCGCGGGATCCGGGTCATCATCGCCGGCGCCGGGGGAGCAGCGCACCTGCCGGGCATGGTCGCCTCGATGACCGCTCTGCCGGTCGTGGGCGTTCCCGTGCCGCTCGCATACCTCGACGGCATGGACTCCCTGCTCTCCATCGTGCAGATGCCGGCGGGCATCCCGGTCGCGACCGTCTCGATCGGCGGCGCCCGCAACGCCGGGATCCTCGCGGCCCGCATCCTCGGAGCATCCGATGCCGCTCTCGGCGACCGCATCGAGGACTACGCCCGCTCGCTCGAGGCGCAGGTCGCCGAGAAGAACGAACGGTTGAAGGACTCCCTGTGACCTATGCGGCGCCGCGCGCGACGTCACGGCCCGGTGAGCGGCTGATAGAGACGCATCCGCTGCGCAACCCCGACGTCGAGGACCCCGCGTTCATGGGGCGCCGTGGCTGGTGGCTCGTGCTGATGAACGTGCTCGTGCCGGGCTCCGCCCAGGTGCTCGGCGGCGGCAACCGCAAGCTCGGCCGGTTCGGCCTGGGCGCGACGTTGCTGAGCTGGCTGATCGTCATCGCGTTGGCCGTCGCCGCGGTCATCTGGGGAACCTCGCTCGTCTCGCTCGCGACGAACTGGTTCGCGCTCACGGGCGTTCAGGTGCTGCTGGTCTTCTACGCCCTGCTGTGGGTCGTGCTCACCTTCGACACGCTGCGTCTCGTGCGTCTGGTGAAGGCGCCGCCGGCATCGCGGCTGGCGATCCCCGTCGTCGCACTCCTCCTGCTCGGACTCGTCGGTGGCTCGGCCGCCTACGGCGCGACGATCGCGGGAACGAGCCGCGGCGTCATCGGAGACATCTTCGGCAACAGCGGTCCGAGCGTCGAACCGAGCAACGGTTATTACAACATTCTTCTGCTCGGCGCCGACAGCGGCGACGGGCGCGACTCGATGCGCTTCGACAGCATCTCGGTCGTCTCGGTGAACGCCGAGAGCGGCGCCGTCACGATCGTCGGCATCCCGCGCGAGCTCCCGCACGCGCCGTTCAGCGATGGCAGCCCGATGCAGGAGGCCTATCCCGGCGGATTCCAGGGCCAGTCGTCTGACACCTGCGGCTGGAACGGGTGGATGAACCACGTGCGCTATGCGGCGGAGGTCTGCCGCGATGACGCCGGCGTCGGTCTGTATCCGGATGCCGCGAACCATGGTTCCGCGCCCGGGATCGAGGCGACGAAGGATGCCGCGGAGGGGATCCTCGGGATCGAGATCCCTTACTACATCTTCATCGACATGGACGGCTTCGCGACGATGATCGATGCCCTCGGCGGTGTCGACATCACCGTCGATGAGCGCCTGCCCAAGGGCGGTCCGCCCGAGGGCTGGACCGGCACGGACGCCAATGAGTGGGCGATCGGCTGGATCGAGACGGGCGCCCAGCACATGGACGGCGACACCGCTCAGTGGTATGCCCGTTCGCGCTACACGACGGATGACTGGGATCGAATGGAGCGCCAGCGCGAGCTGCAGCTCGCGATCCTCGAGCAGTTCACTCCGCAGAACGTGCTCGCCCGCTTCAATGAGATCGCGGCGGCGGGAACGGTTCTGGTCGACACCGACCTCCCCAAGGCGAAGCTCTCGGAGTTCTTCGACCTCATGCTGCTGGCCCGCGAGCAGCCCGTTACGACGATCGAGCTGGTTCCCAAGTTCGGCGTCGACGAGTTCAACCCCGACTATGCGTTCATCCGCGACCTCGTGCAGCAGACCCTGCACCCGCCGACGGAGACACCGGAACCGCAGCCCTGATCCCTGTGATCCCGGCCGGAGCGAGGAGCTCCTCCGGACGGGATCACAGGGTACGGCATGGGGGAACGACCAAAGGGCCCACTGCGCGTCATCGTGTTCTCACGATGGGGCACAGTGGGCCTTCCGGGTACGTACCGGATGCACCGGACGACGACAGGTCGGAGGGGGAGGGACCGTCGCCGCCCGGCGTTCGATCACCGCTTCTGCGGTGATCAGACCTCGGCGCGCTTGCGGCGCGAGGCTCCTGCCGCGACGAGAACTCCGCCGGCCGCGAGGGCGAGTGCGCCGCCCCCGAGAGCCCACGGCGAGACGCCGCCGCCCGTGAGGGCGAGTTCCATCGGTCCATCGGTCAGCGGACGCTCCGTGCCGGCGGGCGCGGTTCCGGGATCGTGATTGCAGCTCGAGACCGCGTCACGTCCGCTCGACACGGTGATCAAGGCCGTGTACGAGCGAGAACCCGTGAAGGCGACCGAGTAGGCGCCCTCTCCGTCTGCAGGCGCGCGGAAGGAGAGCACGAGCCCACCATCGGCGTTCGCGACGTTGCCCGAGAACGACGAGGCTGCGGCGTTCTTGCCGGATACACCGACAGCCACGTTCTCACCGGGCAGGAAGTAGCCGCTGCCGAACACGATCGTCGAGACCTCGCAGAGCCGGATCACCGGATCGTCGACGGTCACGCGCGGAGGCTCGGTATAGGCATCGGCTGCCGGCGTGATGCCGGACGGCGCAGCAGTTGCGACGGCCGGTGCAGAGAGCACGAGCGCGCCAGCGGTCAGGCTGATGACAGCCAGTTTCTTCAGCATGTTTCTCCCCAGAGAGATGCACGCGGAATCATGCTCGAACACACCCCTGCGTTCGATCATGTGGGTCCTCCCTGCCCCCACGGCAGTATGAAAAGGACCCGGTATTCCCCAGTGATGATGAGACTAGCTCATCCATAGGATGTTTGTCACTACTCGCAGGTGATCCCCGCGCGTGTCGTGTCCGGAGTCGTGATCATAGGGGTGTGCTGCACCTGCGTGAGCCGCTCGCCGGCGCCCGTTCCGACGAAGGAGACGGTGACCATGGTCGATTCCCCCGGCGCGAGCGTCACGTCGTGCTGGACGGCGCTGCGGGAGCCGAGCAGCGCCGTCTGGACGCCCGCGTCGACGCCGTCTCGCGCGGTGGAGCGCACCGTCGCCCCCTCGGGGCCGTAGACGGCGATGAGCGTTCGCACACTTCCGGCAGGCACGTCGTAGGCGCCATCCGCCGTCACGTACGCCGGGAGCGTCTCCGCGGCATCCGATGGAGCATTGTTGGTCCATGTGACCCGCACCTGCGTCGTCGGCTCGCCCTCGCAGATGCCGACGGACGTCTCGATGTCGGCGGTCGTGTAGAAATCCATCTTCCCGCCGGTGGCATCGTTGAGGAGCACGCCGACGTATGTCGCCTGCTCACCATCGCGGGGGAGCGAGCCGCCCAGGCTCGACGCGGCGAGCAGCTCCTCCTCGTCCTCGTGCGCGCTCCAGATCCGGATGCGGTTCTCCTCGGCCGCCGCGGCGAGCGAGACCAGCAGTTTCTGCGGCTCGGCGGTTCCCAATGCGGCGGCGAACAGGCCGTTCGCGGCCTGGGCGAACAGGGCGTCCTGCTGGGCCGGGTCGGGGACGGCCGCATAGATCTCGGAGAGCAGCACCTCGAGCACGTTCTCGGCATCGACGCTGAACGGCCCGAAGCCCATCGGGCCGGTCGCATCCAGCAGATGGGTGGTGACGACAGCGTCGACGGCGATGACGCCGTCGACGGTCTCGCCGAAGCGCTCCTGCCAGCGCAGGGCCAGGGTCTCACCGGCCTCGGCGAAATCGGGGATGCTCGTGATGTTCTGCATGTAGCGGCCCGGACGGTCCTCGAACAGCGCGACCGTCGATTCGCTGAGCGGCAGTGGCTCGCTCAGAGTGGGGAAGTCGCGCGTCGACGCCTGACGGATGATGCGGAGGTGCCCGTTCTCGGCCCGGATGAGTGCGAGTGATCCGATGATTCCGCCGTTGGAGCGCAGCTCGGCGTTGTTCTGCATCGCGATCACATAGTTGCGCGGCCCCTCGCCGCCGAGCATGGAGGGCAGGAGTACGGATGCGCCGTGGAGCGCGCCGATCATGGTCGAGGCCTCGGTGACGACGTCGCGCATCTCGCCGACGGCCCCGGCCAGGGGCGGCAGTGTGGCGTCCGCATCGATCTGCTGCGCGCGCACCTCGGCGGCGGAGAGAGCGGCGCTGGCCGAGGCGAGCGGGGCCTCCACCTCGGCGAAGGGGGCGAGATCGACGACCCCTCCGGCGAATCCGAGATCGCCGAGATCGAGGTCGGCGGCGATCTCGAGCACGGGGGCGACGGCATCCGATGCGACGCTGTCGGTGATGGCTGCCACCTCTCGCACAGCGGTGAAGTTCGCCCCGAGCCAGGGCACGAACTCGAATCCGCGCCAGATGAGGTCATCCGTGAGATCGTGCGCGGTCGCCGCATGCGCGGCGATGCGCGGGGCGATTCGTTCGGCGCGTTCGATGTTGCCCTCGCCGAGCGCATCGCGCATCTGCGAAGCCGCGCTCTTGGCGTTCTGAAGCTCGCTGACCGCGCCCACGCCGCGGATCACGACCCAGCCGATCGCCAGCACGAGGAACGCGATCACCGCCGCGATGACCCGTTTCACCCAGCGCCGTTGTACGGGAAGTCGTCCGTCACTCACCTGAGCATTCAAGCATGTGGACAGCATCCCGGGGTTTGACGCACATCGCGGTTATTCTTTCGATATGAGTGTCATCTTGCGCGTCGTCCTCGATCAGGTCGCGCAGATCGTCGACGCCGATCAGGCCGGCGCGGCGCTGGATCTGGCCGCGGGACTCGTGCAGACGGCGCCATCGGGGTGCTCGGTCGAGGCGATCCTCCCCGCCGGCGGCAGCGCGGGCATCGCCGGCCTCACCGGCACCCGCACGCTCGGACTCGCGCGGCGCGAACTCGCCGCATCGTGGCAGCTCGGGCTCGCGCCGGGCGTCGGCGGCGGGCTGATCCACGCTCCGTCCATGATGGCCCCGTTGGTCAAGCACGACCGGTTGCACAACGACGATCAGGTCGCGGTGACGCTGTGGGATCTGAGCCCGTGGGATGCACCGTCCACCCTGCCTAAATCGACCGCCGCGTGGCACCGGGGCATGCTGCGTCGTGCTGTCCGGCATGCGGATGCGGTGGTCGTCCCCACGCACGCCATGGCGGCGCGGCTATCGGAGATCGCACGCCTCGGCGATCGCGTGCGGGTGATCGCCGGGGCGCCTCCCGAGGGCTTCTCAGCGCCGGACGACGCGGCTGCGCGCCGTGAAGAGCACACGCTGCCGGCGGAGTACCTCGTGCTCGCCGGCTCCTTCGGCGATCTCGAGCAGGGATTCCGCGCCGCCGCGGCCGCCGATACGGATGTCGTCGTCCTCGATGCCGCGGAGGGCGCCGAGCCGCGCCTGGCCGAAATGGCGGCAGCAGCCGGTCTCGCCGAGCGACGGGCGCACATCCGGGGTGCGCTGCACAGCGCCGATCGCGCCGCCGTGCTCGCCGGTGCGTCGGCGTTCGTCGCGACGAACCCTGCCGGCGTCTGGCCGTGGCGGGCGATGGAGGCCATGGCACTGGGCGTTCCGATCGTCGCGGTAGACAGCGGTGTACACCGGGACGTGATCGCCGAGGGCGGTTCTCTCGTGGCATCCGAGGTGCTGGCGGATGCCGTGGCCGAAGCCGTCGGCGCCGGATCGAAGCGACTGTCGGTGCTGGCCGGCGACCGCGCACGGGCGTTCTCCTGGGCGAGTTCCGCGGAACGGGTCTGGTCTCTGCACGCGGACCTCTGACACAGGGAATCAGGGCGACACGCCGGAGATCTCTGTCGTTTCTGCGGGCTCAGTGGCATCATGACGCGACTTCCGTCACACTAGTCACATGTCTCGACGTGCCCCACGCTCTCGAAACGTGCCCAGGATCGCCCGACTCCTCACTGTCCTTGTCGCCGCGACGGCCCTCGTCGTCGGCACAGTGGCACCGGTCTCGGTGGCTACGGCTTCGGCCTCCTCCAGCACGTCGGCCTCTTCTCCCCGCGCTCTCGCCGATCTGACCAAGACCGGCGTCGTGAAGACCTCGTTGGTCGGGTTCACGCCCGGCAACATCATCAGCGACGCCGTGTTCACGAACAAGAGCACGATGACCGAGGCGCAGATCCAGACCTTCCTGAACTCGAAGGTCTCGCGCTGCCAGTCGGGATACGTCTGCCTGAAGGACCTCAAGGCGCCGACGCAGAAGAAGTCCGCCGACGCCTACTGCAGCGGATATGCGGCGTCCTCGGGCGAGACAGCGGCACGCATCATCTACAAGGTCGCGCAGTCGTGCAACATGAACCCGCAGGTTCTCATCACCATGCTCCAGAAGGAGCAGGGCCTCGTCACGCACACCTGGCCGAGCGACTGGCGCTACAACGCCGCCATGGGCCAGGCCTGCCCCGATACCGCACCGTGCGACGTTGCATACGCCGGATTCTTCGCCCAGGTCTACGGCGCCGCGCGTCAAATGCAGATCTACCTCGAGGGCAAGTGGTTCCAGTGGTACAAGGCCGGTCAGACCTGGCAGATCCAGTACCACCCCGACCGCGTACGCTGCGGCACCGGTGCCGTCTACATCGCGAACAAGGCCACCGAGGCCATGTACTACTACACGCCCTACCAGCCCAATGCCTCGGCCCTGGCTGCCGGCTACGGCGAGGGTAACAGTTGCGCGAGCTACGGCAACCGCAACTTCTACAACTACTTCACCGACTGGTTCGGGTCGACGCAGGCGACGAAGGCTCCCGGGCCGGCGCTTGGTTCGGTGGATTCAGCCTCCTTCGTGATCGGACTGGACACCGCAGGCGTCGTCTGGGCTTATCCGTTTGCAAAGGGAGTGTGGGGGGAACAGGTCAAGATCGCGTCTGGCCTGACTGGATATCGTCAGGTGTTCTCTGTGGGGAATCTCTTGGGCAAAGGCCACCGAGACCTTATCGGTATCGCTGCAGATGGTCGTGCATGGCTCATCCCGGGAACTGGCGGAATCACTTTCGGCGCGCCACGATTGCTGACGAGTGCATGGCAAAATGCCGTTGAGATAACACCGGCGGGTGACTTTGATGGTGACGGGTTGCCTGATGTTTTCACGACGAACGCAGCAGGAGAGCTGTTGCTGTGGCGCGGACTCGAATCTGGAACCTTCGCGCCTGGGAAAGTCATCGGCTCGGGTTGGAATGTAACTGACCGGCTCATTGGCGGATACGACATGACACGTGACGGCAAGATCGACCTCGTTGCCCGTTGGGCAGATGGCTCTCTCGTCGTCTATCGAGGTGATGGAAAGGGCGGTTGGCTTTCTGGGACGGTCAAAGCCGGCCACGGCTGGCAGGTCATGGATAAGATTTTCGTGCCAGGCGACTTCTCTGGCGACGGCATCCCCGACATTCTCGCCAGCAACGCGGCTGGGACGCTCACGAGCTACATAGGTCAGGGCGATGGCCGTGTTTCTACGGGGAGCACCGTTGGCTCCGGCTGGCATCAGATGAGCTCTGCCAGTGGGGCGGGCGCGGTCGCTGGTGCTGCACGGGTTCCAACGGCCGGTGTCGGTGATATCGATAATGATGGCGCACGTGACGTTCTCGCTGTGTTCGGCAATGAGCTACGTAACTACCGTGGGACTGGAACCGGACGATTTGCTGGAACGGTAAAGATCAGCTCGAGCTGGTCGCCGACGGATCAGCTTCTTTCACTAGGAGATTTTAACGGAGACGGTGTCCGTGACATCGGACGAATCACTGATTCTGGCGATTTCTATCTACTCCTTGGAAATGGCGCAGGTGGTTTCGGCGAGCAGAAGCAGATCGGACATGGGTGGGACGTCGTTGATATCTTCTTGACTGGATTCGACTTCAATGGTGATGGATTTAACGACGTCATCGCGCGCAACGGTGTCGGCGAACTGATTCTGTACGCGGGTGACAACGCGGGCGGTTGGCTCGCGAGCAGACCCGTGATCGGATGGGGCTGGGATATCGTGACGGATGCTTTTTACACGGGAGACTTCGATCGCAACGGAACTCCGGACATCCTGGCGCGCATGAAGAATGGAACATTGCGGCTCTACTCGATGAGCGGGAATGGTAGCTGGGCCGGATCTCGTGATGTCGGCTGGGGCTGGCAGGATTTCACCGCGGTCACGAGCCCGGGTGACTTCAACGGCGATGGTCACGTTGACGTGCTTGCGCGCACGTCAACGGGAGCGCTCAAGCTGTATCGAGGAGACGGAACGGGCGCCTGGCTGGGGGCACTGGAAGTTGGGAGCGGTTGGAATAGTGTGTCCCAGTTGCGATAGTTCGTGGATCGAGGAGTGACCCCGCGGGGTACAGGTGATAGTAAGCCTCGTCCATGTTCGTGCAATAAGCTACTGAGGTTCCCGGTGGCATCGAATACTGCCGCCTGTTGAGTGAGTGGGCCCGTGACTGATACCCGAGATCTTTTCGCCATCGTCCCGCGTTCCGACTTCGACAACCCCGGCAAGAGCCGGGGGCTGGTCGATGTCGTGCGCTGGCGCTATCTGCTGAGCCTGCTGGTTCGAACCGGAGTGACCACCCGGTACCGTAACTCGGTCCTGGGCTGGACCTGGTCGTACGTGCGACCCGCAGCACAGTTCGTCGTGTTCTGGGTCGTTCTCGGCATCTTCATGAACCTCGACCGGAACATCCCGAACTACGCGGTGTACCTGTTCTCCGGCATCGTGGTCATCAACCTGTTCTCCGAGGCTTTCAAGAACGCGACGACGTCGATCGTCGGCAACGCGGCGCTGGTTCGCAAGGTCTTCCTGCCGCGCCAGCTCTTCGGCGTCTCGGCCGTGATTGTGGCGTTCGTCCACTTCCTTCCGCAGGTCGGTCTACTCCTGCTCGTAGGGCTGCTGATGGGTTGGGCTATGCACATCTCTGTGCTGTCGATCCTCGCGATCTTCGCAGCGGTGGTGATCGTCCTGGTCTTCGCTCTCGGACTCGGACTCTTCTTCGGTGCTGTGAACGTGCGCTACCGCGATGCCGAGAACATCGTCGAGCTGCTTCTGCTTCTCGCCACCTGGGCGTCGCCAGTGCTCTATTCGTGGACCATGGTGCAGGAAGCCGTGGTCGACAAGCTCCACTGGACATCCTGGCTGGTGGAGATCTACATGCTCAACCCGATCACCCAGGGCGTCGAACTGTTCCACTTCGCGTTCTGGCGGCCGGCGACCGAGAGCCTGGTCTCCGGCGCCGGGTATGAGGGCTTCGCGATGATGGCGATTCCCCCGGGCCTCGGGTGGAACACTCTCTGGACTTTCCTGATCGCCGTGACCACGCTCGTGATCGGACAGCTCGTGTTCCGTCGCCTCGAAGGAAGGTTCGCGCAAGACCTATGAGTGATCAGATCACAACTGCTCGTCCGAGCATCATCATCGATGGTGTGAAGAAGCGGTTCACGCTGAACCACGCGTTCTCCTTGAAGGACACCGTCGTCTCGTGGATCAAGCGCCGCAAGTTGACCAGTGAGTTCGAAGCCCTGAAGGGTGTCGACATGGTGATCGGCGAGGGGGAGTCCGTCGCGATCCTCGGGCTCAACGGTTCCGGCAAATCGACGCTGCTCAAGCTGGTGTCCGGCGTCATGGAGCCCGATGAGGGCCAGGTGCTCACGCGCGGCCGCGTCGCTGGGCTCATCGAGGTCGGCGCAGGATTCCACCCCGAGCTGACCGGCCGCGAGAACGTTTTCCTCAACGCCGCGATCCTCGGCATGAAGAAGCACGAGATCGAGGCCCGCTACGACGAGATCGTTGCATTCAGCGAGATCGAGGAGTTCATCGACCAGGAGGTCAAGCACTACTCGTCTGGTATGTTCATGCGACTGGCGTTCTCGGTCGCGATCCACGTCGAGCTTGACGTGCTGCTGGTCGACGAGATCCTCTCAGTCGGCGATGCTCCGTTCCGGGAGAAGTGCCGGTTGAAGTTCGAAGAGCTCATCGGTCAGGGCAAGACGCTGGTGGTCGTGACTCACGACATGGAGATGGTCCGCGAACTCTGCGTGCGCGGCGTAGTGATCAACAAGGGCAACCTCATCTACGACGGTGAGATCGAGGGCGCGATCTCATTGGTGGACAAATGATCGCGGCGTGGGCGGAGCAAGCACCTGCGCTCATCGTCGCCCTCGCCGTCCTCATCCTGCCTGGACTTCCCGCGGCATTCGCGTTCCGTCTGCGAGGTGTCCTTCGGCTCGGTCTTGCCGTGGCGCTGTCCACGGCAATCGTCGCTGTAGCGACCGTATTGGCTCCCCTCATCGGCCTCGCCTGGTCATGGGTGCCGATTGCGATCACCGCCATTATCGTCACAGGTATTGCGTTCTCCGTGCGTTTCCTCGGGGGACGCGACGAGGGCATACCCGCACAGGGATCCCGTAGCTGGCCCGTGTGGACGACGACCATCGTCGCGGGAGTTCTCTGGGCGATCGTGCTTGTCTTGGGAATCGTGGATCCGGCGCATCCTTCCCAGCTGTTCGACGCTCTGTTCCACTTGAACGCCGTCGAGTTCATCGAGCAGACGGGCGATGCATCCCCGCTTCACATGACCATGGTTGTGCCCGGAGCTGCATCGTCGCTCTACCCGACGCTGTGGCATGCCATCGTCTCTCTGGTGGTTCCGGCCGCCGGGGGAAGCATCGTGGCTGCGACGAATGTCGTCACGATCGCGGCCATCGGGCTTCTGTGGCCGGTCTCACTGGTTTCGTTCACCACGGTCTTGTTTCCGAAACAGCCGAAAGCGGCCGCCTGGGCACCGCTCGTCGCCTTCGGGTTCAGCGTGTTTCCCCTAGGGTTCCTGAATTGGGGGGTTCTCTACCCGAACCTGCTGGGCACGCTTCTCCTTCCTCTGTTCCTGGCCTTGGTCATTCTCGCTGCAGAACCGAGGATCCCCTCAAGAGAGCGGATCTTGAGGGTGCTCGCGGCGTTCGCCGCGGTAGCTGCGACTGCGGCGGCCCATCCATCAGCGCTGCTGGCAGGCCTGGCTCTACTCGTGCCGTATGCGCTGTGGCGAATCAAAAGGCTAGCCGCGCAGCTGAGCCCAGCGAAGCAGACTCTGACTTGGGGGCTGACAGCAGTCGGTCTTCTGGCGTTCGCGGTCATCTGGTACAAGATGAACGTCACGACTAATGAGTGGCTTCCATCGATGACCTTCGGGCAGGCGGCGGGTGAAGCTCTGTTCCTCAGCCCGGTCGGACGCGCAACAGGTTTCCTGCTGGGCCCACTCGCCATGATCGGGATGGTTTACGTCGTTCGAGCACGACGCTGGTGGATTCTGGCGATGTACGCCGTCAGCGTCGGCTTCTTCCTCGTATCGGCTTGGCTGCCGGCACTGGGCATCCGCAGCTTCTTCGTCGGCGTCTGGTACGACGATACGACCCGGGTCGGTGCGTTGCTTGCGATCCTTGGTCTGCCGCTCGCAGCGCTTGGCGCGGCGATGGTTGCGGGATGGATTCAAAGTCTGTGGAGTAGGAAACGCTCGTCTCGAGTTATCAGCATGGTCATGTGCGTCGTCGTTGCAGCCCTCGGTAGTACGCATCTCGTCGCGATGCTGAATGACCTACGTTTCATGCGCAATGTTAGTTTCCGTTTCAGCGTCGATTCTCAGGGCCTATCGCCTGAAGAAGCAGAGCTTTTCGGGCGCATGGAAGAGATCCTCAACGAAGACGCACTTGTCATCGGTGATCCCTTGACCGGAGCAGGTCTGCTTTACGCCTATACCGGACATGATGTTGTCTTCCCCCATGTGAATGGTCGCTATGGAGAGGACGCGGCGCTCTTGGCACGAGAATTGTCAGTCGGGGGATACGCGATGTGCGATGCAATCGGGCGTCTCGGGGTCACTCACGCTGTCGATCTGGGCGATCGGGTGCTGTTTGAGAACCATTATTCGACGTATAGCGGGCTTCATGGGCTCGACACATCGACCGTCCTCATGGAGATTGAGCGTGTCGGAGAAGCGACTCTCTACGAGGTCACAGGCTGCGATTGACTGCCGTAACCCCATTATTCACGGGTGTGCTCGGCTTGTTCCTCGGCCATGGCTTCCAGTAGTGCGATCTTCCTTGCCAGCATCGTCAGCTGTCTCTGCTGGGCCAGGTTGCGGCGGTACTGGGTGTACACGAAGAGGAGGAAGACGAGGACGAGACCATAGAGAACGAGGTCTGTTCCGCGGCCGACACCGACGAGGTTCGCCACCCAGGAGAGCCACTGCGGGAAGAGCACAGACAGGACAGCTGCGATGACGAACAGACCGAGGAATATCCGTTTGATGGCTAGGTGGCTATCTGCACCTGTGCGCTTCATCATGATGATCGCGAGAGCAATGAACGCAACGATCAGAAGCAGTTGAATCCACATGCTTACTTCACCACCAGGTCGACGAGGATGTTGACGGCATTGAGGACACTCTGCCCCTTTGCCTTTGAGTAATCGGTGTAAAGGAGCTCGACAGGATGCTCCGACCACGGCAACCCGGTTCGACCGAGTTCGAGAACGATCTCCGTCGCATGCGCCATGCGATCTTGCTTGAGGTAGATCTGGGACGCAGCATCACGGCGGATTAAGCGCAGACCGTTATGAGCATCAGTGAGCTTCATCCCGGTCGTCATGTTGGAGACCCAGACTGCTGTTTTGAGGATCACGCGTTTGATCCAGCCTGGATTCGTCCGATCGTCCAGGAAGCGTGAACCGAAGACGATGGCGAGATCCTCTTTTCGTGCGCGCGCGAGCATATCGAGTGCATCCTCGATGCGGTGCTGGCCGTCGGCGTCGAATGTGATGATGAACTCGCAGCTCTCGTGCGCGAGTGCGAATGTGATTCCGGTCTGCAGTGCGGCGCCCTGACCGAGATTGACCGGGTGCTGAACGACGAGCGCCCCTGCGGCTCTGGCGACATCAGCCGATGCATCGCGAGAGCCGTCATCGACGCAGACGACGTTGGCGAATTGCTGAAGCAATTCTTCGACGACCCCACCGACGACAGATTCCTCATTATACAGCGGGATGACGATCCAGGTGTTCGGATCAGGAGTAGCAGGCGCAGGAACGCTCGGAGACATGCTTCCATTGTGTCAGGTGTGAGGCGTGCACTATGTGAGCGTGCCACAGGACCAGCGAACATACTTAAGGTTCGTGTCAGAGAAGGAGCGTCATGCGAACGAAACCACGGGCCTCTATCAGCGGGGGGCGACGTGTTCGAGTTACCGTTATCTCTCGGATCTTCGCTCCTGAACCCTCGGCTGCCTCTCTTCGCCTGCTCGCCTTGGTGCGAGCTTTCGTTCGCGCAGAATCGCAGGTTCGCGTTGTGACGACCACGCCGGGACCTCGTGCTGTGTCGACCCCGGACGAGGACGGGACGACTATCAAACGGCTGCCAGCGCTGCGGGATAAGTCGGGATACATTCGCGGGTACCTGCAATATCTCAGCTTCGATGTTCCGATGTTCTTCCGAGTCCTCTTCGGCCCTGGTGCGGACGTTTACATCTGTGAGCCCCCGCCCACCTCAGGCGTCGTGGTGCGCGTCGCCGCATTCCTGCGGCGCACGCCCTACGTCTATTACGCAGCAGACATCTGGTCGGACGCCTCGTCCGCGACGGGCGCGCCCTCCTTCATCCTTGCTGCAGTGCGCATGCTCGAGACATGGGCGTTGAGAGGAGCGGCGCAAGTTCTCGCCGTCAGCGAAGGCGTCAGCGACCGTGTACAGGCACTGGCCCCGGGAGTGGCGACTGTGGTCGTCGGACACGGCGTGGACCTCGAGACCTTCTGCCCGGAGGGATCCGCTAGCGAGAAGCCCGCGGATATCGTCTACGTCGGGACCGCCAGCGAGTGGCATGGTGCGGAGGTGGCGATGGAAGGAGTGGTCCGCGCGCTGAAGACGGATCCTATGCTGACCGCGGCATTCGTCGGGCAGGGCTCTTCCTGGCTGGCTCTGCAAGAGATCGCGGAGCGCAACCAGTTGGCCGAGCGCATCCAGTTCTCTCCGCCGGTCAGCGCGGAGAAGGCAGCGGAGTGGCTCCGATCTGCGCGAGTGAGTATCGCCACACTGGCTCCAGGGCAGGGATATGATTTCGCGGTCCCCACCAAGATCTACGCCTCGATCGCTGTGGGGACGCCGGTCGTGTATGCCGGGCCTGATCCCGTGCGCAGCCTGATTGAAGACGAAGATCTCGGTGCAGGGGTTGCTTATGACACAGAAGCTTTCGCTGAGGCTTTGCGGGGTGAGCTCCGGAAGGCTCCTCGGGCAGAAGCAGTGCGACTACATGAATGGGCGCGGGCGCACGTCTCCGCTGAATCGGTGGCGAACCGATCAGTGTCGGCTGTGCTCGGAAACCATGCCCGCGCTCAGGAACGATAAGCAGTTGGACATAGAATGACCTTGTGCAGATGAAGACATCAGCCTTGTGCAGAGGAGCCGGTCAACGTGACTGAGTCGAATAACGTGCGGATCGTGGATTCTGCAGACGTTTCCCCGAACGCGGCCATCGGAGATGGCTCCTCGATCTGGCATCTTGCGCAGGTCCGTGAAGATGCGCAGCTCGGAAAGAACTGCATCGTTGGCCGCGGTGCCTACATCGGCACGGGCGTCACGATGGGCGACAACTGCAAGGTTCAGAACTACGCCCTCGTCTATGAGCCGGCGCAGCTCGGTGATGGAGTCTTCATCGGCCCCGCGGTGGTTTTGACCAACGACACCTACCCGCGCGCCATCAACGCCGATGGAACGCAGAAGAGTGCCCACGACTGGGAGCCGGTCGGTGTGACGATCGAGCGCGGCGCGGCGATCGGCGCGCGTGCGACCTGCGTGGCCCCTGTCACGATTGGTGCCTGGGCGACCGTCGCAGCCGGTGCTGTTGTTGTGAAAGATGTCCCTGCTTATGCGCTCGTCGCCGGAGTCCCCGCGCGTCGCATCGGCTGGGTGAGCGAATCCGGTGTGCCTTTGATCGCCGGTGACGCAGATGGAATGTGGGTGTGCCCGACCAGCGGTGCGCGTTACATCGAGACTGACGGAAAACTGACCAAGGAGACCGTGTGAGCGAGTTCATTCCCCCGGCAAAGCCGATCATCGGAGACGACGAGCGCGAGGCAGTCGATCGTGTGCTTCGAAGCGGGATGGTCGCACAGGGGCCAGAGGTCGCGACGTTCGAGAAGGAATTCTCGGAGCACTTCGTCCCGGGGCGCCCCTCGGTGGCTGTCAACTCCGGTACGGCCGGTCTGCACCTCGGCCTGCTCGCGGCAGGCGTCGGCGCCGGCGACGAGGTCATCGTGCCGTCGTTCACCTTCGCCGCAACCGGCAACTCCGTCGCGCTGACCGGTGCTACTCCGGTCTTCGTCGACATCGAGCCCGAGACATTCACGCTCGATCCCGAGGCGGTGGCCGCGGCCATCACGCCGAAGACCAAGGGCATCATGCCCGTGCACCTGTACGGACACCCCGCGCGCATGCGCGAGCTCGAAGCCCTGGCCGCGGCACGCGGTGTCATGCTCTTCGAGGATGCCGCTCAGGCGCACGGCGCTGCGCTGGACGGACGTCCGGTCGGCTCGTTCGGCGAGTTCGCGATGTTCAGCCTCTACCCGACGAAGAACATGACCAGCGGCGAGGGCGGCATGATCACCGCCGCGAACGACGAGGTCGCCCGTCGTGCCCGCCTGCTGCGCAACCAGGGCATGGAGCGTCAGTACGAGAACGAGATCATCGGCTTCAACGCCCGTATGACCGATATCCACGCGGCCATCGGCCGCGTGCAGCTGACGAAGGTCGATGCTTGGACGAAGACGCGTCAGCAGAACGCCGCGTTCCTCGACGCGAATCTTCAGGGCGTGGTCGTCCCGACGGTCGCCGGTGGCGCCGTGCACGTCTACCACCAGTACACGGTGCGTGTTCCGGAGGACCGCGACGGCTTTGTCGCGGCTCTGAAGAGTGAGCACAACGTCGGAGCGGGCGTCTATTACCCGATCCCGAACCACCGTCTGCCTTCGCTGGCCCCGTACGCACCCGGTCTCGATCTTCCCGAGACGGAGCGCGCAGCACGCGAGGTCGCCTCGTTGCCGGTGCACCCGTCGCTCAGCCAGAACGACCTCGAGCGCATCGTCACCGCGGTCAACGCCGTCGCGAAGGCAGGCGCCTGATGGCTCTGCGCGCAGGGCTCCTGGGCGTCGGCATGATGGGGCGTCACCATGCCCGCGTGCTGCGTGAGCTCGACGGGGTCGATCTCGTCGCCATCGCCGACCCGGGCGGAGATCCGCACGGTGTCGCCGGAGACCTTGAGATCCTGCCGGATATCGATGCGCTGATCGCCGCAGGGATCGATATCGCGGTCGTCGCGGTTCCGACGCGTTTCCACGAAGAGGCCGCCCTCAAGCTCGCTGCAGCGGGCGTGCACACGCTCGTCGAGAAGCCGATCGCGCACACCCTCGAAGCAGGGCAGCGGATGGTGGATGCCTTCGCTGAGGCGGGCCTCGTCGGCGCGGTGGGACACATCGAGCGCTTCAACCCGGCGTTGCAGGAGCTTCGTCGCAGGATCGAAGCGGGCGAGCTCGGCGCCGTGTATCAGGTCGTCACGCGTCGTCAGGGACCCTTCCCGTCGCGGATCGCCGACGTCGGTGTGGCGAAGGACCTCGCTTCCCACGATGTTGATCTGACGGCGTGGGTCGTGCAGAGCGATTACGAGCGTGTTTTCGCGCAGACCGCCTTCAAGAGCGGACGCGAGCACGAAGACATGATCACGATCACCGGGCGCACAAAGTCCGGCGTCATCGTGAATAACATCGTCAACTGGCTGAGCCCGATGAAGGAACGCGTCACGGTCGTCACGGGGGAGAAGGGTGCGTTCGTCGCTGACACTTCTACCGGTGATCTGACGTTCTACGCGAACGGAACGATTCCGCTGGAATGGGAGTCCGTCTCCTCGTTCCGTGGCGTCTCCGAAGGTGACGTCACGCGCTTCGCGTTCGCCAAGCGTGAGCCGCTCCGTGTCGAGCACGAGGCATTCCGCGATTCCGTCCTCGGTGCGCGAACCGACGTCGTGACGATGGAGCAGGGGCTGCGCACGCTTACCGTTGTTCAAGCGGCCTTGGAATCGGCGAGCAGAGATGAGAGTGTGCGGTTGGCCACGACCGACTGATTCTTACCGCGATCCTCCGATACGTCAGGCGAGCCTCCGGTGCTCCTGGGCCGAACACGTTGTTCTGCTTAAGGCCGCCGGAGGCTCGCCTTCTTGATTACCCTTCCATACGAGGGGGCAGATATGAGAAACCGTCCCCGAATAGGTAGTGCAAGCTGACAAAAAAATTGGCTCAGTACCGCTGAAGGAACTGAGCCAATCTTTTTGCGTTCTTCTAAGATGTGAGGATCTTATCGACGACGCTGCCCCAGACTTTCACTTGTTCTTCACTTGATAGAACTCGAGCATTCGCGTGCGATGCCTGCTTCCAAGCGGTGACCTCTTCGATGGTTAGTGAGTCCAAGACACGCGCAAGAGCCGCGGCCCCGAAATCATCGGCAACGGTACCGACACCGAATTCCTCGACGAAGCGCACCATCTCAGGAGAAGGGCCCACGATCACGCCGAGTCTGGCTTGGATGAAGTCAAAGAACTTGTTAGGAAGACACCATGCCAAGTTGAACGTGCTTGGGGCGAGAACACTAAGTCCTACGTCGTAGCCATTGAGCGTGCGTACGAGATCTACGTACGGTACTGGATCCATGAATCTGATCCGCGAATCGCCGGAAGCGCGTGAAACGAGCTCGTCATAGTAGGCGGAGCCATCCTTGATGAGGTAGAGGTCCAACGTCACGTTGGCTGATGTCTGCTTGACGGCATCGATCATTACCTCAAGTTTGCGCGGTCGTGCTGGGATGCCGGAGTGCACGAGGCGAATCGGCTCGGATATTGGGCCCGGCGTCAG
The DNA here is from genome assembly GCF_054798215.1 of Microbacterium sp. GXF6406. Lineage (NCBI taxonomy): Bacteria > Bacillati > Actinomycetota > Actinomycetes > Micrococcales > Microbacteriaceae > Microbacterium > Microbacterium sp. GXF6406. The sequence continues at coordinate 206,053 of NZ_JBSJZH010000001.1, read as the reverse complement.
TTCTTGATAGGCGGTGGCGTTGACGACGAGCGTGGCATCAAAGCCGAACTCGCGCCGGTACTCATCAACGATTCCCTGCCCAACGGTTGTGGCTGCAGCCACCTGCGGAACTTGGGTGCGGCAGATCCACCGGAAGTACGGTGCAATGAGGAGTCGCCAGAGTCGGGAACTCTCATTCTGACGCGGTGCATATTCGTGAAGATCTACCAGAATGCCTTTATTAACGTTCAGCTTCCTGGCGAGCGCCAACGTGTGGACGTCATGCGTGATGATGACGTCCCACGTGTCGTTCTTCAAACGGTCGTAGGCTGATCGGTTCCGCGGTTTGAGCGCATCGAAAATTCGATACGCGCGGATCGCCAAAAGCCCTGTGTAGACTCCGGGGATGCGAAGTAGGCCCTCCGTTCTCGGTGACGATTCGAGCTCGATGTGCGCAACGTCGTCGAATGGTGCGGGCCCAAAACCTGCTGTTGTCACTTCCGCGAAACTCTTGAAGTACGTGACTTGCTTCAAGGCACGCGGTTCGCGATCGATGGGCGTATGGGTCAGCACGAGAATGCGGGGGCGGCTTGTCTGGCTCAAGGTTTCTCCATTAGTCATCGAGAGAAGTAATTTCAGTCGGGGACGGATAATTGATGAGAACAGCACGATGAGTTCCTGTCATCACGAAGGTACTCCCCGCGGCCGCGGCAGAAGCGCCGGCGCCGAATGCGGCATGGAAATCCGAGAGACCTCGTGCTCCGCCTAGCGATATCACTGGGATATTGACGCGTTCAGTGACGGTGGTGATCAGTCTCGTGTCATATCCCGAGAAGGTGCCTTCCCTGTCGATAGATGAGAGGATCAGCTCCCCCGCCCCATGCTCCTGAGCTTGGAGTGCGGCTTCGACCGGAGACAGAGCGGATTTGCGTTTGCCGCGTTCTGTGTAGGTATCCCAACCACCGCGAAGGCGCTTTTTGGTATCAATGCTGACGACCGTGCTCGACGAACCGAGCACGGCTGCGATCTCACTTATGCTTTCTGGGCGACGTACTGCCTCAGAGTTCAGAACGACTTTCTCTATGCCAATGTTGGTAATTCGTTCAGCATCTTCAAGACGGCGTACTCCGCCACCATATGCGACCGGCATGAAGGCTTCGCTCGCGATTTCTTCAATCAGTTTGAAATTGACGCCAGATTTTTGAGGGGTGGCGTCAATATCGCAGATAACGAGTTCGTCGACCTGCTTATCGTTGAAGATGCGAACTGCGTTGATCGGATCTCCGATATATGTATCGCCTTTGAATTTTACGGGTTTGACGAGATAGCCGTCCGAGACGAGGAGGACGGGAATAATGCGTGGTCGCAGGCTCATAGTTCAGAAAACCTTTGGAGCAGGGTCATGCCGAACTTATGGCTTTTCTCGGGATGGAACTGTGCGCCAATGACGTTGTTATCACGGATCATCGATGTGAATGGTTTTCCGTATGTTGTGGAAGCAAGTTGGTGGGCAGGGTTCGCTGGGACTGCATGGTAAGAGTGCACGAAGTAGAAGCGCTGGTCATCAGCGGGGTCAGCGAGGATCGGATCCTCCCGCGTTGCGCTGATTCGATTCCATCCCATATGAGGGACGCGGAGACCGCTGGCCTCCGCGAAACGTATGCTTCGTCCTGGAATGAGCCCCAGTCCTGCGCTTGTCCCTTCTTCGCTGGAATCTAGGAGCAATTGCATGCCGAGGCAGATGCCGAGAACCGGACGGCCAGACTCTGCGAATGTCTTGACAGACGAGGTCAGGCCGGCGGAATCCAATCGTTCCATGCCCCGATCAAAAGCGCCGACGCCCGGTAGCAAAATGCGCTCGGCAGAAAGTACCTCGTCTGACGACTGGGCTACCTTGGGTTGCACGCCGATTCTTTTAAACATGTTGACCACTGACCCGATATTCCCGAGTCCGAAGTCAATGACGGTAACGCTCACAGGCGAATGCCGAGCTTTCGGACGAACTTCACTGATTCTCTCACGGTCTTCATGGCGAGATCCCACTGACGCTTCGCGTTAGGGTAATCGGTGTAATCCTTGTTGGGTAGGTCGTAGAAAGCGTCCATCTGTGCCACAGTAATCCCGAGCTTTTTGGCGATAAACTCGTGATCTTGGCGGCGCAGATCCTCTGGATAATTTTCAGACTCGCACAGCGCGAGTGCCTCTTCGCGGGTCAGCTGATCGGACAGGATCAGCGATGAGTAATGGGCGAGGCGCTTATCGAATCCGAATTTACGGGGCAGGTAGTATCCCTGAAAATAGCGGGTGAATACGGATTCGTAGTGCTTCCCGCCGTAGTCACGCCAGTTAAGTTCGTCGGCGATGACGCGTTTGGCCTCATCGTATTTGTAAGGCATGAGGTTCAATGGCTTCACTGTTTCGATACCGCGTACATGCGGGTACCACAGGTGGCGCTTAAAAAGACCCATTAGGGGGTATGTCTTCAGTTTTACCTTCCCAAAACGCCGATGAATTCCGCGGACGTGTTTCGCGTCGGAGGCGTTGTAGCCCCATGACTGAGGCAGAATCGACTCGCTCGCGAGATTGGCGCCGGACAAGATGTACTTGACGTTGTACTTCACTGCCTGCTTGTAGGCCACCCAACCGAACGCGTGGTCAGTCGGTACGTCGCAGTTCGCTACTGAGGCTTTGAAGAACGAAAGCTGGAGATCTCGCATCTCGCGCCAGTCGACGACGTGAGTGTAGAGATCGAGATTCAGTGTCTTGATGATGTTATGGATGTTATCGACGGCGAGTTCCGAGTTCCATCCGCTGTCGAAGTGTACGGCGAGCGGGCGGAGACCGAGCTTAACGGCCTGGAGAATGAGATATGAGCTGTCAACACCTCCGGATACACCGACGATGCAGTCGTATGGCTTGCCTGCTCCGTCCCTCTTGATCTTGTCGACCAGCTCCTGGAGCTCGCGAGTCCGCTCACCGGCTTGTGCGGCATCAACATCTGCCTTGAACAGCTCGTCGAATCGTAGTGCATGGGAGGAGATGCCGTCTTCGTCGAACCAGATCTCGGGATCGGTCGTGTCCATGATCGTTCGCGTGCAGCGCTGGTACGCTGCGGTGCCTTCACTGGAATTATGTGACGGGTTCTCCACTTGATGACTCCTTGAACTGCTATCCGCGTGATGATCTATGTATATCGTTGACGGTTCCCCGCGGAGGAGAACCTTTCAAGACTACACTTCGCGCGCTGGTGAAACGGTGAGATCAGCTGACGTGAGCCCCGCGAGGGCGGCTTGTTTAGCGAAGTCGGGGACAGCCGCGACCACTTCGTCGAACGTGCCGGAGTGGACCACTTCGCCATCGCGCATAAAGAAAACGAGGTCTGCGTTTCGTACTGTGGAAAGCCTATGTGCAACGGTGATGAGAGTCCGATCGCCCGTGGCTGCAGCGATTGCCGCGGTGACGTCGGCTTCCGTCTGGGTATCGAGGGCGCTTGTGGCCTCGTCCATAACAAGAACCATCGGGTTCGTGTACAGTGCACGGGCGATGCCGAGTCGCTGACGCTGTCCTCCGGAGAGCGCGAGTCCTCGTTCGCCGACACTAGCATCGACACCGCCGTCCCTCGACTCGATGATGTCCAGCACTTGTGCCTGGTCGAGAGCGTGGATCACTCGAGGCCGATCGAAGTCATCAGACCAAGTCAGCGCTACATTTTGTGCCACGGTCGAATCGAACACGGCCACCTCTTGAGGAACATACGATGTCTGCTGCCGCCATGCTCGTCGTGCGTCAGATAGGCGGACCTCATCGACCCAGATTTCACCGGACTGGGGCTCCAAAAGTCCCAGAATGAGATCGATCATCGTTGACTTCCCGGAACCGGATGCACCTACGAAGGCCACAGAGGAACCGAGTGGGATCGTGAGACTTACGTTCTTGATGGCGGGTGTGGCACCGCTGCTGTAGCTGAAGCTCACGTTCCGGAACTCGAGCGCTCGCGGTTCTGATGCTAGTGGAGCCTCGTGGCGAGCGGCAGATTCGATCGACATCTGTTCGGCTTGTCGCAGCTCCTGAACGACGCGTCGAGGATAACTGGATGCGGCGAGCATCTGGGACATGAGTGTTTGGAATCGGCTTACGGAGGGAGCCATGCGGAACCCAGCTAACCCGAATACCGCGACAGCACTAATAGCCTGTTCGGGGCCGCCAAGCAAGTAGCCTGCGCCGCCCACGACGATGAAACCGCCGATCACGCCTGATTCCATGACGTATCGAGGCAGTTGGCCAAGGAAGTAGGTGTTGGCACGGGCACGTGCGCTTCGCGTGCGGCTTGTGCCGACAACAGCAGCGACGGTCTCTTCCTTCCCACGGAGGGTGACTTCCTTCAGCGCGGAGACAATCTCCAGGATCAGGCGGGAGGTTCTGATCGTTGATTCGAGGTTGATCTCTCCCGCCCGCCGAGCATGGCGTGAGATCCAGAAGTAGAGCAGGGCACCCAAGAGGAGCAAATAGATCACGGTTACGACGGCTATCACGGGTTGGATGATCGCGAGCGTGGCAACGACCGCGAAAAGGCTAACGATCTCGGCGAGCAGGGTTGCCCCAGGGCGGAGGAAGGAGTTGATCGCGGCATCCACACCGCTGTCCGTGAAACGCAACATGTCGGACGAGTTCTTGGTCAGACGCTCTTGCCATGGCGCGCCGAGGTAGGACCTGAATAGTCTGTCGCCCAACGCGACTTCGTACTTGGCAATGCGCTGAGACCCCCAACGCAAGACGATTGCCGACGCAACGCCTTTGAAGATCATCAGCGCACATACCGCGATGATCGCCAGTATGACACCGAGATTGCCCAACTGGCCGAAGAACGGCAGCTCGACCTTCGAGCCAACCGCGAGGGGCGCGATGACAGCGGCCATGAGCGCGAGCGCTGCGGCATCGAATATTGCCAGCGAAGCTAGCGACCACGAGTATATGTTGAGAAAGCGGCGCGCTTCGGTAGGCAGCACCGCAAGTAGCTCACGGTACAAACGATAGACGGCGATCATCGGCCGTCCTCCTTCTGAGCTGTTCGGGTTGTATCGAGGAGAGACTGAACAAGCGGGCTGATTCGCGCGCTTTCCTGCTCAAAGCTCAATGCCTTGGCGGCTTTGTCCGCAGCACTCTTCGCGGACTCGATCGCGCTCAAGGACAGCCCTGCCAGGGACGCCGCGCATTGTGCGCTGGTGAATCCAGTGCTCACCACGCCGAGATGGTGTTCAGCAATCAACGGCTCCATCTCCAAGGATGGCCCCACGGCGATCATGAGCCGGGCCTGTACATAGTCGAAGAATTTGTTTGGCAGCGTCAGCCGCGCGTTCGTATGCGTCGGCGGAATCCAGAAGACACCGACGTCGTACTGGTTCAGCGTCGCCGGAAGATTCGCAGGGGCAACTGGTGGGTGGAACGTCACGCGTTGGTCAGAAGCGGCCAACTCTTTGAGCTGCGTCAAATAGGCTCCTCCGTCGCCACCAGGCATCAGGTACAGGTCGAGGGTGAAACGATCATCGAGTAGCTTCATCGATTCGATCATCAGCTCGAGTTGACGACCGTGAATCGCTGCACCGCTGTGTACTAAGCGCACGCGATCGGGGAGCACGCTTGCAGGCTCCAGTGCAACGTAGGGGCCAACGTTCCGCATAAGCTCGGCGGAGACTCCGAAGCTTTCGCGATACAGGTTCGATATCTCTTGGCCAACGGTGGTCACGAAATCTGCGCTGGGAAGGTAACGGCGGCACAGATACGTCATGAACGGGGCGACGAGAAGACGCCAAGATAAGAGGTGAGTTCGCTCTTCCGGTGCCCACTCGTGCATGTCGGCCCAGAGCGGCGCTTCCCCTGCAATTTTGTTCGCCCACGCGAGCACGCGCGCCTCATTCGCGACGACGAGGTCGAACTTTCTTTGCCCGATTTTCGCGTCAGCCCATGCGATCGCCGGCGCTGTGAGCTCGACGCTGCGGAACCGTCTGAGCGCGAGGCGCATGACGCCTCGGGCTGTCTGGGGCAAGGTCTTGAGCTCGCTCGGCACCGCGAGGTGCTCGATGACTCCGTCCGGCGCGTCGCCGAAGCCGACGGTGACGACGTCGCCCATTTCGCGCAGCATCCCTATTTGGCGGAGCACGCGGGCATCGGACCTGATGGGGGACAGCGAGATGCAAAGAATAGTCGGCCTCGCGCTCACAGCAAGCAGTCCCTCTCATGGGTCACTGGCGAACAATAGTTTAGGAAGAGCCAATCCGGCCTAAAGAAGGATCCTATCGCTGGACTCTGCGTGGCACCTGTGTTGATGCCGCACGAAAGAGGTTGTGCGGGGGCAGCTCAGTCTCCTCTAGGACGATATGTAGGGGGGGCGAGGATCGAACTGGGGACAGCTCGCCATCTTCGCGGCATGCTTCGATGCCGCATCGTGGACGATGCTTACGGAGCTTCTCGAGGAGCGGCTCCGTCGTGCCCCCTAGAATAGGTCCCATGCGTATCGCCGTCGTCGCCCTTGGAAAGATCGGGCTTCCCCTCGCCGTCCAGTTCGCCTCCTCCGGTCATGACGTCATCGGCGTCGATGTGAACCAGAAGGCCGTCGACACCATCAACGCCGGCATCGAGCCGTTCCCCGGTGAGTCCGAGCTCCAGGAACGACTGGCCGAGCTGATTCCCGCGGGCAAGCTCCGCGCGACCACCGACTACGCCGAGGCGATCCCGGGCGCTGACGCCGTGGTCCTTGTGGCGCCCGTCTTCGTCGACGACGAGACGTGGGAGCCCGACTTCAAGTACATGGATGCTGCGACGAAGTCGCTCTCCGAGCACCTCACGCCCGGAACCCTGGTCTCTTACGAGACGACTCTTCCGGTCGGCACGACCCGCAACCGTTGGAAGCCGATGCTCGAAGAGGGCTCGGGCCTGACCGAGGGCGGGGACTTCTTCCTGGCTTACTCACCGGAGCGCGTGCTCACCGGCCGCGTCTTCGCCGACCTGCGCAAGTACCCGAAGCTCATCGGCGCACTGTCGGATGAGGGCAACCGCCGTGCCCGTGAGTTCTACGAGGCCGTGTTGCAGTTCGACGAGCGCACCGACCTGCCCCGCCCGAACGGCGTCTGGGATCTCGGCAGCACCGAGGCCTCCGAGATGGCCAAGCTCGCCGAGACGACCTACCGAGACGTGAACATCGGGCTGGCCAACCAGTTCGGCCTCTTCGCGGCGGCGAACGGCATCGACGTCTACAAGGTCATTGAGGCCTGCAACTCGCAGCCCTACAGCCACATCCACAAGCCTGGTATCGCGGTGGGCGGCCACTGCATCCCGGTGTATCCGCGCCTGTACCTGTCGACCGACCCCGATGCCGACATCGTCCGCGTCGCGCGTCAGCTCAACGCCTCGATGCCCGAGCGCCTCGTCGCCCAGGCCGAAGGGATCCTCGGCGATCTCTCCGGCCAGCGCGCTGTCGTGCTCGGCGCGGCGTACCGCGGCGGCGTGAAGGAGACCGCGTTCTCCGGCGTCTTCCCGACCGTGCAGGCCCTCCAGGCCCGCGGAGCCGAGGTCGTCGTGCACGACCCGCTCTACACGGACGAGGAGCTCGCTGCTCTCGGCCTCACCGCGTACGCGATGGGCGGAGAGGTTGACCTCGTGATCCTGCAGACCGATCACGCCGATTACAAGACCCTCACGCCGGCAGATCTGCCCGGTGTGAAGCTCCTCGTCGATGGCCGTGCGGCCAGCGACGCGGCGCTCTGGGCGGGCACCCCGCGCATCGTCGTCGGAACGGCGGCCTGACATGGATCTCCTCGTCGTCGGTTCGGGCTTCTTCGGCCTCACCATTGCAGAGCGCGCCGCTGAAGCCGGCCGCAAGGTCACGGTCATCGAGCGTCGCTCGCACATCGGCGGCAACGCCTACAGCGAGGCGGAGCCCGAGACGGGCATCGAGGTGCACCGCTACGGCGCGCACCTGTTCCACACCTCGAACGCAACGGTGTGGGAGTACGTCAACCGCTTCACGACGTTCACGAACTACGTTCACCGCGTCTACACGAACCACAAGAGCGTCGTGTACCCGATGCCGGTGAACCTCGGCACGATCAACCAGTTCTTCCAGGCCGCCTACTCGCCCGATGAGGCGCGCGCGCTGATCCGCGAGCAGGCGGGGGAGTACGACGTGAAGACGGCGTCGAACTTCGAGGAGAAGGGCATCGCACTCGTCGGGCGTCCGCTGTTCGAAGCATTCTTCCGCGACTACACGGCGAAGCAGTGGCAGACCGACCCCGCGAAGCTCTCGGGCGACATCGTCAGCCGTCTCCCCGTGCGCTACAACTATGACAACCGCTACTTCAGCGACACGTGGGAGGGCCTGCCCACCGACGGTTACACCGCGTGGATCGAGCGGATGGCCGACCACCCCAACATCGAGGTCAAGCTCGACGTCGACTTCTTCGACGAGTCGCAGCCGCTGAATCGCAAGGCGCTCGTCGGCCAGGTGCCGATCGTCTACACCGGGCCCGTCGACCGTTACTTCGACTTCGCCGCCGGCGAGTTGAGCTGGCGCACGCTCGACTTCGAGCAGGAGGTGCTGAACATCGGCGACTTCCAGGGCACCCCGGTCATGAACTACCCCGACATGGACGTCCCCTTCACCCGCATCCATGAGTTCAAGCACTTCCACCCGGAGCGCAAGGACCTGTACCCGGCGGACAAGACCGTCATCATGCGTGAGTTCTCGCGCTTCGCTGAGAAGGCCGACGAGCCGTACTACCCGGTGAACACCCCGGCCGACCGCGAAGGGCTGCTGGCATACCGCGATCTGCAGAAGGGGGAGAAGGACGTCCACTTCGGCGGTCGCCTGGGCACCTACCAGTACCTCGACATGCACATGGCCATCGGCTCGGCGCTGTCCATGTGGAATAACACCCTCTCCTAGACTCATAACCGTGAGTCACGCTGCCGTCGGGGCGCCGGGAACACCCCGGCGGTACCTGCATTCCCTCTGGCTTCTCTCCGCGCGCGACCTCAAGGTCCGCTACGCGACGAGCTGGCTCGGGTACCTGTGGTCGGTTCTCGACCCTCTGGTGATGGGGGCGATCTACTGGTTCGTCTTCACGCAGGTGTTCCAACGCGGCGTCGGAGAGCAGCCGTACATCGTCTTCCTCGTGCTCGCGCTGCTGCCCTGGGTGTGGTTCAACAGCTCCGTATCGGACTTCACCCGGGCATTCCGCAGGGATGCGCGTCTGATGCGCTCCACGTCGATCCCGCGATCCATCTGGGTCAATCGGATCGTGCTGAGCAAGGGCATCGAGTTCCTCTGCTCGCTTCCGGTGCTCGCGCTGTTCATCCTGTTCAACCTCGACAAGATGACTGTCAGCTGGTCACTGCTGTGGTTCCCGGTCGCGATCCTGATGCAGACGCTGCTGCTCATCGGCATCGGCATGCTGGTCGCTCCGCTGTGCGTGCTCTACGCGGATCTCGAACGGACGACTGCGTTGATCCTGCGGGCGCTGTTCTACGCTTCGCCGGTCATCTACAGCGTTTCCGACCTGCCGGACCCGTTCAACACCATCGGTGCTTTCAACCCGCTGTCGGGGATCTTCACCCTCTACCGGGTCGGTTTCTTCCCGGAGCAGTGGCAGACGGCGCCGGTCGTGATCAGCGCGGTGATGACCATCGTGATCTTCGGGCTGGGCCTGTGGGTGTTCCGGTCGCTCGAGCGTTCGGTCCTCAAGGAGCTGTGATGCCGGAATCGGCTCGGCGCATTCTGATCGCGGAACTGGATTCTCCGGCGCAGGCGCAGCGATTCTCCGAGAAGGGGGCACGAGCGGCGATCACCGAACTCACGGGGATGCTCCGTGTGGGCGTGCTCGTCTCTGGCAGCATCCTCGTCACAGACGCCATGCTGCTCGATGGCGAATACTTCATGACCCTCGGCCCTGAGGGCGTGCTGAACGAGCTCGGCGCGACTCGGGCGGCATTTCCGCTGACCATCACGGGGCCTGATGCCGACCTTCGTGCCGGGTTGGACCGTCGTCGTCGCAACCCCGACTTCCGGTGGTCGATGGCCGCAGCGAGGGACGGACAGGTGAGCCGCGAGATCCTTCGACGGTGGGATGCGTGGATCGATCTCGTCGAGTCGGGAACTGTCCGGTACGAGCAGCAGCTGAGCGTCGATGCCAGCCTGCGCACCGGTGAACCGCCCGTCGCCTCCGAACAGGAGCGCCTGCTGATCGAGCACGCGCGCCTCGGAGAGGAACGCTACCGCAGCGAGGCATGGCGAAAGATCGATCTCCTCGACGTCGACGATGAGACGCGCCAAAGGATCCGCGCCTGATGGAACGGTGCGTATCTGCGGATGCTGGCGGAGAACGCGGATGCGGACTGGGTCAGTTTCGAGGGCGACTCCTCACGGGGCCTGCATCCGCGCGATGGCGATGTGGATTTCCCCCTGTCCGCCGGTCTGCTCGAATGGGCGCGCACCTCGTCGCCCGCCACGGTCGCGATCGCGGGCGACGCGTCCGTGAAGGAACGGGCAGCGCTGCATACGAGACCGACGTGGACGCGGATGAAGGCACTCGCTTTCGCCGTGACTCAGGTCGCCGTGGTCGAGTCGCGCGGCAGCGTCATCCGCGGCTCGCTCGCGAAACTGGCGGTCGCCGTGCTGGTCGTCGTCCTCGCGCTACCGGGACTGAACATCGACGCGATCGACAGCCCCTGGACCTGGGTCGCCTTCCTCGGCGTGATCGTCACGACCGTGCCCTTCGAATCGCTCTTCGCGCTGCTCGCGCTCCTCAAACAGGATCCGCGAGCCCGTCTCGTCCTGCACGGAAGGGGAACGTCATGACCGATGCCGACTTCCGCGTCGTCTACGACAGCGACGGCGCGCTTCCGGTCCGCCTGGAAGCGGCCCGGGTGGAGGGGCCCGCCGGCGTCTACACGCATCACCGGCTCGTCATCGCGGAGGGCCGGACCGGAGCTGTGATGGTCGCCGTCCGAGACGACGCCGTACTGCTGGTGCAGAGCAATCGCATCGCCGTCGGAGAAGAGCTCTGGGAACTGCCGCGCGGAGCCGGCGATGTCTCCGACTCGGCGGCCACAGCCACGGCCCTTCGCGAACTGGCGGAGGAAACCGGCTTTCAGGGGGCCGGCGCCCGGGTCATCGGTCGCTATGTCACGGATTCCACGGTCTATCCGCAGAAGGTCGCCGTCGTCTTCTGCCGCATCGACGCCGGAGCGGTCCCCGGCGAGACCGACGGCGAGGTCGACGACGCCCGGTGGATTCGCACCGATGAGATCACCCGCATGATCGGCAACGGCCTCATCGCCGACGCCCACTCGCTGGCCGCGCTGGCGCTGTGGATGGCAGAAGGAGAACTCTCATGAACGCAGCGATCGAGGTCACCGGGCTCGGAGTGCGCTTCAGACGCAACCGAAGGGGACGCCGCAGTTTCAAGGACCTCTTCGCCGGCGCCAAGCGCCGCAATCGGCCGGGGGAGTTCTGGGCGCTGCGCGATGTCTCCTTCACCGTTGAACCCGGCGAAGCCATCGGCGTGGTCGGCCGCAACGGGCAGGGCAAGTCGACGCTGCTGAAGCTCGTCGCGGGCGTGCTGCTTCCCGATGAGGGAAAGGTCACGGTCAACGGAGGCGTCGCGCCTCTCATCGAGCTCACCGGCGGTTTCGTCGGAGACCTCACCGTCCGCGAGAATGTCCGGCTCACGGCCGGCCTGCACGGGATGACGCGGGACGCGGTCGCGACCCGTTACGCGGAGATGATCGAGTTCGCGGAGCTGCACGACTTCCAGGAGACGCCGTACAAGCATCTGTCCAATGGCATGAAGGTGCGCCTGGCGTTCGCCGTCGTCTCTCAGCTCGACGAGCCGATTCTGCTGGTCGACGAGGTGCTCGCGGTCGGAGACAAAGCCTTCCGAGACAAGTGCTATCGCCGCATCGATGAACTTCTCGCAGAAGGACGCACGCTGTTCTTCGTCAGCCACAACGAACGCGATCTGCGCCGCTTCTGCACGCGCGGTCTCTACCTGAACAAGGGCGGCCTCGTGCTGGACGCAAGCATCAGCGAGGTCCTCGATCGTTACAACGAAGATTCGGGAACAGCCAAGAAGAAGGCCTGATCGGCCCCTTCCCGCTCAGAGTCCGACGAGAGCACGGACCTTCTGCAGCGCAGAGGTCGACGCATCGAGGGCCGATGTCGCGTTCGAACCGCTGTCGTAGGCCGTGCGCAGCGCCTTCAGCTGAGCCGCATAGGCGCCGACAGCGTCGTTCCACTGCGTCGAGATCGAGCTCGGCGCAGGGACGCTGGTGAGCCGCTCCGCGTCCTGCTGGAGCTGATCGACCACCTGCGAGGCATCCTGCCCGCTCATCTCGCGCACCATGGTCAGGCCCGTCGTGGCGTCATCGAGACGTGGCTTAACCTGAGCGGCGAACGTGTCGATGTCGGGGTCCGGGATTTCCGGCGGCGTCGTCTGCGGAACCTGTGAGGGCTCCGGAGAAGGCGTCGGGGTGGGAGAGGCGGTCGGCGACGGCGACGGTGACGGCGACGCGGACGAAGCCGTGGGGGACGGACTGGGTGACGGAGCGCCCGCCCGCGGCAGGAAGAAGAAGAGCACAGTCCCGACGATCGCCAGTGCGACGACCGAGAGCACGACGATGAGCCAGACCTTGCCGGCGGTGCGCTTCTTCTTCTCGGGGAAGACCCAGACGGCGTGCGGCTGAGGTTCGTCGGACATCATGCCTCCAGAGCGGGCATCGGCTGCCAGGTGCGGTCGCGGCCGACTGCGCCGCCGTCGCGCAGGCCACGGAACAGGTTGCTCGTACCGCGCACGGTGCGCTCGACGAACACCAGCCGGATCAGCTCCTTGAAGAACGTCGCCGTCGTTCCCAGGCCGAACAGCACCGGGTTGTAGACGCCGTGCACGCGGTAGTACTGCTTGATGAAGCCGCGGTTGCGCATGATGTAGTAGCGGTAGGCGTTGCTCGAAGCGTTCAGATGGCGGATGCCCATGTCCCACTGCCTGATCTCGCGGGTGCGGCGCAGCACGAACTCATCCACGATGACGGCTGTCGTCAGGCGCGACGCCATCCATCCGTACATCTGGTCATCCCAGTAGATGAAGAAGCGCGGGTCGGGCAGACCGATCTGCGCCACGATCGATCGATGGATGAACATGCCCTCGAAGCATCCGCTGTTCATCTCCTTGTAGCCGGAGTCATCGAACCCGGAGGGTGCGAACGGAATCGGGATGCCCATGCGGTCGGCGATGCGGTACTGCCAGTAGAACTCGCTGCCGTCGTAGTCGTAACGGCGTCCCTGGATGCTCTTGAAGCGGGGCGCCCACTTGCCCATCCGGGCGAGACCGTCGGGGACGACCTCGACATCGTCGTCCATCATCCAGATCCACTCGCTGCCGAGGTCGTAGGCCTTCTCCATGCCCGCGCTGAACCCGCCGGAGCCTCCGGTGTTCGTCTCGAGCCGGTTGTAGACGAGCTCGGTGCCGAGACGGTCCCGGAAGGACTCGACGACCTCGGTCGTGTCATCCGACGATGCGTTATCGGTGATGATGACGCGACCCGGTTTCGGATCCATCGTGACGATGCTCTCCAGCAGACCGGCGAGCAAGTGCGAACGGTTGAATGTGACGACGACGATCGCTGCGGTTGCGGGATCGAATGCGACGGGGGTCGCGGTCATGCCTTCTCCTCGAAGATCTTCTGCCAGGACTGCTGCGAGACGAGCTCGGGCAGCGCTTGGCGGTACTGCTTCTGCAACTCGGGCCAGCGGCGCTTGAGCTCGGCGTGCAGGCGCAACGACTCGCGCAGCATCGCACGGTACTTCTTGCGATCGCGCGTGTAGATGTTCTTGCCCGAGCCATCGGCTGCGCTGACGAGCGCGCTGTCGAACTGGGGGACGCGCCACCAGTGGGCGTCTCCCTTGCCGAACTCGACCTCGGGTTGCGCGACGTTGGCCTGTGCGGGCTTGTGCAGCCAGTGCGCGACGAGCGTCTTGAGCGTGAAGATCCGAAGCTTCAGGCCGGTTGGGCTGTCGAACTCATTCCTCAGCAACTGCTTGTAGACCTGACGTCCCTTGCGTGCGTGCAGCACCGTCGACGGGTCACGGTGGATCACGGTCTCCGGGTAGGACGTTGCGAGAGCCCGCGCGGCGGGCATTGCCGTCGCAAGGTTTTCCTGCATGTGCCGGGGGCCGCGCAGTACATCGCGCAGCGCCTGGTTACGCAACGCAACCGGATAGTACTGCATCATCATGAGGTGCTTGAGGTCGACGCGGCGACTGTGGGCGAGCAGACGGCCGCCGCGGGGCGCCGTGGAGTGCAGGAGGCCGGCCACGATGCGGTTGCGGGCGTGGAAGTAGGCCTGCCAGTCGATCGAGTCGTCCTTGTTGACCCACGAGACGTGCCAGAGCGCGACGCCCGGCATCGACACAGTGGGGAAGCCCGCCTCGCCGGCGCGCAGGCAGAACTCCGCGTCATCCCACTTGATGAAAGCCGGCAATGACAGGCCGACTTCGCGAATCGCGTCGAGGGGGATGAGGCACATCCACCACCCGTTGTAGTCGGCGTCCATGCGCATGTGGAGAAGCGTCGACTGGCGCAGATTCGAGGTGCCGAAGTCGTGAGCCATCTTCTCCTGGTAGAGGTTGCGCCACATGAAGGGGTGCTCGTCGACGACCTCGGCCCAGCCGTGCAGCTTCGGGCGGTCGAGGAGGTCGAACATGTGCCCGCCGACGAGGGTCGGATTCGTCGAATACTGGCCGAAGACGATCGAGCGTCGGAGGGATTCGGGCTCGATGAGCACATCGTCGTCGAGAAGCTGCACGAAATCGCTCTCGGGGCGCTGGAGCGCCTCGTGCATGCCGCGGGCGAAACCGCCCGAACCGCCGAGGTTCGGCTGACGGATCACCTGCAGCGTCTCGCCGAGGTCAGCGGCGACCGCGTCGTAGCCGTCCTGCTCGGTCACGAGCTGGGTGCCCTGATCGACGAGGAAGATGCGGTCGACGAATTCGAGGGCATCCGGTGAGGCTGCCAGCGCCTGCAGGGTCTCGACGCAGTAATCGGGCTTGTTGTACGTGGTGATGCCCAGCGAGGCCTTGCCCGTGCGCGCCGGGGCCTGCTCGGTGGTCCACTCCGCGCCCTCGAGGATCGCGTGCTTCTCGTCGGCGACGATGTCGAACCAGAGCCAGCCGCCATCGCTGTACTGGGTCAGCTCGAGATCGAAGTGGCTGGTCGCCTCGCCCGTCACCTCGCGCGAGTCGACGCGCTGGCGCACACCGGCCCCGTTGGACCGGTAGACGAGGATCGTCGCGGGACCGCTCGTGCGCACGGTGAGTCGCACCTGGCGCACGCTCGTCCAGTGCTGCCAGTACGACGCCGGGAAAGCGTTGAAGTAGGTGCCGAGCGAGACACGGCGACCGGAGACGATCCGGGCGCGGTGGCGACCGAGGATGTTGCCGAGGTGGGCACGGTTCGACACGCGCACCGGCTGCTCGTCGATCGTCGACCATGTTTCAGGGTCGGCATAGAGCGGCAGGAGGTCGGGGTCGCGGTCGAGCGGGAAGACGACGTTCTGAAGGACGTGAGCCACGAAAGGATCTCCGAGATTTGATTGCACGCATGGCCGGATCGGCACTGAGCGGGTTGCTGTGAGCAGAACCCAGCCTACCGCTCAGCGATGTGAAGCCCCGGTGAAGATCGCACCGGTGAACCTGCCGCGCGCTACGATGGGCGCGATGAAGGCTCTAATCACCGGCGGCGCCGGATACATCGGTTCGACTGTAGCGACGGCCTGCCTCGAAGCGGGCATCGAGACGGTGATCCTCGACAACCTGTCCACGGGGCGCGAGGACTTCGGAGTCGACCGCAACCTCTACATCGGCGACATCGCCGATGCGGATCTGCTCGATCGGATCGTCGCCGACCACCCGGATATCGACGTCGTCGTGCACTGCGCGGCGCGGATCGTCGTGCCGGAGTCCGTCGCCGACCCGCTCGGCTATTACGACGCGAACGTCGGCAAGACCATCACCCTGCTGCAGAACCTGCGGCAGCACAAGATCACCCGCATCGTCTTCAGCTCGTCGGCCGCCGTCTATTTCGGCGAGGGGGGCGAGGGCGTCGACGAGAACGCGCCGCTCGCGCCGTCGAGCCCGTACGCCATGACCAAGGCGATGGTCGAGAGCATCCTCTCCGACGCCGCAGCATCCGGCTCTCACCGCGCGATCGCCCTGCGCTACTTCAACCCGATCGGCGCCGACCCCCGGCTGCGCACGGGCCTGCAGAACCCGACCCCGTCGCACGCGCTGGGCAAGATCATGCAGGCGCGGGAAGCCGGGGAAGCATTCACGATCACCGGCACCGATTGGCCGACGCGCGACGGATCCGGTCTGCGCGACTACATTCACGTGTGGGACCTCGCACTCGCGCACGTCGCCGCCGTTCAGCGCTTCGATGCGGTCGCCACCGCCGCTGAGCCCTATCGCGTCATCAACATCGGTACCGGTGACGGGGTCACCGTGCGCGAACTCGTCGGCGCATTCGAGCGCGTCACCAAGCAGCCGCTGCCCGTCATCGAGACCGAACGGCGCCCCGGCGACCAGGCCGGAGCCTTCGCGATCGTCGATCGCGCGAAGGACATGCTCGGCTGGACGGCCGAGCGATCCGTCGACGATGGCGTTCGTGACGCCCTCGCCTGGGCCGACAAGCTCCGTTCTCTGAGCTGAAGGGCATGCTCCGCGCCGCGGGGGATCACTCCTGTGGCGGCAGCGTCGAGATCGTTCCGGTCTGCGCGGCGTCGATGTCCTCGCGCCAGGATCGCGACTGTCCGGCGCGCAGCGCGCACAGCACCAGCAGCAGCCAGCCGGCGCCGGCGATCGTGAAGCTCTCGAACATCGAGTCGACGGCGAGCGTGACGAGCACCAGCGGGGTCCAGGCGTAGACGACCGAACGCCGCACGCTCGCCACCAGCCACGAGCGAACCAGGGCGACGCCGCCGAGCACGAGGAACAGCAGCAATCCGGCGATGCCGAGCTGCAGCAGCACGTCGAAGTAGGCGTTCAGTGCGGTCTCGTGCCGGTCGGCGAGCAGATAGTTGATGTAGGTGAAGGGATACTCTCCGCGCGCCCAGACGCCGAACCAGCCCCAGCCCTGGAAGGGGTTGATGGCGACGAAGTCGAGGATCGTGTTCCACAGATCCGCACGGGTCGAGAAATCCGATCCGGCATCCATCCAGGCGATGATCTGGTGACGGAAGAAGAAGGCGACGGCGAGAGCTGCGGTGACCAGGCCGCCGAGCAGCCACTGCACGAGGCCGCGTCGACGCGCGGGAGTGTGGCGCACGATCGTCAGCGCTCCGGTGGCGGTGCCGACGGCCGCGGCCAGCACGAGCACGGTCGGGGAGGCGGAGAGCAGCGCGAGGAAAGCGGCGACGGCGATCGAGGGGATCGCGAGCGGGGCGGCCACCGAACGGGTGCGCCACTCGATCACGAAGGTGATGAGGGCGATCACGGCGACGAAGCCCATCATGTTGCGGGTGCCGAAGACGCCCTGCACCGGCCCGCCGAGGGCGATGTTCCCCTCGACGGAGAGGAAGAGGATCGGCATGTCGATGAGGATGCCGGAGAGGATCTCGACCCCCAGTGACAGTGCCAGCAGCGTGCGCAGGGTGTCGCCGATCGCCCGGACGGTCTGCAGTGTGTCGCGTACATGTCCGATCGTGATGGCCATGAGCGCGAAGCCCAGCATCCAGGCCCAGCCCGCGAGGGTGCCCGAGCGATCCGTCGACCAGAACACGCTGATCAGGGCGAGGGCGAGGAATATCAGCAGCGACGAGGGGGCGAAGCGCAGCGCCGACAGCTCGGCGCGGCGAACGACGAGGATCGCCATTCCCAGGATGCTCAGCAGCAGCACGATGGTCGCGAACGTCGTCCTCGAGGTCAAATGAACGATGAGGAACGACCCGAACGCGGTGGTGAGGGCCGCGAGCGTGTACGCGCGGGCCATGTCTACCGAACCGAGCAGGCGGCGAAGCGGCGTCTCGACGGGGGTCACGGGATGCGCCGTGCCCGTCGTCCGCGCTCCGTCACCCGCGCCTGCTCCCGGAGGCCGACGCCCACAAGGGGCACCGCTTTGATCTTGAACGAGCACAGCACCAGCAGCATCCAGCCCCACAGCACAGCCGATGATGATCCGGCGAGGGCCTGAACCGTGGCGATCACGATGCACAGAAGGGGGAGCAGAGTCAGGGAGGAATAGGGGCGGTCGGCGCGAAGATCCCAGCGCGGGCGATCGGCTGCGAAGAACCAGGCGCGCCACAGGAGGCTGACGACGGCGAGGCACAGCACGAGGGCGCCGACGACGCCGACCTGGGCGCTCGCATCCATGATGTTCGCGGGATCCGGTGCGTCGCCCGCTTCGCCGAGAGCCGCCAGGAGAGCGCGGTGCAGGATCGCCGTGGCGGCGCTGAGGAGGGCGATCAGGATGCCGCCCACGGCGTACACGCGTCGGCGGGCCGCGAGGGCACTCGTGCGCCGGATGGTCAGCGCGAAGACGAGGACGACGGTCCCGGCCGCGGCGCCGAGATAAGCGGTCGCGGATGACGCGGAGAAGAGGAGCACTGCGGCGAGGACGCCCCACAGCGCGGTAGTCGTGCGCCAACGGCTTCGTCGGGCGAACTGGATGCCGAAGACGACGATCGCGAGGGCGCTGAGGCCTGCGAGCAGGGCCGGATTCCCGCCGAACTGGAGGAAGCGATCGTCGTGGAAGAGGCGAGCCCACGCCTCTGCGGCGAGTGCCAGCCCGAGTATCCACTTCAGCGCGGAGGCGAGGGATCGGATGATCTCGTCCCAGGTGAGGGCGAAGCCGATCAGCAACGACATTCCCGCGGTGGCGAGAAGTACGACGGTCATGACCAGTGAGTCTGTGGCGGAACCGGACCAGAGGTCGGATGCCGCGGCGAAGACCGGGTAGGCCAGAGCTGCCCAGGGGAGTCTGCGCCAGGGGAACGCATGCGGTGTCTGACGGGCGATCATCGGTGCGGCGATCGCAGCTCCGGCAAGAGTCGTCACGAGGAGTGCCGCGCCAGAGGCGAGGCCCCCGAACAGCGATAGGAGAGCATCGTGCGCGAGCACGGCGATGAAGGCGATGATGACGTAGGCGCGCAACAGCAGACGACCCGTCGACTCGCGCTCCGGCGCGGTGGGCGGGGCTTGCACGGGATGCTTCGTGTACTGCGCCATCGGCTTCAGGCTACCGCGCCGGGCGGGCGGGCGTCGGCCGACATCGTCGGAGGCCCTGGGTACGCTGGCCTCATGCTTCTGAGACTGTCGAACACGCCGCGCGATTACGCCTGGGGCTCGGCCACGCTCCTGGCCGAGCTCGAGGGGCGCGAGCCCACGGGGGCACCCGAGGCCGAGGTCTGGTTCGGCGATCATCCGGGCGACCCTGCCGACCTCCTCGACGGCTCGACGCTGGACGCGGTCACCGGGGGAGGGCTGCCGTACTTGCTGAAGCTTCTGGCCGCCGGCGCGCCGCTGTCGATCCAGGTGCACCCCACTCTCGCCCAGGCGCGGGAAGGGCGCCACCGCGAGGAGCATCTCGCCGCCGATGATCCTCAGCGCAACTATCGCGATGACAACCACAAGCCCGAGCTGATCGTCGCCGTCACCGATCGCTTCGAGGCCCTGGCGGGGCTGCGGCCCATCACCGACACGCTGCGCCTGCTGGATGCCCTCGGGTCTTCCGCCGGCGTCGCACGGCTCCGTGCCGTTCTGACAGCGGTCCCCGATGACGCGGGAGTGTTGCGCGATGCCGTGGAGTGGGCCCTGTCGACCGCTGCGCAGAGCGAGATCGACGACATCATCGCGGCCGTGACGGATGCTTCCTCGGAGGAGTTCGCCGCGGAGATCTCGGTCGTGCGCGGCATCGCGGAGCAGAACCCCCGAGACCGGGGCATCGTCGTCGCGCTGCTGATGAACCTCATCGTTCTCGGGCGCGGTCAGGGCATCTTCCTGCGCGCGGGAATGCTGCACGCCTACGTGTCGGGACTGGGCGTGGAGATCATGGCCGCGAGCGACAACGTGCTGCGCGGAGGGCTCACTTCGAAGCATGTGGATGTGCCCGAGCTGCTGGCGGTCCTCGATGCCGAGCCCGACACCGTGCCGGTCCTGTTCCCGGCAGCCGCCGGCCTGGTGACGTCGTATTCCGTGGACGTGCCCGATTTCTCGCTGCGACGCATCGAACTCGTCGGTGAGTCGGTCAGGGTCCCGATCCACGGACCCGCGATGGTCCTCGCGACCGCGGGTGCCGTCGCGGTCGCGGGCGAGGCGACGCATGAGGAGCAGCCCATCGGGATCGGCACCGCGGTCTTCGCCTCGACCGACGAGACCGGACTGACCCTTCGTGGCGCCGGAGAGGTGTTCATCGCCCAGCCCGGGCGCTGAGAACTCTCCGGGCGGCGTGCACTGACCGCAAGAGTCTCGTTTCGGGATCGGTTTGCCCTCCGAACGCCCATTGTGCGGCGCGAGCACCGCGGAATTCCGTGTTGGCGGACAAGACACGCCGACGACACGCCATGAACCTTCAATAGGATCTTGAGGGTTTACTATCTGCGACTTGACCCGACGGAATGACACGGGTGTAATTAGGGGTGTTGGGCCCAGCGGGGGGCATTGAGAGGGCAGGAGAACGATATGACGGTTTACCGTTCCGACGTTCCCGAGAACTGGTTTGTCGATCCGGTCAATCTCGGGGTACCAGGAGTCCGACGCCCGGAATCCGATGACGACACGGCGCTCTCCTGGCAGACCGACGCTCTCTGCTCCCAGACCGACCCGGAAGCCTTCTTCCCGGAAAAGGGCGGCTCGACGCGCGATGCCAAGCGCATCTGCTCCTCCTGCGACGTCCGCGGCGAATGCCTCGAGTACGCGCTGAAGAACGACGAGCGCTTCGGCATCTGGGGCGGCCTCAGCGAACGCGAGCGCCGCAAGCTCAAGCGCCGCGCGGTCTGAGCACCCGGGCGCGCCGATGCGGCTCAGCATCCTCAGCACTCCCAGCGCCTAGGCTGAACAGGCCATGCCAACTCGAGTACACGCCATCATCGTCGCGCGCCCCGGCGCATCATCGCGGGCGCAGATGCTGCGAACACTCGATGCCCTGACTCTGCAGACCCGACCGGTCGACGTCGTCACCCTCGTCGTGTGCGGTGACGCCACCGCGGCCCGCAAGAGCCCGGAAGTGGCGCGCCTCGCCGAGGGCATCATCGAGGCCCGCAGCAGCACCTCCTACGCCGAGGCGATCGAACTCGCACGACCCCGCGTGCAAGAAGGATCCGTGCTGTGGCTGCTCGCCCACGACACGGCACCGCACCCGCAGGCACTTGCGCAGCTCGCCGGAGCCCTCGAGCGCTCACCCTCCGCGGCGATCATCGCCCCGAAGCTCGTCGACGTCGACAACGATCGCGAGATCGCCTCGCTCGGCGTCACCATGACCCGGCTCGGACGCTCCGTCGAACTCGCGGCCGGCGAACTCGATCAGGGCCAGCACGACGGACACGACGACGTGCTCGGCTCCGATATCCGCGGCATCCTGATCCGTCCCGAAGCGCGTCCGATCCTGCGCCCGGACCCGGCCCTTGGCGGAGCCGACGAGGGTCTCGACCTCGGAGTCCGCGCACGGCTCGCGGGGGGACGCGTCGCCATCGCCCCGAGCGCCCGCATCTCGGTGCACCCCGATGGCCCGGCGGCGCTCCCTCAGAACGCGGCGCAGCGCGCATACGCGACCCGCCTCGCCCAGCTTCACCGCCGCCTGACCTATGCGCCCGCGCCGGCCGTGCCGCTGCACTGGCTCTCCCTGCTTCCCCTGGCGCTGTACCGCAGCATCGTCGACCTGATCGCCAAACGACCGGCATCCGTCTTCCCCGAGTGGGGTGCGGCGCTGACCGCGATGTTCCGCTTCGCCGCCGTGGCGCGCTCGCGCAAGACCATCCGCACGTCGAAGACGGCGTCCTGGGCCCAACTCGCTCCTTTGCGCATCACCCGCTCCGAGTTGCGCCAGCGACTCGATGACGGCCACGGCAGTGAGGGCGGTGCGATCAGCGAGCTGAACTTCTTCACCGGAGGAGGCGCCTGGGCCGTTCTCGGCGCCCTCGTGGTCAGCATCGCCGCCTTCACGAGCCTGCTGGCCTGGCCCGCGCTCGGCGGCGGAGCGCTGCTACCGCTGCGAGACACCATCGCCGGGCTCTGGGCGGATGCGGTATGGGGCATGCGCGGCCTCGGCATCGACCTGGTCGGCCCGGCCGACCCCTTCGCCGCCGTCATCGCGGTGATCGGAACGCTGTGGGGTGGCGCACCCTCGTTCGCGATCGTGCTCCTCTGGCTGCTCGCCCTGCCCCTGGCCGTGCTCGGCGGCTGGTTCGCGGCCACCCGCATCACCGATCGCGGTGGACTGCGGATCTTCGGAGGCGTCGCGTGGGCGCTGGCGCCCACCTTCCTCACCGCCCTCATCGAGGGGCGCCCGGCCGCGGTGCTGCTGCATCTGCTCCTTCCCTGGCTGTTCCACGCGGCGGTCGTCGCGCATCGCTCCTGGGGTGCCGCGGGTGCGGCATCCATCGTCCTGGCAGCCGTCCTCGCGTGCGCTCCCGCGCTCGCACCCGCCCTGGTTCTCCTCTGGCTGATCGCCCTCGTGATCGTCACCGCCCGCGGTTGGTTCCACGGGGCGGTCCGACTGATCTGGATGCTGGCGCCCACCGCCGTCCTGTTCGCACCGCTCGTCATCTGGCAGCTGCGCCACGGGAACATCTGGGCGGTCTTCGCCGACCCGGGCCTGCCCTGGGCAGGCGCGCAGACGACGGCGGATGCCGCCGGGCGCCTGCAGCTGGCCACCGGATTCCCGACGGCCGACCTCGCCGGATGGGGCGACGTCCTCGACCCGCCGATCGCCATCTGGGCGCCACTGCTCATCGCACCCCTCGTGCTGCTGGCGCTCGCCGCGGCCATCGCGCCGCGCTGGGGCGCCGGAGTGACCCTGCTCATCGTCGCCGTCTCCGGTCTGGCGACCGCGTTCCTCTCGATCGGCGTCGTCGTCGGCTTCGCCCAGGGGGCGCCCATTCAGATCTGGCCCGGAACAGGGCTGAGCCTCGCCTGGGCAGGGCTCGTCGGCGCCGCCCTCGTCACGATCGACACGGCGATTACGCTGCCGCGCCTGCAAGCGGTTGCGATGACGATCGCGGGGGTGGCCCTCGCCGTCTGCGCGGTGCCCGCGCTCACCGCGTTGCACGCCGACCGTGCGGTGCTCACGAACGGTCCGGCGAGCACCCTGCCGGCATTCGTCGCGGCCGAGGCCCGCGGCGACCAGGAGATCGCCACACTCGTGATCACCCCGCAGAACGACGGCGCCATGGCGATCGAAGCGGTATGGGGCGCGAGTGAGACGCTCGGCGCGCAGACGACGATCCGCAGCACCGCGATCTCTCCGGTCGGCGAGGACATCAGCGCTCTGGCAGTCGATCTGCTCTCCACGCGCACCTTCGACGCCCCCGGTGAGCTCGCGGAGCTCGGCATCCATTTCGTGCTCCTCGATCAGGTTTCCGGGGAGGAGAGCGACCTGGCGCGAACGTTCCGGGCATCGGCCATCAACGCGCTCGATCAGCGCGCCGGTTTCGTGAAGGTCGGCGAGACCGACAAGGGTGTGCTCTGGCGTCTGGATGCTGTGGCCGCAGACCGCGCGGAGATGAGCGCGACGCAGCAGGCGACCGCCCGCGCCGTGGTCACCCTGCAGCTCGTCGTGATGCTCGCAGCCCTGCTGCTGTCGATTCCGACGCGCGCGTCGCGCCGTGCCGCGCGTGCCCAGTCGCGCATCGTGGGGCGCTCGCCCGAGGAGCCGCTCGTGCTGCCGCGCCGCAGCGATGATGTCTGGGACAACGAGGAGCCGATGCCCGATGGCGAGGCGCCGGAGCCCGCGGGCGCACCTGCGGAGGAAACCGTGGCCGAGCCGGCCGAGGACGCCGAGGCCACTGCCGAGGACGCCTTTGGCGCATCGGATGCGTCGGCGGAAGAGGCCACCGAGGCTCCGCCGGAGCCGGAGCCGGAGCCGGAGCCGGAGCCTGCGGAAGAACCTGCCCCTGTCGTCGAGGACGCTCCGCAGCCGGAGGGCCTCGAAGCCCGCGGCGAGTCAGCCGGAGAGCCAGAGGCCGAGACCGAGGCCACGACCGAGCCGGAGGAGAAGTGATGGCGACTCAGAAACGTGCGATCCGCGTCGTCGCGACCGGCGCCCGATTGCTCGTCGGAGCCGCTGTCGCGGTGGGATGCGTCATCGGTGTGACGGCGGCCGTGGCCGCGCCCTGGCCCACGCTGGCGAATGAGCCGGCACAGGTCGAGGTCACCCCCTCCACGGCGGATTCGACTCTCGTGTGCACGGGAGACTTCCGGGCGCTGGGGCGCAACACGCAGGACGCCGCCGAGATGTCCTCCGCCGGGTCCTCGCGGCTCACGCTCGACAGCAGCGGCCCCCGTGAGGAATCCACGCTGACAGCATCCGATATGCCCGATGGCTTCACCGGCCCGCAGCGCATCATTGCCAGCGCCGAGCAGAACTCGGCGACCCTGGTCGGCGCCGCCGACTCCATCGAACTCACCGCCGAGGACCTCACGGGTCTCGCCGCGAGCGCCTGCCGAGAGCCGAGCACCGAATCGTGGCTCGTGGGCGGGTCCGTGGAGACGGGGACCAACGACATCATCATCCTCTCGAACCCCGGAAGCGTCACGGCCACCGCGACGTTGACGGTCTTCGGCCACGAGGAATCGGCGAGCACGATGCTGGTTCCCGCCGAGACCCAGGTGGCGGTGCCCTTGGCATCGATCGCCGCGGGCATGGACGGGCCGGTGGTCCGCATCACGGCGAAGGGCGCGCCGGTGCGCGCGGTGATGCAGTCATCGCTCATCCGCACCCTGGATCCGACGGGCGTCGACCTGCAGGACACGGCGGGGACCCCCTCGATGAGCCTCGTGTTCGCCGGAGTCCAGGTGCTCGAGGAGAGCGATGAGACGGCTCTCACCGTGATGCGGCTGATGGCGACCGACACCGATACGGTGGCGAGTGTCACCGTCAGCGGTGATGGAGAGGAAGCCCGACGGCGCACGATCTCGCTCGGGGCAGGAACACCGGTCGAACTGGAACTGGAAGATCTGGAGCCGGGCGTCCACGTCGTCACGGTGGAGGCCTACGGGTCGATCACCGGAGCGATCCGCCAGACGACTCGCGTCGGCGTCGGCAGCGATTTCGCCTGGATGACACCGGCACCGGTGATCGCCGGGGAGACCCTGATCGCCGTGCCCGAGGGCCCCGACCCGCGCATCCACCTGGTGAACCCGACTGCGGAGGACATCAGCGCATCGCTGGCACCGACCAACGGTGCCGCGGCGGAGGAGATCATCGTTCCCGGCGGTGGATCCGTGGTCGTCGATGTCGCCGATGAGCGCGTCTACGCGCTCGCCGGCGACGGGACGCTCCACGCCGCCGTCATCATGTCGGGGACGGATGCGATCGCCGGATGGCCCGTGTGGCCCGCAGCATCCGCTCAGGACCCGATCACCGTCTACCCCTGATCCGACCGGATCACCCGAAGTCGGGGCCGAACTCCCACGGGTCCTTGCCGATGTACTCCGCCGCGGCGCGGAACACCGCGCTCTCGATCGCGATGCGCCGGTGCGCGCCGTCATCATGGCCGGAAGGCAGCAGGCGCTCGATCGGGATGCGGAAGAGAACGATGCGGCGCCCCTCACGATCGAGAAGCCAGCGCGGGATGCCGTCGGCATCGTGAGCCTGGGGCAGATCGCCGATCTCGAAGCGGACCTCCTGCAGCTCGGGCCACGTGCCGCGCAGGAACTCCACCGCGTTCCCGATCGTGCGATCGAAGCGGTCGATGCGCCCGTTCAACGGCGGCAGGGGAGGGCGCACGACCTCGCTGCGCCCCAGTCGTCCGTGACGACCGTGACGGGCACCGCGGCGCGCAGCGGCGCGGTTATCGGAGGGGCGGGCCATGAACCAAAGTCTAGGCCGTCCCGCGCGGCATCCGACGGGCCCCTCGCGCGCGCCCTACGCTGACCGTGATGAAAGAACGACTGTGCTCGAAGGCGACCTGCGCGCGCGAAGCAGTGGCGACGCTCACGTTCGACTACGGCGACCGGATGGCGGCGCTCGGCCCGCTCGGGGAGAACGACCACCCGCACGCGCACGACCTGTGCGCCCAGCACACCGATCGACTGTCGGTGCCGGCGGGATGGGTCGTGATCCGGCACGAGACGATGCGCTTCTGACGGCGAGGGCGTATTCAGAACGATGCGCTCTTCGGAGCCGGCGGGAATCTCGCTATCCTGACTCCGGACGCGTCACAGAGGGGCCTCCGGAGAGGCACATGTGATCATCTGGCGTCGATGGATCTTCCCGATCCTGCTCATCCTCGTCTTCGGGGCGTGCGCTGCAGGGCTCATCAAGCTCGCCTTCTTCCCGGCCGCCGCTGATGCGATGCTCAGTCCTGAGGCGGGGATCTCCGATCCCGTCGTCTCGGTGGAGCGCGGTTCAGTCATCAACGAGCTCGGCCTCGACGGCAACGTCGCCCGCAACGACTCCTATCCGGTGCGCAGCGAGACGAACGGCACGGTGACGGACGTGAAGGTGTCCAATGGCGCCGCCGTCACCGCGGGCCAGGTGCTCTTCACCGTCAAGCAGGACTATCCCGAGCGATTCGTCGACATCGTCGCACCGGCTGCCGGCGACCTCTCCGAGATCAGTGTGATCAAGGGGCAGGACGTCTCGGTCGGCGGGGACGTCGCGACGTTGACGCCGAACAGCTATCACCTGCTCGCCACGGTTCAGCCCGTGCAGCTGTACCGCCTCGTCAATGCGCCGAGCGAGGCCACGGTGACGATCACGGGCGGACCCGCTCCGTTCACCTGCACCGGCGTCTCCGTGCAGGTCAGCGGAGAGGGCACGGCGAGCGTGCGGTGCGCGATCCCGGGGGATCAGACGGTCTTCGCGGGGCTTCCGGCACGGATCGATCTCGCCCTCGGCCAGGTCGACGACGCGCTCGTCGTCCCGGTGACCGCGGTGCAGGGCGGGGCCGAGTCCGGACTCGTCTGGATCGACGGCGGTGAGGGCGAGCCCGAGGAGCGCGACGTCGTGCTCGGGGTCAACGACGGTGTGTTCGTCGAGGTCGTCGAAGGGCTCGAAGAGGGCGACATGATCCGCGAGTTCGTGCCCGGGTTCGTCGCGCCGACCGAGGAGTACTGCTACGAAGTCGCCCCCGGCGAAGAGTACTGCGAGAGCGGGATGACCTGGTGAGTCTCGTCACTCTGGAGGACGTCACCAAGAGCGTCCTCCTCCCCGATGACTCGCGCCTGGAGATCCTGCGCGGCATCAGCCTGTCGGTCGGCGCGGGAGACCACGTGTCGATCGTCGGCCGATCCGGATCGGGGAAATCGACGCTCCTGAACATCCTCGGCATGCTGGATGCTCCGACCTCCGGCACCGTCGCCTTCAACGACGTGCCGGTGCATCGGATGGGTGCAGGGCGCCTCGACCGGCTGCGCGGCGCGAACGTCGGCTTCGTCTTCCAGCAGTTCAACCTGCTGGCCGGGCGCACCGCCCTCGACAACGTCATGATGCCGCTCGGACATGCGAAGGGACGCCTGTTCTGGAATCGCCGGGAGATCGCGACCGAGATGCTCGAGCGCGTCGGCCTCGGGCACCGGATCGGACAGGTCGCCGACCGCCTCTCGGGCGGTGAGCAGCAGCGCGTCGCGATCGCCCGAGCGCTGGTGCGCAAGCCCATGCTGATACTGGCGGATGAGCCCACCGGTGCGCTCGACATCGACACCGGAGCATCCGTCATGTCGCTGCTGGACGAGGTGGCCACCGAGACGGATGCCGCGCTGGTGACGATCACGCACGATCTGCATGTCGCGGCACGGGCGCGCAGGCACTACCGCCTCGACGCGGGCCGGCTCGAACCGGTCGACCTCGGCCGGGCCTTTGAAGCATCGACTCTCGCCGGGCCGGGCCCGGTTACGGAACCGGCGTTGGAACCACCCGCGCAAGCCGACGCCGTCATCGATGAGGAGATGACGGCATGACCGGGTTGATCGGCGCGCTCGCGGACGCCTGGTCGGAGATCCGCGTCCATCGTCTGCGCGTGCTGCTGAGCCTCATCGGCATCGCCGCCTCGGTGGGCGCGTTGACCACGGTGATCGCGATCTCCGAGTATCAGCAGCAGTCCCAGATCGAGCAGTCCGACCGCTACGGCGGACGATCCGCGACGATCGCGGTGTCCGTTTCCGATGACACGGGCGCGCCCGTCGACTTCGTGGCATTCGATGAGCGCTTCGACCGCGTCGCCGAACGATTCGGATTCAGCCATGCCGCGCGCATCGTCGATCCGATCACGCTGCGAGCGGAGCTTCCCCGCGGAGCCGTCGACGTCGAGGGCCGTCTCATCGATCCGCAGTACTCGGTGATGCACCGGGAGAAGCTGCTGGAGGGCCGCTGGTTCCGTCCCGGCGATGAATCGGCCCTCGCACCGCCCGTCGTGATCACCGAGCCGCTGTGGGATGAGCTGGGGCGCATCCCGATCTCCCAGCATCCGACGATCCGGCTCAGCGGGGACGAGGGCGGGGTCTATCAGATCGTCGGCGTCACGGCCAAGCAGGGGATCTGGGACGAGCAGCTGCGCGTCGACGTGCTCTACGACGCCTACATGTCGCGTGTCGACCAGCTGCCCGAGGGGACGTGGCCACGGCATGAGGTCTGGCTCTCGGACGAGCAGGTGGCCGAGATCGCCCCGGTCCTCGCCATGGATCTGCGTGCCGGGCTCCCCGACGGGCAGACGGTGCGGATCGAGCGCACAGACTGGGCCTCTCAGCCCGGCTTCGATGACGTCTCGGCGACTTTCGAGCTGATCACCGGCGGGATCGCGGGACTCATCCTGGCGCTCGGCGCGCTGAGCCTCATCAACATCCAGCTCGTCGCGATGCGCCAGCGCGTGCGCGAGATCGGCGTCCGGCGCGCTTTCGGCGCGACCTCCGGGCGGATCTTCGTCTCCGTGCTGCTGGAGAGCCTCGTGGCGACGACCGTTGCCGGCGTGATCGGCATCGCCCTGGTCGTGGCTGTGCTGCGGTCGGACTGGGTGGTGCCGGCGATCTTCGGGGAGATGCAGGACACCCCGCCGTTCCCGATGCGTGCGGCGATCACGGGCCTCGTGGCCTCGGTCATCGTCGGCGCGATCGCCGGATTCATCCCTGCTCTGGTCGCGCTGCGCGTGAAGGTGATCGACGCGATCCGCTTCTGAGGATGCGTGCCGGTCGATGGTCAGACGCCGACGCGCCGACCGGTGAGCTTCTCGACGCGGGCATCGGCGATCGCCAGGGCACGGCGCTCGCGTTCGCGGCGGAGCGCGGTGATCGCGATGAGGACCTGCTCGGGGTGTGCGGCGGGCTGCGGCGAGATGAAGGCGGATGCCTCGTCGACGAGCTCCTGCGCGATGCGGGCCCGCGCGGGCGGCGACATGCGCTCCGCGTGCTGGAGGAACTGCGAGATGCGCCGTGCCAGACGGTCGGGCATGCGCGCCACATCGGCGATCTGCGCCCACCCGGCGAGGGCCTGCGGTATGACGGGGGAGAGCGCGGTCAATCGCGGCGTGCGCACGCGCTGGCTGTATGTGCCGGCGACGAGGTCGCCCAGGCGCTGCGAACGCGCCGTGAAGGCTCCGGTGAGCAGCGCGATCGCCCCGACCGTCATGTAGATCTCGAGAACACCGATCAACGCGCGGATGAACGCGTGGCGGAAGCCCGCCGCCCCGCCGTCCAGCCGTACGATGCGGCCGCCGACGGCGAGTTTTCCGAGGCTGCGCCCGTGCAGGGCGACCTCCAGCACGATCGGCACGATCACGAAGCACACGACCATCGCGACGATGGCGAGAATGCCGTCGATCGACGAATCGCCGATGCCCCGGTCGAACACCCAGAAACGCAGCCACAGGAACAGGATGAACAGGATCCAGCCGACGGCCATGTCGATCGCGGCGCCCAGAGCGCGCATGAAGAACCCGAGGGGCTGAACATCGATGGCGACGGCTTCGCCGGACAGCACCTCGTCCGCGGTGTCGATCGGCGTAGACATAGGTACAGTAAATCAGGTGGATGCCGATGCCTTGACCGATGCGCGCCGTAGTGAGTGGGAACGGCTCGACGAGCTCAGCCGCCAGAAGCTCGACGGCGCCGGCGTCGATGAACTGATCGTCCGCTACCGGGCGGCATCCGCGGATCTCGCCGAGCTCAAGACCTCGGTCGGGGACTCGCCGCAGGGCGCCTACGTGTCGCTGATCCTCGCGCGGGCCCGATTGCGACTGACGGGCGCCTCCGACAGCATCCTTACCCAGATCACCCGATTCTTCGCCGATCAGCTGCCCGCGGCCTTCTACCGGCTGCGCTGGACGACCCTCGTGATCGCGCTCGTGTTCATCGCGGTCGTCGCAGGCGTCGCCGTCTGGATCTCTTCGGACCCCGCGCTCGTCGCGGCCCTCGGGCCCGCCGATCTACTGCAGCAGTACGCCGATGAGAGCTTCACCGGCTATTACACCGAGAACCCCGCCGCGGTCTTCGCGGGAATGGTGTGGACCAACAACGCGTGGATCGCCGTGCAGTGCGTGCTGTTCGGAGTGACCGGCATCTGGCCGATCTACGTCATCGTGCAGAACGCCTTCGGCGTCGGCGTCTCTGCGGCGGTCATGGCCGCTCACGACCGCGTCGACGTCTTCGTGCTTTACATCCTCCCGCACGGCATGCTCGAGATGACGAGCATCTTCGTCGCCGCCGCCGGCGGGCTGCACCTGTTCTGGGCATGGGTCGCGCCCGGGCACCGCACGCGTGCGGCAGCGCTCGCCGAAGAGGGCCGGGCACTGGCAACCGTGGCGATCGGCCTCGTGTTCGCCCTGTTCCTCTCCGGTCTCGTGGAGGGTTTCATCACCGGATGGTCGCTGCCATGGCCGATCAAACTGGGCATCGGCGCCGCGGCGTTGGCCGTGTTCCTCGTCTACATGCTCGTCGTCGGCGGGCGCGCCTATCGGCGAGGGGAGCGGGGCGACCTGCTGGAACACGAAGCGGGCACGCCCCGGCTCGTCGCCGGATGACATGCCCGCTTCGCCTGGTGCGCTGAATCAGAGGATCTTCGTACCGTCCAGCAGCGTCTTGTATGCGAAGCCGGCGATGAGCGCTCCGACGATGGGGAACACGAGGAACACCCACAGCTGCGACAGCGGTCCCACGCCGCCGTACACCGCTGCGGCGATCGAGCGCGCCGGGTTCACCGAGGTGTTGTCGACGGGGATGCTGATGAGGTGGATGAGGGCGAGCGTCAGGCCGATCGCGAGGCCGGCGAAGGGCGTCGGGCGCAGCTTGTGCGTGGTTCCGAGGATGACGAAGAGGAACACCGCGGTGAGGATCACCTCGATGATGATCGCCGACCACATGCCGAACCCTGCGGGCGAGTGCTCGCCCCAGCCGTTGCTCGCGAACCCGGAGTCCTGAGCGTTCGTCAGCCATCCTTCCGGGCCGAAGAGGCCGATCAGCACGAGGAAGGTACTCGCCGCCAGCCCGCCGACGATCTGGCAGATGATGTAGCCGGGGACCTCGCGCCAGGGGAGACGTCCTGCTGCGGCGAGCCCCAGGCTGACTGCCGGGTTGAAGTGTCCGCCGGAGATCGGGCCGAAGGCGTAGACGCCGACGACCACGGTGAGGCCGAACGCGAGGGAGACCGCGACGTAGACCGCGGAACCGGAGCCCGGGTCGGTGAAGTGGTTCGAGGCGAAGATCGCCGTACCGACGCCGCCGAAGACCAGTAGGAAGGTGCCGAGCGCTTCGGCGATGAGTTTCGCTCCGGTGGACGGCACCGGAGGAGCGGCTTCGGCGAGTGACTCGCTCATGGAATTTCCTCTCTTCTGCACCCGGCGAGAACCGGATTCTGGCCACATCATCCACCCGGTGGCGGGGGAGCACGGCAAGGACTCGCCAGGAATGCTTTTCTTTAGTGAATCAAAATAAGGTACGATGGAGTCATGTCCACAACGCATCCGATCCCCTCCGCCGAGGAGATGATCCGCACAGCGGGTCTGCGCGTCACGCAGTCGCGCCGAGCCGTCTTGGATGCGCTGCGCGACAACCCGCACGCGAGCGCCGACGATATTCTCGCCGCGGTCCGACCCGAGGTCGCCTCGACCAGTGTGCAGTCCGTCTACAACGCGTTGAACGACTTCGCCGCGGCGGGTCTCGTCCGCCGAATCGAGCCCGCGGGGCATCCGATGCTCTTCGAGCTGCGCGTCGACGACAACCATCACCACCTCGTCTGCACGGTGTGCGGCGCGGTGCGCGATGTGGAGTGCGCGGTGGGCCATGCCCCGTGCCTGACCCCGTCGCACGACCACGGTTTCCGCATCGCAGCCGCCGAGGTCACCTACTGGGGCATCTGCGCGGGCTGCGCCGATGCCGCATCCTGAACTTCTCCTCTTCCCCTCACCTCGCCCAACCCTATGGAAGGACTCTCATGACTGAGAACGCACCTGTTGACGCCGGCGAATGCCCCGTCATCCACAACACGACGGATGCTGCAACCGCAGCGGTCGCCGGTGGAACGACCAGCCGCCACTGGTGGCCGAACAGCCTGAACCTCAAGGTCCTCGCGAACAACCCGGCCGAGCGCAGCCCGATCGGCGAGTTCGACTACAACGCCGCCTTCGAGGCGCTCGACCTCGACGCGGTCAAGGCCGACATCGCCGAGGTGCTCACCACCTCGCAGGAGTGGTGGCCCGCCGACTTCGGTCACTACGGCCCGCTCATCATCCGCATGGCCTGGCACTCCGCCGGCACCTACCGCGTCACGGACGGCCGTGGCGGTGGCGGCACCGGGCAGCAGCGCTTCTCGCCGCTGGACAGCTGGCCCGACAACGCCGGTCTCGATAAGGCCCGTCGTCTGCTCTGGCCCATCAAGAAGAAGTATGGCCAGTCCATCTCCTGGGGCGACCTCATGATCCTCGCCGGCAACGTGGCGCTGGAGAACATGGGCTTCGAGACCTTCGGCTTCTCGGGCGGACGCCCGGACGTCTGGGAGCCGGAAGAGGCCGTCTACTGGGGTGACGAGAAGACCTGGCTCGCCGATGACGGCCGCTACGGCGAGGGCGAGCGCGAGCTCGACGCACGTCTGGGCGCCACCCAGATGGGCCTCATCTACGTCAACCCCGAGGGCCCCGCGGGCCACCCGGACCCGCTGGCCTCGGCCAAGGACATCCGTGAGACGTTCGGCCGCATGGCCATGAACGACGAGGAGACCGTCGCGCTGATCGCCGGTGGCCACACCTTCGGCAAGACCCACGGCGCCTCGACCGCCGACGACCACGTCGAGGCCGAGCCCGCGGGCGCCGACCTCGAGATGCAGGGCCTGGGATGGAAGAACAACTTCGGCACCGGCAAGGGAGACGACCAGATCGCCTCGGGCATCGAGGTCACCTGGACCTACCACCCGACCCGCTGGGACAACGAGTTCTTCCACATCCTGTACGCCTACGACTGGGAGCTGTTCACCGGCACCGGTGGCGCGCACCAGTGGCACCCGAAGCACGGCGCCGGTGCGGACATGGTCCCCAAGGCCCACTCGGACGCCCGTCAGGAGCCGCGCATGCTCACCAGCGACATCGCGCTGCGCACCGACCCCGAGTACGACAAGATCTCGCGCCGCTTCAAGGAGGACCCGCAGGCCTTCGCCGACGCGTTCGCCCGTGCCTGGTTCAAGCTGACGCACCGCGACCTCGGCCCGAAGACCCGCTACGTCGGCGCAGAGGTCCCCGCTGAGGACCTCATCTGGCAGGACCCGGTGCCCGCCGTCGACCACGAGCTGATCGACGACGCGGACGCCGCGGAGCTGAAGAAGCGCGTCCTCGCGACCGGCCTCTCGGTCAGCGACCTCGTGTGGGCCACCTGGGCTGCGGCGAGCTCGTTCCGCGGCAGCGACAAGCGCGGCGGCATCAACGGCGCCCGCATCCGTCTCGCTCCGCAGAAGGACTGGACCGCCAACAACCCCGAGCGCCTGCAGAAGGTCCTCTCGGCACTCGAGGGCGTTCAGGAGGCCTTCAACGCCGAGCAGACCGGCGGCAAGAAGGTCTCCCTGGCCGACCTCATCGTCCTGGCGGGCAACGCCGGCGTCGAGAAGGCCGCGGCGGATGCCGGATACGACGAGACCGTCGTGTTCCACCCCGGCCGCACCGACGCCACGCAGGAGCAGACCGACGTCGAGTCCTTCGCCTGGCTCGAGCCCGTCGCCGACGGCTTCACGAACTACTACAGCCGTGCAGCGCACATGCCGCAGGAGTTCCAGCTCGTCGACAAGGCGAACCTGCTCACGCTGACCGCTCCGGAGATGACCGTCCTCGTCGGCGGCCTCCGTGCGATCAACGCGAACTGGGATGGCTCCGAGTACGGCGTGTTCACGGAGCGCCCGGGCGTGCTCACGAACGACGTGTTCGTGAACCTGCTCGACCTCGGCACCGAGTGGAAGGCGCTCGACCCGGGCAAGCAGGCCTACGAAGGACACAAGGTCGCCGGCGGCGACCTCGTCGGCCGCGGCACCCGCGTCGACCTGCTGTTCGGCTCGAACTCCGAGCTGCGCGCCCTCGCCGAGGTTTACGCCTCGGACGACGCCGCCGAGAAGTTCGTGAAGGACTTCGTCAAGGCGTGGGGCAAGGTCACCGAGCTCGACCGCTTCGACCTCGTCTGATCCCCTGACGAGGAACGGCCCGCACCGAGAGGTGCGGGCCGTTCCTCGTTCCACGACGGAGCCGGGAAGCGTCAGAGGCGGCCTGCCGCCTTCAACTCGAGGTAGCGGTCGGCGATGCGCGGCGGCAGATTCTCGGGGTCGGCGGCGATGGCCTCCCCGCCCGCGCGACGGACCGCATCGGCCACGTTCTCGGCGTCACGCATGGTGCGCTCGGCCGCGGCGGCCAGATATACGTCCTCGCGCGAATCGCGTCGTTGCGCGACGGCACCGATCGCATCATCCGTCACCGAGCCCACGAGCACAGTCGTCGCACGGGAAGCGTTCGGGAAGGCCCCGAGGAAGCCGCGCGCCGACTCCGCGGCATCCTGTGCGGTGAGAACGACGATGAGGGAAGGGCGCGTCGTCAGCGAACGGATCGCGCCGAAGGCGCCGCCCCAGTCGGTATCGACGAGACGCGCGTGCACGGGGGCCATGGCATCCGTCAGCGCCGGCAGCAGACCGACTCCGTCGACTCCCGTGACCCGCCCGCGGACGGTCCGGTCGTACATCAGCAGGTGCACATGATCGCCTGCTCGAGAGGCGAGAGCCGCCAGCAGCAGGGAAGCCTCGAGCGAAGCATCCAATCGGGTTCCATCGCCCACACGCGCCGCCGCAGTGCGCCCGGTGTCGATGAGGATCACGACATGGCGGTCGCGCTCGGGGCGCCACGTGCGCAGCATCGTCGTTCCCGCACGCGCCGTCGCCCGCCAATCGATCGAACGCACATCATCGCCGCGCACGTACTCGCGCAGCGAGTCGAACTCCGTTCCCTGACCGCGCACCTGGATGCTCGTGTTGCCGTCGAGCTCGCGCAGGCGCGCGAGCCGGGAGGGCAGATGCTTGCGGCTGGCGAAGGCGGGGAGCACACGAACCGCACCGCGCACATCATGGCGCGCCTGTCGCCCGCCCAGGCCGAGCGGCCCCCGCGAACGGATCACGACGAACTCGCTCACCAGCTCACCGCGTCGGCGGGGGAGCAGGGGCACGCTCACACGCCCGCGCTCACCCGGCGGGACCCGAAGGGCGAGACGCTGCGACGATGCCCCGGCCGTCGGCTGCCACGCATCGCGAACACGCGCGTTCAGCGTGCGGACGCCGTGATTGTGCACCGCGACGCTCGTCTCGACCGGCTCCGACAACCGCGCGCGCGCCGGTACCCGGCGGCTGACGGTCAGCGACTTCGCGCTCGCCGCGAGGATCACATCCAGCACCAGCAGCACGGCGCACAGCAGGAGCCAACCGGCGAGCGCCGCCCATACGGGAACGCCCGCCGTCGCGAGGGCGACGAGCGGGACGACACCGACCCCGACGATCAGGGCGAGACGGGAAGAGAGGAACACCTTAGAACGGCACCCGGGTCTGCTGGATCACCGAGGCGAGCACAGCATCGGCCGATACGCCCTCCATCTCGGCATCCGGTCGCAGCTGAAGACGGTGGCGCCACACGGGCAGGAGCATCGTCTGGATGTGGTCCGGCGTCACCGCGGTCGATCCGTTCAACCAGGCCCAGGCCTTCGCGGCCGCGAGCAGGCCCGTCGAAGCACGAGGGCTGGCGCCCAGCAGCACGGACGGCGATTCGCGCGTGGCGCGGGCGAGGTCGACGACATAGCCGAGCACCTCATCCGTCACGGCGACGCGGGCCGCGGCATCCTGTGCCGCACGGATCTCGTCGGCGGTGACGGCCGGCTCGACACCCGTCAGCGCCCGCGGCGAGAACCCGCCCGAGTGCAGGCGCAGCACCGTGACCTCCGCATCGCGCTCGGGCATGCCGACGACGAGCTTCATGAGGAAACGGTCCAACTGGGCCTCGGGCAACGAGTATGTTCCCTCGTGCTCGATCGGGTTCTGCGTGGCGGCGACGATGAACGGATCGGGCAGATCGCGGCTGGTGCCGTCGGCGGAAATCTGACGCTCCTCCATGGCCTCCAGAAGCGCGGCCTGCGTCTTCGGGGGCGTGCGGTTGATCTCATCAGCCAAGAGCACGTTGGTGAAGACCGGGCCCGCGCGGAACTCGAACTCACCGGTTCGCGCGTCGTAGACGAGCGAACCCGTCACATCGCCGGGCATGAGGTCGGGGGTGAACTGGACGCGCTTCGTGTCCAGGCCCAGGGCACGCGCGAACGAGCGCACGACGAGCGTCTTGGCGACGCCCGGCACACCCTCGAGCAGAACGTGACCGCGCGAGAGCAGGCACACGAGGAGCCCGGTGACCGTGCCGGCTTGGCCGATCACGGCCTTGTCGACCTCGGCGCGGACGCGGTGCATCGCCGCCCGCAACTGTGCATCGTCCAGATGCGTCGGGGGTGCGGTTTCGGTCACGGGGTGTTCCTTTCCACATGGGCGGCGGTGTCGACCGCCGCCTCGAGTTCGGAGAGCCGACGGGCGGCGTCGACCAGGTCGGGATCGCTCGTCGGCAGGGAGCCTGCGAGGAGATCGTAGAGGGAGCCGCGCGGGATGCGCAGACGATCGGATGCCGCATCGGCGACCTCCGCGGGGGTGGCGGATGCCGCGAGCCCGAGGCGGGCGGCGAGACGTCGCAGCGACCCCTCGCGCAGCGCCTGGGCGGCATGGGCGGCGTCGCCGGCCCGTGCCGTCAGGCGAGCGCGCCCCTGCATCGTCTCCGAGGCGCGGACGGTGACCGGCAGAGTCTCGGCGACGAGCGGACCGAAGCGCTGTCCGCGGGCGACCGCGGCGACCGCGCCGGCGACGATGAGCAGCAGGATCGCCGGGGTCACCCACTCGGGCGTCAGCTCCGCCAGCGACGGTGCCTCCTGCGCCTCGATGTCGGAATCGGCGTACGAGGGCACGTACCAGACGATCTTCTCGGCCTGGGCGAGCAGGGCGATCCCGAGTGCCGCATTACCGTCTTCGATGAGAGCATCGTTGCTGAACAGTGCGCCGGCTTCGAGTAGCAGCGTCCGGCCCGAACCCCGCTCATCCACGAGCAGCCCGGCACCGCCATCCGCATCGACGAAGCATCCGGTCACGCCCGCCGCAGGGGAGAAGAACCGTTCGGGGCGGATGCCGCCGACATTCGCCAACTCCGGCAGCGCGCACACCGCGCTGAGCGGTTCGTGCGTCGCACCCACCGTGTTCTCGCCGATCTCGAGCAGCCGCAGCATCCGGCTCGACGCCGAGAGGACGACGGCATCGTCCGCACCGTCGAGGAGTTCCAGGACGGCATCATCGCTCAACGCGAAGGGGTCGCTCATGACGAGCATCGCACCATCGTCCAGGGCCGCCATCGCTGCCGACCGGGTGCGCACCACCGAGATATCGGTGCCCTGGTCTCGCAGAAGCTCGGCGAGAGCCAGACTCCCGCTGCCCTTCGCGCTCTCCGGGTCGAGCGCGTTCCGGCTCTCCGGTGCGCTGATCGCGAGGGCGCCGACGACGAGCGCGAACAGTGCGGCGACGGCGATCAGCCCGACCCAACCGGCCAGAGCGCCCCACCGGCGCGCCGGCTTCGCCGCCGTGCCGACCGGTGGTGCGGACTCGTGCGCGTCGAGAACAGTCATGCGGAGACCGCCTCCCCGGGCGATACCGGCAGCGGGGCGCTCATGAGCAGCTCATCCGTGCGCGCCAGCTCCTGATAGCTCTCGGCCGAGGCCGGCCGACGCAGATAGCGCACATCGTCGAAGGCACCCGCCGCGGCCGTGAGCGCGTCCCGATGGCCCTCGAAAGCCCGCGCCGACTCACGGGCGAGGGACTGCGCGGTCGCACCCGGCGACGGATCGATCACATCGCGTTCGATAAGCCCGCGCGCGAGCCCGCGGAACCGGAGCACCGTGGCCGCATCCCAGTCCTCGCGCTGGGCGGCGCGCTCAGCGTCTGCCCGCAGCTGGGCTGCAGAGCGGTCATCGCGCTCTCCGAGCAAGTCCGTCACGCCCCGGCGCATCCGCTGCGAACGACGGGGCCGTCCCCACAGGATCAGCACGGTGACGAGCGCGGCGACGAGCACGATGATCATGATGACCAGAGCGAACCCTCCCGCGCTCTGCCCGGTCTCTGCGGAGAACAGGCTCGCGATGAAGTCCGCGACATCCTCGGCGAGGCGGTCGAACCACGTCGGCTTCGCGGCGGCGTAGCGCGGGTTCTGCAGCTCCTGCTCGGCGAGGCGGCGGGCCTCCTCGGCATCCGGAGCAGCGGGATCGAGATCGAACGGGGTCATGCAGAGCCCGAGCCAGGTGCGGCCCACCCGCTCGCGGGGTCAGCAGGCGCGGGAGCGGGGTTCGTCGGCGCCGGAGGTGCCGGAGGCGGCGGCGCCGGCTGCGCAGTCCGGGCCGTGTGCGCCGGATTCTGCGCCTGCCCGGCATACGGCGGGTACTGCGGCATCGGGGGCACGGGGTACTGCGGCGCGGAATACGGCTGATCCGCGTAGGACTGGGGCGGATAGGCCTGGGGCGGATACGGCTGAGGCCACCCGGCCGGTGCAGCGGCGTATCCGGGCATCTGCTTCGGCGGCGGCGCGCTGCTCACCGCACGCGCGGGGTCGACCGAGAACGGGTCGCCCAGCTGATCGGCGGGAACGCCCATGTCGCGCCGCTCCACATATCGGATCAGGCTGTGATCGAGGCCCTCGTAGCGCATGCGCGAATCGAGATAGAGGAAGACGCCGGCGGCGCACACCACGACGATGGCGATCGCCTGGAGCACGTAGACGAGCAGCTGCGGTGCGATGGTGCCGAGGAGGTAGATGGCGATGCCCGAAGCGTCCGTGGGACCGGTCGGGGAGATCACCGAGCCGACGAGGGAGCCGACCAGGGACAGCGGGATGCTGACCACGCTCACCGCGGCGCTCATGATCGTGTTCACGAGGAAGATGACGCCGAATGTGTTCCAGAACCGGCCGCGCGTCAGTCGCCATGAGCGCACGAGGGCCGGTCGCAGGGCCTCGCGCTCGAGGACGAGCACCGAGGGAACGAGAACGAGCTTCGTGCTCAACCAGATCCACAGGGGGATCGCGCCCAGCACGACGATGATGCCGATCAGCACGGCCAGCCCGACGCCCGCGCCGTCTCCGCCCACGCCCGCCACGACGCCCAGCGCGATGATGCCGCCGATCACGGCCAAGATGATGAGGGCTGCGAGGGTCTGCAGCACGCTCCAGCCGATCAGGCGCCACAGCGACGGGCGCATCGTGCGCCACAGTTGACCGAGTCGGGGCTTGTCGCCGAGTGCCGCATAACCGATGTTCGCGGCGATCACGCCCTGCATGACGGCCGTGAACCCGAGGCCGACGAAGCTCATCGCCAGAACGACGATCCCGTTGATCGCGATCGTTCCCCACATGACCGGCAGGAAGTCCGGGTCGGACGGCGACAGGGACTCCAACCGCAGGAAGGTGGCGATCGCGACACCGCCCACGACGACGAGCGTGATCACCGCGATGACGAGCTGCAGCACGATCGCGAAGCCGAACAGCACCTTGGGGTTGTGCCGGAGAGCGGCGAAGGGCTTTCCGATCAGGGCCCCGAAGGTCAGAGGGTGAAGGGGGATCAGACCGGGCTTCGGAGCCGGTGTCCATCCCTGCGTGTTCATATTCTGTGCGCTCAAGACGCTCCCTCCGATGCTGCAGAATCCATCGTGTCACATCCTCCGATGCCCGCCGGGAAATCACGCCGAGCCGCTTCCGTGATCGAAACGTTGTCATGAAGTACGCTGAAGGGAATCGCGCCGTCCCGGATGAGGGTCGGGGCGCATGGCAAGAAAGATGAGGCTGGGACCAGATGACCTCACGGATCCTCGTGGTCGACGACGACACCGCGCTCGCCGAGATGATCGGCATCGTGCTGAGAACCGAGGGGTTCGAGCCGGTGTTCTGCGCCGACGGCGCCCAGGCGGTCGACGAATGGCGTGCACAGCGCCCTGATCTCGTCCTGCTCGACCTCATGCTCCCGGGCATGGACGGCATCGAGATCTGCACGCGCATCCGCGCCGAGTCCGGCATCCCGATCATCATGCTCACCGCACGCGGAGACACCGCCGACGTGGTCCGCGGCCTCGAAGTGGGCGCTGACGACTACATGGTCAAGCCCTTCAACCCGAAGGAGCTCGTCGCCCGCATACGCACCCGCCTGCGACCCGTCGCCGAGACGACCAGCGAGGTGCTGCGCATCGGAGACCTCGTGGTCGACGTCGACGCGCATGAGGTGCGCCGCGGGACCACGCCGATCGCCCTGACGCCACTGGAATTCCAGCTGCTCGTGGCGCTCGCATCCAAACCCCAGCAGGTGTTCTCCCGCGAGATGCTCCTCGAGCAGGTATGGGGCTACCACTACAAGGCCGATACTCGCCTCGTGAACGTGCACGTCCAGCGCCTGCGCGCGAAGGTCGAGCTCGATCCGGACGCTCCGAAGATCGTCATGACCGTGCGCGGCGTGGGGTACCGGGCCGGAAGCGTCATCTGAGGGGCCGACGTTGACCGCGACGACGGCGACGACGACCACTGTCGCGCTGTGGCGCGATTGGCGGGGGTGGTCCTCGAGCATCACCACCCTGTGGCGCCGCTCGTTGCGCTTCCGCATCATCTCGATCACCGTGGTGCTCACTTCGTTCGCGATCTTCGTCACGAGCCTGACCATGTCGCTCGTGATCCAGAACAATCTCTTCGAGTCACACCGGGACGAGGTCCTCAGCGACTCCCTGAGTGCCGTCGCCGCGGCCCAGCGCAACCTCGATTCGGCCGCGGTCTCCGATGACCCCTCGGCCGCACGCGGGCTGTGGGCCGATGTGCAGGACACGATTCCACGCGCGGCGTCCTCCACGCACATCGCCGTCTTCCCGATCGATGAGCTTCCCGTGGGCAGCGGCGTGCGCGCCTTCACGACGGACCTCGACGTCGACCTGCTCAGCGCCGGGCTGCGCGAGAGCGTCGTCTCGTTCCCGGAGCGCCAGTCCTGGCAATCGATCGCGCTGACGCTGTCCGACGGGACCACCGCGCCGGGCATCGTCGTGGGCCAGCAGATGTTCATGCCCGAGGTCGGCGCGTTCGAGGTGTACATCGCCTACGACCTCGCCGACTCCGAGCGAACCCTCCAGTTCGTGCAGAGCACCCTGTGGGCGGCCGGCCTCATCCTCATCGCGCTCATCGCCGGGATCTCCTGGGTCGTGATGCGCTCGGTCTCGCGCCCGATCATCG
Source organism: Microbacterium sp. GXF6406 (assembly GCF_054798215.1). Taxonomy (NCBI): domain Bacteria; kingdom Bacillati; phylum Actinomycetota; class Actinomycetes; order Micrococcales; family Microbacteriaceae; genus Microbacterium; species Microbacterium sp. GXF6406. The sequence goes on along the minus strand of NZ_JBSJZH010000001.1, from coordinate 164,059 downwards.
AAGCGGCGCGCACCAGCGCCCGGCTCGCCGCGGGTGACCTCGAGGTGCGCCTCCCCGTCTACGGAGAGGACGAGCTCGCGACGCTCGCGACCTCCTTCAACGCCATGGCCGACAGCATCGAGGCGCAGATCAAGGAACTCGGCGAACTGTCGCTGGTGCAGCAGCGCTTCGTCTCCGACGTCTCGCACGAACTGCGCACGCCGCTGACCACGATCCGGTTGGCCGCCGACATGCTCAACGACCAGCGGCACGCCTTCGACGCGACGACCAACCGCACGGCCGAGCTGCTGCACACTCAGGTCCAGCGCTTCGAGACGCTGCTGAGCGACCTGCTCGAGATCAGCCGGTACGATGCGGGCTCCGTGCAGCTCGAGCTCGAGGCCACGAGCCTGGCCGAAGTCGCCGAGGACATCATCGGACAAATGCTGCCGTTGGCGGAGAGCCGCGGCTCCGAGCTGCGCCTGGTCGCCCCCGGCGGGTATTCGCACGTCGACATGGATCCGCGCCGTGTGCGCCGGGTCCTGCGCAACCTCGTCGGCAACGCGATCGAGCACGGCGAGGGGCTTCCGATCGTCGTCACGGTCGACAGCAACCCGTACACGGTCGCCGTCGGCGTGCGCGACTACGGTCTGGGAATGGATCCGGACAACGCCCAGCGGGTATTCGACCGGTTCTGGCGGGCGGATCCGTCGCGCCAGCGGACGATCGGCGGCACTGGGCTCGGCCTCTCGATCGCGTTGGGCGATGCCCGACTGCACGGCGGCACCCTCGAGGTCTGGTCGGAGCGCGGCGCCGGTACGAACTTCGTGCTGACGCTGCCGCGGGTTCCGGGCACCCACGCCGCGGACGGCCCCGTCCCAGTGCACCCCGAGGACGCTCTGGCGGACGTCATGGGGCCCGCAGACGCGGACCCCGCGACCGAGCTGCGCGAGGTCTACTTCACCGAGACGATCCCGACGATCGAGGAGGGGACCTCATGACACGCGCCCGTCGAGGGATGCTCACCACTGTGATCGCGACATTCGCGGTGATCCTCGTCGCGTGCTCGGGACTGCCCGTGCGCGGTGAGGTCCGCCCCGGACTCGCGCTGGACGAGGCCGATGTGCTGCCCGACATCAGCCAGATCGCCTCCGATCCGATGGTCGGCGCCAGCGCGGAGGAGATGGTCGAGGGATTCCTCGATGCGGCGCTGACCCCCACGAACAGCTGGGAGATCGCGCGGAAGTTCCTCAGCCCCGAGTTCGCCGCCATCTGGAAGCCCAGCGTCAACGTGACGATCGATGCGAGCGCTGCCACCCGGGAGTTCGCGGACGACCTTCCGGAGGACGACGACGAGTCCGTCGAAGGGCAGGTGCGCGTCACGATCGATCAGATCGCCACGCTCGATTCCTCCGGCGTCTACACGGAGGTCGCCGGTGACGCGGCCGTCGCGGTCTTCGAGCTGGCACGCAACGAGGACGGCGAGTGGCGCATCACGAGCGCCGCGAACGGCATCGTCCTCGACGCCGACGCCTTCACCCAGGTCTATCGCCGCCACGCTCTGCAGTACTTCGACCAGAGCTGGTCGCACCTGATCCCCGACGTGCGCTGGTTCCCCCGACGCGCGCAGATCGCCACGACGCTGACGCAGGAGCTGCTGGAGGGATCGCCCAGCGCCTGGCTGGAGCCGGCGGTGCGCAGCGCCTATCCGAGCGATGTCACCCTGGCCCGCGACGCGGTCCCGATCAATGCGGAGAAGGTCGCAACGGTCGAGCTGACGGCGCCGGCGCAGACGCTCGGATCCACCGAGCTCGCCCGCATGCGCACACAACTGGAGGCGACGCTGCGCAGCGCGGGTGTGCTCGAGGTGCGCCTGCTCGTGAACGGCCGCGATCTCGAAGCCGGCCGCACTGCGCTGGCACCCACCGCGGTAGACACGGGGCCCGTCGTGCTCACGGACGACTCGTTCGGCGGCTACGTGGGGGATGAGATCACCCCCTATGAGGGCATCACCGCCGCGGTGGTCGAGCTCGCCTCCTCGGTCGTCGCGGTCGATGTTTCGGATGACGGAGCGCGAGCCGCTGTCCAGCTCGATACCCGGGGCGTGTACACGGTCGCCGATGGCCGCGTCGACCAGCTCGACGCCCGTCCCGGTCTCATCGCCCCCTCCATGGATCCCTACGGCTACACATGGACGGTTCCGGCCTCGTCACCGGCCGCGCTCATCGCATGGCGCCCGGACGTCACGGAAGCACCGATCGCGAATGCGTTCCCCGGGACCTCGTCGATCTCCCACCTGCGGGTCTCCTCCGACGGGGTGCGTCTCGTCGCGGTTGTGACTGTGGGGGGCCAGCGCTGGGCCGCGGCCTCGGCGATCCTGCGAGAGGCCGACAACACGCCCATCGGCCTCGGCCCCGTGCAGCTGATCGCCCAGCTCGATGACGTCACCGACGTGCTCGCCGTGTCGTGGGTAGGGGAGGACCGACTGAGCGTGCTGACCTCGATGGACGGCCGACGCAGCGTTCTGACGCAGGACATCGGCGGTCCGGGCGCCTATGCCGGGGCACCGAGCGATGCCGTGATGCTCTCGGGCGGCGCGAAGACCTCCGCGGTGCGGATCCTCGCCGCCGACGGCGTGCTGTTCGCGCAGCGGGGGACCACCTGGCAGATGGGCCTGGTGGGTGTGAGAGTCCTCGGAACCCACGCCGGGCAGTGATTCTGCACCGCGAGTGATCTTCCACAGATCGCGCGAATAGAACCGGGCCGGCGTCGTCTCCCCGCGACACTCGAGCCATGGACGATTCTCCGCGATGGGCCCGGCTGATCGACGAGGTCGCGGCTTTCGCCGTGTCCGGATGCTGCGCCGGCTGCGATATCCCCGGCACACTGCTGTGCCCGCCGTGCCGTCGGGCACTCACTCAGGCGCCTCAGAAGCGCACGACTCCGACTGGCTTGCCGGTCGTCGCCGCGCTGACCTACGAGGGCGTCGCGGCCCGGTGTATCCGGCGCATCAAGGAGGACGGCGAGACGGTTCTCGCCCGTCCCCTCGGCTCCGCGCTCGCCGCGGCGGCGCGGGAACTGCCGCCGGGACAGGGCTTCGTGCCGGTGCCGACATCGCGGTCGGCCTTCCGGAAACGGGGATATCGTGTGCCGGAGCTGCTCATGCGCCGTGCGGCGTTGCCGGTCGATCGCCGATTGCGCTCCGTGCGGCGCATCGCGGATCAGCGGGAGCTCGGCGTCGCCGAACGCGCGCGGAACGTCTCCCGCAGCATGGTGGCGCGACACGCCCGGGTGGAGTGCGATGTGGTCGTCGTCGACGACGTGATCACGACCGGCGCGACGCTCGATGAGGCCGCCAGAGCCCTGGAATACGCGGGTTTTCGCGTGCGCGGTGCACTCGTTCTGGCCGCGACGCCGCGCCATCGGGATGACGCGGAAAATACCTGGTGAATGACGGGTGACATCGTGGCGAACGAGGACTACGGTGGGGTGCACAAGGCGACCACGGTCCGCCCTTGGCCGGGAGGACCGGGACAAGGAGGCAGCAATGGAAACGAGCATCGTTGGCGTCGGAGTGGGGATCACCGATCGCTTCCGAACCGTTGTCGAAGAGAAGATCGCCCGCGTCCAGCAGCTGGCGCCCAAGGCGCAGCGCATCGACGTGAAGGTCACGCACCGTGCCTACCGCGGCGGCCGGGTTCCCGACGAGACGGTTGAGATCACGCTGGTCGGCAAAGGCCCGGTCATCCGAGCCGAGGCCGTGGACGGCGACAAGTTCGTGGCGCTGGATCTCGCGATCGACAAGCTGGCGGGGCAACTTCGCCGAGCGAAGGAGAAGCGGATCGACGGTCGCCAGCACCCCCGCGGTGCCCACCTCGACAAGGGCAGCGGCTCGCTGGCCGGCATCGACGTGCAGCCCGCCTCGGTCGACGTGCTCGAGGCCGTGGCCACCGGTGCCGTCCCTGTCCAGGCGGAGGAAGAGGAAGAGGTCTACTCGCCCGTCGTCATCCGGACGAAGGAATTCGACGCCGAGTGGATGACGGTCGAAGAGGCCGTCGATCGCATGGAGCTCGTCGGACACGACTTCTTCCTGTTCATCGATGCCCGAAGCGACCGGCCGAGCGTCGTCTACCGCCGTAAGGGCTGGGACTACGGCGTGATCGCGCTCACGGCGGAGACCGCCGCCGCAGCAGTGCTCGCATCCTGATCCGATATGATAGAACGCCCGCTCCGGACGGAGCGGGCGTTCTGCCGTGATGGGAACCCCGGGTCAGTCGAAGATGCCGTCGAGGATGCTGCCGATGACGAGGCCGCCGAGGATACCGCTGGCGATGTCTCCGCCGCCGCCGCGTCGCCCGCCGCCCCAGCCGCCGCCGCCCCAGCCCTGATCCTGCGGGCGGGCCGAGTCGATGTCGCGCTGGGCGAGTTGCAGAGCCTCGGCGGCGAGCTGAGCGACGCGGCGGGAAGCGGCCAGCGCCTCCTCACGGCTCTGCTCCGGCTCGATCATGGCGGGGATGTCGATGCGCAGACGCTCGGCCTCGGCGAGGCGGGTGCGCGCATCGGCTCCGATCCAGCCGCGATGGCCGGCGATCAGGCCTCGGGCGACGCCCAGCTGACGATCGGCGTCATCCAGCGCGTGCTGCACCTGCGCAACCGAGGGAAGCGGATTCTGGGCGCGGTAGTGCGCGTGGGCGATCGCCTCATCGAGATCGGTGTTCGCCGCACGCAGGCGGCTGAGCTCGGCGAAGGGGTCGTTGGCGGTGCCCGCCGGGGCGAGCGAACTCAGCGTTTGCTGGAGTGCGCCGGCCGCGGTCGTGACCGCGGGCGTTCGCGGAGCGTTGCGCGCTGCGACGAGATCGGCGCGGGAATCGGCGACGACCTGGGCGAGTGTCGACTCGGCGCGCAGCGCCTCGATCTCGAAGTCCTCGACGGCGACGAGGATCGCCTCGGCGCGCCGGACGGCTTCGGTCGCGGTCTGCAGCGCGAGGTCGGCCTCCTCGTGCTGGCGGGCGGACCGGCGACGCTCGGCGACATCCGCGCCGTGCAGGGCGAAGGCGATCAGCTGCTCCGCCTCGCTCGCGCTGCTGCTGATCTGGTGCACGGCCGACTCCGCGTACCGGGAGGAGAGGCGCTCGATGATGGCGGAGGCTTGCGGGACGCGCGCGGAGAGCATTTCGGCGGATGCCCTCACCTGAGCGCGCGCTTCGGGGGCTCGGCGCACGCGTGCCACGGCCTCGGCGAGCGCGCCGGTCTTCTCATCGAGCAGATCCTCGGCCCAATCGCAGAGCTGCGCGATGCGGGCGTTGCGGGTGCGCAGCTCCTCCGCGGTGTCGGGGATCTCGTCATGGTTCAGCTGATGCAGTTGGAAGGCCTCGCGCAGGTGCGTCGTGACCGAATCGAGCGCGGCTCGCAGATCGGCGGTGAAGGATGCTCCGAGTTCGGCCTCGGCGAAGGCGAGCTCGTCTCCGGCGGTGCGGATCCGTTCATCAGCGGAGACGAGGGCCTGCTCGGCCCTTCTGGCGAGATCCGCGTCCTGCGCTGCCCGAGCAGCTTCTTGTTCGCGTTTGCGCTTACCCCAGAAACCAGCCATTCCTCGATCCTACTTTCCCGTTGCGAGGGCGGGGCGGCCGCGCTTGGGCCGTTCGGTCGCCAGGTGAAGATCCATCGTCTGGCGGGGCTCGCTGCTGAGGGCGTGCTCGACATGATCGAGCCACTGCAACTCGGCCTGTACGGCGAACCGCATGGAGTCGTTGACGAGGGAGCGGGCGAGGGCCTCGGGGTCCTCATCGCCCCGACGACCGGCGCTCTGCAGAGCGAGCAGGCGCCGGGTCGACTCCTCCCGCTGTGCGCGGAGAAGGTCGAGGGCATCGACTCCGGGGAGTGTCGCGGCGACGGCGACCTTCATCGCGAGCTCATCCCTCGTCCCCGATCCGCGCGGTACCGCGGTCGAGAACCAGCGCACGACCTCGGCGGTCCCGGCATCCGTGATCTGCCAGTACACGTGCCCCTGGGAATCGGTGGAACCGCGCTCGACGAGGCCATCGCGCTCGAGTCTTTCCAACGTGTTGTAGATCTGTCCGACGTTCACCGGCCACGTGGAGCCGGTTCTCCGGTCGAACTCGCTGCGCAACTGGTAGCCGTAGCACGGTCCCTGATCGAGGATCGCGAGCAGACTCTGACGCACCGACATGCGGCCTCCGTTCATCGAATCGTCAAGACTTTGCTGAGTATATAGATACGACGAAATGTCTTTTGGTGCCCCTGCGCAGTCGATCAGGATGTCACGGGCCGGTAACATGGGCGAGTATGCCCGGCACCGAAGCCCGATCTGGGTGGCTGGGATCTGACCCACAACAGGGAGATGACTTAAGTGGCGAATCCTCTTGAGAAGCTGCTTCGCGCAGGCGAAGGCCGCATCCTTCGGCGCCTGAACCAGGTCGTCAAGGCCGTGAACGCTCTCGAGGAGGACTTCGAGAAGCTCACCGATGACGAGCTCGCGAACGAGACCGCGCAGCTGCGCGAGCGCTACGACGAGGGGGAGACCCTCGACAAGCTCATGCCCGAGGCCTTCGCAGCCGTCCGCGAGGCCGCCAAGCGCACCCTCGGCATGCGCGCCTACGACGTCCAGCTCATGGGCGGCGCCGCGCTGCACTTCGGCAACATCGCCGAGATGAAGACCGGTGAGGGCAAGACCCTCGTCGCCACCTTCCCCGCATACCTCAATGCGATCGCGGGACGCGGCGTGCACGTCATCACGGTCAACGACTTCCTCTCGTCCTACCAGGCCGAGCTCATGGGGCGCGTCTACCGCACGCTCGGCATGACCACGGGAATCATCGTGTCGGGTCAGACGCCCGCGGTCCGCCGCGAGCAGTACGCCGCCGACATCACCTACGGCACGAACAACGAGTTCGGCTTCGACTACCTGCGCGACAACATGGCCTGGCGCAAGGAGGATCTCGTCCAGCGCGATCACTTCTTCGCGGTGGTCGACGAGGTCGACTCCATCCTCATCGACGAGGCCCGCACCCCGCTCATCATCTCGGGCCCGTCCTCGGGCGAGGCGAACCGCTGGTTCGCCGAGTTCGCGAAGATCGCCCGCACGCTCGAGGCGGGCGTCGACTACGAGGTCGACGAGAAGAAGCGCACGATCGGCGTGCTCGAGCCCGGCATCGAGAAGGTCGAGGACTACCTCGGCATCGACAACCTGTACGAGTCGGCGAACACGCCGTTGATCTCGTTCTTGAACAACTCGATCAAGGCGCTCGCGCTCTTCAAGAAGAACACCGACTACGTCGTGATGAACGACGAGGTCATGATCGTCGATGAGCACACCGGCCGCATCCTCGTCGGACGCCGCTACAACGAGGGCATCCACCAGGCGATCGAGGCCAAGGAGGGCGTTCCGGTCAAGGCCGAGAACCAGACGCTGGCGACCGTCACGCTGCAGAACTACTTCCGCCTGTACGACAAGCTCGCCGGCATGACCGGAACGGCCGAGACCGAGGCCGCCGAGTTCATGTCGACCTACAAGCTCGGCGTCGTGCCCATTCCGACCAACCGCCCCATGATCCGCAAAGACCAGGCCGATCTCGTCTACAAGAACGAGACGGCGAAGTTCGCGCAGGTCGTCGAGGACATCGCCGAGCGTCACGCCGAGGGGCAGCCGGTGCTCGTCGGAACCGTCAGCGTCGAGAAGAGCGAGTACCTCTCGCGCCTGCTCGCCAAGAAGGGCATCAAGCACGAGGTCCTCAACGCGAAGAACCACGCTCGTGAGGCGGAGATCGTCGCGCGCGCCGGACGCCTGGGCGCCGTTACCGTCGCGACCAACATGGCCGGCCGCGGCACCGACATCATGCTCGGCGGAAACGCCGAGTTCCTCGCCGTGCAGGAGCTGAAGTCGAAGGGTCTCGACCCGGCCGAGACGCCGGAGGAGTACGAAGCCGCGTGGGATGAGACCTACGAGGCCATGAAGGCCCTCGTGGCGGAGGAGAGCGCGAAGGTCGCCGAGGCGGGCGGTCTGTATGTGCTGGGTACCGAACGACACGAGTCGCGTCGCATCGACAATCAGCTGCGCGGACGCTCGGGGCGTCAGGGCGACCCCGGCGAGAGCCGCTTCTACCTGAGCCTGACGGACGACCTCATGCGTCTGTTCCAGTCGGGGGCGGCCGAGGCGATCCTCGCGCGCACGAACTTCCCCGACGATGTGCCGATCGAATCGGGTCTCGTCTCGCGCGCCATCCGCAGCGCGCAGTCGCAGGTCGAGTCCCGCAACGCGGAGATGCGCAAGAACGTCCTGAAGTACGACGACGTCCTCAACCGTCAGCGCGAGGCGATCTACACCGATCGTCGTCAGATCCTCCACGGAGACGACATCGCCGACCGTGTGCAGCACTTCATCGAGGATGCGATCACCGCCGTGGTCGCCGATCGCACCGCCCAGGGGCACAACGAGAGCTGGGACTTCGACGCGCTGTGGACCGAGCTGAAGACGCTCTACCCGGTCGGCGTGACGATCGACGAGGTCGTTGCGGAAGCCGGTGGGCGCAAGGGCGGGATCTCCGCGGACGGCCTGACGCGGGAACTGCTCTCCGATGCCAGGATCGCCTACGAGAAGCGTGAGCAGACGCTCGGCGAGGCCGCCACTCGCGAGCTCGAGCGCCGCGTCGTCCTGCAGGTTCTCGACCGCCGCTGGCGCGACCACCTCTACGAGATGGACTACCTCAAGGACGGCATCGGCCTGCGAGCCATGGCGCAGCGCGACCCGCTGATCGAGTATCAGCGGGAGGGATACGCGATGTTCCAGTCGATGATGGGCCAGATCAAGGAGGAGTCCGTCGGATACCTCTACAACCTCGAGGTCGAGGTGCGCAAGACCGGGGACTCCGATACCACCGAGGTCGAGGCCAAGGGTCTCGTGACGGATGGCGGCGAACAGCGCCTGGAGTACTCCGCGCCCAACGACGCCGGTGAGGTCGAGGTCCGCAACGACCGCGGCCAGGTCCGGCAGTCGGCCGACCAGCAGGCAGCGGGATCCTTCGGTCCGGCTGCGGATGCCGCCGGAGGGCCGCAGAACCGTGAGCAGCGCCGCGCGGCGGGCAAGAAGAAGAAGTAAGCGAGCGCGAGCACGTGCATTGAGAAAGCCTGCCGGCGTTTGCCGGTAGGCTTTCTCAATGACCCGAATGCGCCAGTTCGACCAGTCGTCGAAGCTCAAGAACGTCCTTTACGAGATTCGCGGCAAGGCGCTGGTCGAGGCCGCCCGGCTCGAGTCCGACGGGCACACCGTCCTCAAGCTGAACACCGGCAACCCGGCGATCTTCGGTTTCGAGGCTCCGCACCAGATCGTGCACGACATGCTGGCGGCTCTGCCGACGGCCCACGGCTACAGCGACAGCAAGGGCATCATCTCTGCCCGTCGCGCCGTCGTCAGCCGCTACGAGCAGATCGACGGCTTCCCGCACTTCGGGCCCGATGACGTCTATCTCGGCAACGGCGTCTCCGAACTCATCACGATGACCATGCAAGCCCTTCTCGACGAGGGCGACGAGGTGCTGATCCCGGCGCCGGATTATCCGTTGTGGACCGCGATGACGAGCCTTGCCGGCGGTACGCCCGTGCACTACCTGTGCGATGAGGAGAACGAGTGGGCGCCGGATCTGGAAGACATCCGCTCCAAGATCACTCCGCAGACCAAGGCGATCGTGATCATCAACCCCAACAACCCCACCGGCGCGGTCTACTCGCGCGAGGTGCTGACGGGGCTCGTGCAGATCGCCCGGGAGAATCAGCTGCTGATCCTCTCCGATGAGATCTACGACCGCATCCTGTTCGACGACGCCGTGCACATCCCGACCGCGACGCTCGCACCCGATCTGCTGTGCCTTACGTTCAACGGGCTGTCGAAGACCTACCGGGTCGCCGGGTTCCGCTCGGGCTGGGTGGTCGTCACCGGGCCGCAGCGCCATGCCAAGGGCTTCCTCGAGGGGCTCACGCTCTTGGCCTCGACCCGCCTGTGCCCGAATGTCCCCGCCCAGCACGCGGTTCAGGCGGCTCTCGGCGGCGTGCAGTCGATCAACGGGCTCATCGCGCCGACGGGCCGCCTGCACGAGCAGCGCGACATCGCCTGGAATGGACTGGACTCGATCCCGGGGGTCTCATGCGTCAAGCCCCAGGGTGCGCTCTACGCCTTCCCCCGTCTCGACCCCGAGGTGCACGAGATCCACGACGACGAGCGCTTCGTCTACGATCTGCTCGTCTCGGAGCGGATCCTCCTGGTGCAGGGCACCGGGTTCAACTGGCCGACACCGGATCACTTCCGCGTCGTGACCCTCCCCGAGCCGCGCGTGCTCTCCGAGGCCATCGAGCGCCTCGGGAACTTCCTCTCGAGCTACCGGCAGTAGCGATGCGGCGCGCCGTCGGTGCCGGCTCGAGCCGTTCGGCGAGCCGGCGCACGGCGGAGACGAGCGGCGATCGCGGTGTGACATCGGCCATCGGTCGCGCATGCAGCAGCGACGCATCGGCCGCGCGCTGATCGAACGGGAGGAAGGTCACATCGGTGATGCCCGCGAAGCGCTCGAGGGCCCGTCGGATCTGCCCTCGCGCATCGATGCCCAGCGGGCCCGGGCGCACGTGATTGGCGACCACCTCGATCCGAGCGGTCGGCCCGATGAGGGCCCGCAGCTCGGCATGGTCGCGCAGGAAGCGCGAGATCGAGAGCGGGTCGGCCGCGGTCACCGCAACGATGACGTCCGCGGCGCGCAGCGCCGTCGCGGTCGCCGCATTCCGGCGCGGACCGGCGAGGTCTTCGAAGATCTCCTCGTCCGCGTCGAAGGATGCGGCGACGTCGACGATCGTCTCCTCGACCCAGTCCCGGCACACCGCCAGTGCGGGGGCGAGTCTGTGCGCCGATAGCTCTGGCCACCGGGAGGGGCGGTTCAGCCCGCCGAGGACATCGATCGCGCCGCCGCTCGTCTCGACGCGCGTCGCGATTCGGGAGAGCTCCGCGGGGTCGAGTCCGCCGAGCTCGGCGCGGCGGCAGGCGGCGGCTATCCCCGGCGCTTCATCGCCGAGACCCAGCAGGAGCGCGAGGGAGGGTGCGACGGTATCGGCGTCGATCAGCGCGCAGCTTCGTCCGCTGCGCGCGAGCTCGACGGCGAGCTGGATCGCGACGGTTGAGCGACCCGGGGCGCCGTGCGGACCCCATACGGCGATCACGCGGCGGCGAGCGGGCGGCGCGGCCGCGGCGGTCGGAGGGGCGTCATCGGCGATGGCCGCGGCGATCTGCCACGAGTCGGCGTCGTCGGCGAGCGCCTCGGGGAGCCCGTATCGGCTCAGCAGCCGCGACTCGCCGGCTCCCAGTGTGACGATGCGCACTCCGGCGCGGTCGCAGGCGGCCACCAGTTCCGGGGTGAGCGCTGTCCGGGTCGCCGGGACGATCAGCGCCTCGACGTCATCGAGGCGGGAAGGCACTCGGCCGTCGGACGGGATCACTCCGAGGACATCGATCCCGTCTCGCTCGAGCTCATCGCGCAGGCGAGAGCCCCGCGGCTCGGGCAGGGCGATCAGAACGGAGGTCACGAGCCCGCGCCCAGCGGCACGACGGAGAGGGACGCGCCGCTGTCGATCGCGGCGAGCACCGCGGCCACATCCGCACGCTCGATCACGAGCTCGACGGCGGTGCTGCGCTGGGCGAGCATGCCGTCCTCTTCGGGGATCGAGGCGACGATGACATCGGCGGCGAGGATGCGCGGCGCTTCCAGGCTCTCGCCCCTCTCGGCGGCGGGGGAGTGCCAGAGCTCCAGGTGCGTGCCGACGTCGACGCCCACCGGCAGGCGAACGCTGCTCTCGACGACGATGTTCGTCGTGCGCAGGCTCGTCGCATCGGCGACGGCTGAGAGCGGGACGAGTTCTTTGGCGATGACGGTGCGCGCCGCGATCGTACCGGCGCTGAGGTCGTGTGGCGCGAGGTAGTCCTCGATGAGGGTCCCCAGCGCCACCTCCACCACGGAGAAGTCCTCGGAGAGGAGGGGCTCGCCCGCGGCGATCGTCCGATTGGCCTGCAGGACGGGTGCGGTCTGGCGGGCGGAGGAGACGATCAGCCAGACGCCGAGGATGGAGAGGATCACCAGGGCGAGGCCGATCAGGAATCGGATATCGCCCCAGAAAGCGCGGTGCGCGCGCGGGTGGGTGCTCATGCAGACATGGTCACAGAATCGCCGCTCTTGGCTCCGAAGTTATCCACAAGTGATGTGGCGGGTTGGGTGCTGAGAGCAGTGCGCGTCACAATGGATTCATGCTCGATCCGTCCGCAACCCCGCGCTTCCTCGCTCCTGCGCAGGTGGCCGAGCTGCTGAGCATCGGTGTGGACGAGGTCATAGACCTGATCATGTCCGGAAACCTGCGCGGTGCCCAGGTCGGCTCGCCGCCGCGCTGGCGCATCGAGGAGCAGAGCATCTCCGACTACCTCGCGGAGCAGACGGAGCAGGCCCGGCGCATGGCGCTGTGGCGTCAGGCGGATGAGGCGAGCTTCCCCGAGGTCTGGGGAACGCAGCGCGGCTGAGGATCCTCAGCGAACGAGCGATCGCTCAGGTGATCCGCGCATCGGCGCGCAGAAGCACCACCGCCTCGAACGGCACCATGTGGAACGCCGACACCGCGCTCGCGCGTCGAGCCTGGCCGGCGTCGTGCACGGCGATGTCGAGATGGTCCTCTCCCGCGCGGTCGATCGTGCCGTGGACCAGGTCGCCGTCGATGAGAGTCAGGTGCACCGGAACCCGGCGTCGGGCCAGGTCGCGCAGGAGGAATCCGAAGCTCATGCGACCCCGCACGTCTTCGACGGACGCAGTGTCTTCCGCGAGAGAGCCGAGCAGCGCTCCGTGGTCCGTCGCCACGGTCGTGAGGGCGCTCAGCGGGACGATCATCACCTGACGATCGGTCGTCTCGCGCACCGCGAACCAGTCCGCACCCATCATCGTGATGCGTACGGTGCGCCGGAGTCCGCCGCGCAGGCGGATGCCCACGGATGCCTCGGCCTGCGCGAGAGCGCGCAATCTGGCGCGCAGCGAGAGCTTCGAGATCCGCAGGCGCTCGGATTCGGCATCCAGAACAGCGCGCTCAGCCTCCCACTCGGCGGCGAGCTGACCCTCGAGGTCTTCGAACATGCGATCCCAATGCACCCGACCGAGCGTAGGGGACGATGTGGACCCACTACGAGTTATCCACATCTTCCTCTCGCACTGCTCGGGGTGCGGATGCTGCGTGCTCTACTGACAGGCATCTCCCCCCCATTTGAGAGTGATATCGATGATGCTTCACGAGTATTTCGCGCCGCAGCCGACATCTGCGCAGGAGCTCCCGCAGCCGACACAGCTGCTGCGGAGCCTCACCCAGGGTGTTCTCGAAGTCTTCGCCGGAGTGCGTGAGCTCGATCAGCTCGCACGCTGGTTCAGCGAAGACGCCTACCGCAAGCTGGGAGCCCGGGCGAATCTGTCCGCGCGCGCCCGCAGCGCACGCGGAACCACCCCCGCCCGCCCCGTCTTCGAGATCCTTTCGATCCGGGAGACCTCGCCGGTCGACGGCGTCGTCGAAGCGGTGGTGGTGGTCGCGGGCCCCGGGCGCACGCGTGCCGTGGCCATCCGCCTCGAGGGACTCGACCGACGGTGGCGCGCCACGTCGTTCGCGGTGCTCTGAGACGAGCGGCCTCTCCGCGGATGAGTTCACGCGGCGATGCGCAACCGATGGCCTGGGGGTTCTAGGCTGGAGGCGTGTCAACGCTCAGTGATCTCGTCCATGCCCAGGGTCTCCTGAACGACAACGATGTCGAATGGCTCCACCGTCTCTCCGGCGACGGACAGCTGCTCGCCGACCTCGCTTCGGCCGACATCGTCATCTGGGTCGCCGCAGAAGACGGGACCTTCGTGGCCGTCGCCCATACCCGCCCCAGCGGCGCCGCCACCCTGTTCTACCGCGACATCGTCGGGGAGCGCGTGCGTCCGCAGTGGCGCACGCAGGTCCAGGGCGCCTTCACGTCCGCCGAGATCGTCGATTCCTCCTCTCCGGACTGGTTCGAGGAGACGCCGACGCGCGTGCGCGCGGTGCCGATCGTGCGCGAGCGCGCGCGGGCGGGGGAGAAGCCCCCGGTCATCGGCGTCATCACCCGGCACACGAATCTCGGCGAGGCGCGGACGCCGTCTCGACAGCAGATCACCTTCGAGGAGTGCGCGAACGACCTGTTCCGCATGATCGCGACAGGGGAGTTCCCCGACCTCACGGCGCCCACGTCTCCCCGCCGCGGAGCTCCGCGCGCCTCGGACGGGCTCATCCGCATCGACGTCGATGGCATCAGCACCTTCGCGAGCCCGAACGCGCTGTCGGCGTTCAACCGCATGGGCTTCGACGACGAGCTCGAGGGGGAGTCCCTCGCCGAGGTGACGACGCGCATCGTGCCACCCGGGCGCGAGGTCGACGAATCCCTCCCGGTCGTGGTCACCGGCCGCGCCCCGTGGCGCACCGACATCGAGGCGCGCGGCGTCACGGTCTCCCTGCGCGCGATCCCCCTGAAGGATCATGGAACGCGCATCGGCGCGATCATCCTGTGCCGCGACGTCAGCGAGCTGCGCCACCAGGAGCAGGAGCTGATCACGAAGGATGCGACGATTCGTGAGATCCACCATCGTGTCAAGAACAACCTGCAGACGGTCGCTTCGCTCCTGCGGATCCAGGCTCGGCGAACGCACTCCGACGAGGCCCGCGACGCCCTCACCCAGGCCATGCGGCGCGTCGACGCGATCGCCGTCGTGCACGACACCCTCGCGCAGGGGCTGACGCAGAAGGTCGACTTCGACGAGGTCTTCCAGCGCGTGCTCAAGCTCGTCGCCGAGGTCGCATCTGCGCCGAACACACGGGCGCGCACCCAGTCGACCGGCCACTTCGGCGTGCTGCCGAGCGAATATGCGACGCCGCTGGCGCTGGCGCTGACCGAGGTCGTGACCAACGCCGTCGAGCACGGCCTGGCCGGCACCGAGGGGACTGTCACGATCGACGCCGTGCGCACCGACGAGAATCTGCACGTCTCGGTCCGGGACACCGGCCACGGGCTGCCCGAGGGGCGCGTCGGACAGGGCCTCGGCACGCAGATCATTAGAACGCTGATCCAGGGCGAGCTCGGCGGGACGATCGACTGGCGCGGCAGCGACGGGGAGGGGACCGAGGTCGCCATCGACATCCCCACGCGCTGGCTGCGAAAATAGCGTCCAATACGAAAGGGCCCCTCGATGAGGGGCCCTTTCGTATTGACGACGCTTGTGGTCAGCTCGCGCGGCGGGCGCGTGCGGCGCGGCGCTTGAGCGCGCGGCGCTCGTCCTCGGAGAGGCCGCCCCAGACGCCGGAGTCCTGGCTGGTCTCGAGGGCGTACTGCAGGCAGATCTCGGTGACCGTGCACGTGGCGCAGACCGTCTTGGCCTTCTCGATCTGATCGACGGCGGGGCCGGTGTTCCCGACGGGGAAGAACAGCTCGGGGTCGACGGTCAAACAGGCAGCTTTGTCGCGCCAGTCCATGGTGGGGCTCCTCGGTGTGGATTATCGGTGAGCGATCGTTTTTGTGAAGGCTCGTAGAGGACGACGCTTTCGGGACGCCGTCGCTGAAATGTAGTGCGAGCGATTGCTCGCCCCACGCCGCTGTGGGAGCACATGACTGTTAACATTGTGTAACAGGGTCGGTACGAAATCAAGGATTTTTTGCTGACAAATCTGATTTCCCAGGAGACTCCGTGCGTTCACCCGCTCTCGCCGCATCTGCCGCTGCCGTTCTCGCGCTGGAAGGCGCGGTTCTGGCGACTCTGGCGATCATTGAGCTCTTCGGGCTCGGGGCGGGCCGGGCAGCGGTCCCGACGACGGCGATCGCTCTGATCGTGCTCACGCTCATCGGCGCCGGGGCACTGTTCGCCTTCGCATGGGGGACGCGCTCCGGCCGCACATGGGCACGTTCCGGCGGCGTCATGCTGCAGGTCCTCGTGATCGCATTCGCTCTGGCGTCACTCGGCGTGGAGCCGGTGCCGTGGATTGCCGTTCTCGGCGCGGGCATCCCGGGCATCGTCGGTTTCGTCCTGCTCATGGCGACGACGAGCAGAGAAGGGCGCCCCGAGAAGGAGTCGCCGGCCGACTCCGCTCAGGATTCGGCCGGCGAGTAGATCACGCGTCGAGGCCGAGCGTCTTGCGCAGACGGGCCACGTGCCCCGTCGCCTTGACGTTGTACTGGGCGTGCGTGATGACGCCCTGCTCGTCGAGGACGAACGTCGAGCGGATGACGCCCTTGACGACCTTGCCGTAGTTCATCTTCTCGCCCCACACGCCGTAGGCGGTGTGAACGGCGTGATCGGGATCGCTGAGCAGGGTGAACGTGAGGCCATCGCGCTCACGGAACTTCGCGAGTTTCGCAGGCTCATCGCGGGAGACGCCGATGACGCGGTAGCCCGCACCCTCGAGTGAGGCGATGCTGTCGCGGAAGTCGCAGGCCTGGGTCGTGCACCCCGGCGTCATGGCGGCGGGGTAGAAGTAGAGGATGGTCTTCGTGCCCCGCAGGTCGGCGAGCGACACGGCCGAGCCGTTCTCGTTGAGCAGGGTGAAGTCGGGGGCGGCGGTACCGGGTTCGAGGCGCAGATTCGTCACCCCTTCAGCCTATCGACCCACGGGCGTCAACGACCCGAAGACGACCCCTGGCTCTGCTCGGCCTTGTCGGCGAAGGTCTGCAGCAGCCGCTGCAGGGAGTCGAGCCGCGCGAGCTCGGCCGGGTTGAGCTCGCCGTCCGCGGCGGCTTCGACGAGCGCGCAGTCGCTCGCATCGACGAGGTGCGTGCATCCGCGGGGGCAGCGCTCGGCGATCTCGGCGAGCTCGGTGAACGAGGCGAGGATGTTCGAGGGGTCCACATGCCCGAGCCCGAACGAGCGGACGCCGGGGGTGTCGATGACCCAGCCGGTCGCGCCGTCAGAGTCTTCGTAGCGCAACGACACGGTCGATGAGGAGGTGTGGCGTCCGCGCCCCGTCACCTGGTTCACGTGACCGGTCGCGCGTCCGGCTGTCGGCACGAGCGCGTTGACCAGGGTGGACTTGCCGACACCGGAGTGCCCGACGAAGACGGTCGAGTGGCCGATCAGCGCCGCTCCGATCTCGTCGACGGGCATCTCCTCCTGCGCACTGGTGAAGACCCGCAGATCGAGACCCTCGAAATGGGCGAGGAAGGGTGCGGGATCGGCGAGGTCGGTCTTGGTGACCACGAGGAGAGGGCGGATCCCGGCATCCAGGGCGGCGACGAGATAGCGGTCGACCAGCCGCGGGCGCGGCTCGGGATCGGCGGATGCCACGACGATGAGCATCTGATCGGCGTTGGCGACGATCACCCGCTCCACGAGGTCGGTGTCATCGGCGCTGCGGCGCAGCAGCGAGGTGCGCTCGACGATGCCGACGATGCGCGCGAGCGTGCCCTCGGTGCCCGAGGTGTCGCCGACGACGCGGGCCCGATCGCCGGTCACGATCGGGGTGCGGCGGAGCTCTCGTGCGCGCGTGGTCGTGATCGTGCGCTCATCTGCCGTGCCCTCATCCAGCATGACCGAATAGCGGCCGCGGTCGACCCCGAGCACGCGGCCGATGAGGGCGTCACCATGCGCGGGACGGCGCTTCGTGCGCGGACGATTCGCCTTGGGATTGGGGCGCGAACGGATGCTGCTCTCGTCGAAATCCTCGAAGTCGTCCTCGAGGTCGCCGTTCGGATCGAGCCAGCTCACGCGGTGGTGCCTCCCAGCATCCGCTCCCAGAGGAGCACGAATTCGGGCAGCGTCTTGGCCGTCGTGCCGATGTCGTCGATCACGACGCCGGCCGTGCGCAGGCCGATCAGCGCGCCGGTGGTGGCCATGCGGTGATCATGGTAGGCGTGCCAGGCGCCCCCGTGCAGAGGACGGGGGATGATGCGCACGCCGTCGGGCAGCTCTTCGACCTCGCCGCCGAGGGCGGTGAGGTTCGCGATGAGCGCGGCGATGCGGTCGGTCTCATGCAGGCGGATGTGACCGATGCCGCGGATGGTCGTGGGGGCGTCGGCGAAGGCGGCGAGCCCGACGATCGTCGGGGAGAGCTCGCTCGCCGCAGAGAGGTCGATGTCCAGTCCTCGGATGCTCTCGCCCGCCCGCACCGTCATGATGCCGCTGTGGCGGCTGACGTGCGCACCCATGGCCTGAAGGATCTCCGGCAGCAGCGCGCCGGGCTGGGTCGAGTGCAATGGCCATCCGGTCACCGAGACCTCGCCACCGGTCACCAGCGCCGCGGCCAGGAACGGGGCGGCGTTGGAGAGATCGGGTTCGATCGCGATCTCCTTCGCGCGCGGAACCCCTGCCTCGACGAGCCATTCGCCGGTCGCGGGACGCTCGATGCGGATGCCGCGGCGGCTGAGCGATTCGATCGTCATGTCGATGTGGGGGAGGCTCGGGAGGCGCTCCCCGGTGTGCACGAGGTGCAGGCCCACATCGAACTTCGGAGCGGCCAGCAGCAGACCCGAGACGAACTGGCTCGAGGTCGAGGCATCGATCTCGACGCGGCCGCCGCGGATACGGCCGCGACCGCGGACCGTGAAGGGCAGGGACCAGGTGCCCTCGTCGTCGATGTCGACTCCGAGGTCGCGCAGCGCGGTGATCATGGCGCCCATCGGGCGGTGCAGGGCGTTCTCGTGCGCGGTGATGTGCACGTCCTCGGCGGCGAGTCCGGCGAGGGGAGCGATGAAGCGCATGACGGTGCCCGCCTGGCCGCAGTCGATGGTCGCGCCTCCCTGCAAACGGGCAGGGGTGACGAGCAGATCGGGGCCGAACTCACCCGTTCCCTCGACCTCCTCGATGCCGACGCCGAGCGCGCGCAGGGCATCGACCATGCGGGCGGAGTCGTCGGAGTGCAGCGGCGCGACGAGGCGACCGGGGCCGTCGGCGATCGCGGCGATCATGAGTTCGCGGTTCGTGAGCGACTTCGACCCGGGGATGGTCACCGTCGCGCTCAGGGCGCCGCTCGCTTCGGGCGCGGCATAGGCGCCCCGGGCAGGGGAGGGGGAATACCGAATGTCGCTCATCGGTTCCACCTTAGTGAATGCCCTCGAAAGCGCCGAAAGAAGGGAGAGCCTGTGGTCGCGACGCTGGAGACCGGGTTCGAGGAGCTCCTCGGCCTAGACTGGCCCGTGATGGATGAGACGACACACGCAGACACCGCGCGCGGTGATGCTCGACGTGAGTTCGAGGACCAGGCGATCCCCTTCATGGATCAGCTCTATGCGGCGGCCATGCGCATGACGAGGAACCCCGCCGATGCGGCGGATCTCGTTCAGGAGACCTTCGTCAAGGCCTTCGCGTCCTGGGCGTCCTTCACGCAGGGCACCAACCTGAAGGCGTGGCTCTACCGCATCCTCACCAATACGTACATCAACATCTATCGCAAGAAGCAGCGGGAGCCCTTCCAGGGCACGATCGACGAGCTCGAGGACTGGCAGATGGGCGGTGCCGAGTCCACGACGGCGTCGCACGGCCGTTCCGCCGAGGCGGAGGCGATCGATCGGATGCCGGCATCCGTCGTCAAGGATGCGCTGCAGGAGGTCCCCGAGGACTTCCGACTGGCCGTCTACCTGGCCGACGTGGAGGGATTCGCGTACCAGGAGATCGCCGACATCATGAAGACCCCCATCGGCACCGTGATGAGCCGCCTGCACCGTGGCAGACGGATGCTGCGGGAGCTGCTGGCTGACTATGCCGCTGAGCGAGGAATCGCCACGGCCGCTACAAGGAGCAAGAAATGAGCGATTGCGGCTGCGAGAAGGCCCGACAGGACCTCGAAGAGTATCTGCGCAACGAGGTCTGCAAGACCCAGCACTCCGTGCTCAAAGAGCACATCGACAGCTGCCCGGAGTGCCAGGAGGAGGCTCTCGTGGCCACGACCCTCACCGAGGTCGTCGCCCGCGCCTGTAAGGAGAGCGCACCCGAAGAACTGCGCGATCAGGTGCTCGCGCGTCTGCGTTCGGCGACGGCGCACTGACACAGCCCCCTTTTCGCCTCTAGGCTGGGGCGATGACCGACGCACGTGATGTTCCCGTCGACCCGACCAGCTTCGAGCGCCTCGCCGAGCAGGAGCTGACATACCGTCTCATCGACACGGCCTCGGATGCCGATACCGAGGCGTTCCTGCGCGCCGATGCGCGCGGTTTCCTCGATCGGGAGCCGACGGATGAGCAGATCATCGCCGATCGACCGCATCTGCGCGACCGGCGCAACGTCGGAGTGTTCGAGAAGGGCGCCCAGCAGGGCGACTTCCCCGTCGCCACGGTCAACGCCTGGGAGACGCCGCTGACGGTTCCCGGTGGTGAGATCGAGATGTGGGCGATCAGCTCAGTGACGGTCGCGGGAACGCATCGGCGACGGGGGATCGCGCGCAACCTCCTCGAAGGAGAACTGCGCGCTGCGGCATCGGCCGGTTTCGCGATGGCCGGACTCACCGTCAGCGAGGCCACCATCTACGGACGATACGGCTTCGCCTCGGCGATCCCGGTCGCGCACTTCCGCATCGATACGCGCCGTGCGGGCTGGGCCGGCGGTGATCCCCTCGGACGCCTCGAATACCTCGACAAGCACGAGTTGAAGCAGCAGCTGGCGGTGCTCCACCAGGCGGTGCGGCGGCACAGGAGCGGCCAGGTCGCCGGGTGGGAGCGCCGCTGGGAGCAACAGGCCGGACTCAACCCCGGCGATCCCACCGCGTCGGCCGTGCGCGGCATCGCCTTCCGCGACGAGGCCGGTGTCATGCGCGGCGTCATGTCGTACAAGCTGGAGGAGATCCCGGGCGCTTTCCGCTACCGCATGGCGATCACCCATCTGATCGCGACGACGCCGGAGGCGCGCCGAGGACTCTGGGGCTTTGCGCTCCAGCACGATCTCGTCACCGAGATCACCGCAGATCTGCGGCCGCTCGACGACCCGCTGCCGTGGCTCGTCCGCGACCGACGCGGCATCGTGATCACGGCGCACGACCACGGCTGGCTCCGCATCCTCGATGTTCCGGCGGCCCTGGCCGCGCGTTCGTACCGCGCGCCCCTCGACGTCGTCCTGCGTGTGAACGACCCCCTGGGCTTCGGGGCCGGAACATGGCGGATCGTGGTGTCGGACGGTGTCGCGACGGCGGAGCCCGCTCCTGATGCCGAGCCGGACGGCCTCATCGACATCGGCTCGCTGTCCGCGATCTACGCCGGAGGAGTGACGGCGACGCAGCTGAGGGCCGCGGGCCGTCTGGACGCCCCGCTCGAGATCGCGGCTTCTCTCGACGATGCGTTCCGGGCCATCGAGGCTCCCGTCCTCAGCATCTGGTACTGATCGGTCCGGGCCGACTCACCCGGGCCGACTCACCCGGCCTGAGGAACACGGATGCCGAGGGCTCCGGGGAGGAGATCGACCGTCATCGGCAGCGGACCCATGGGGTCGCCGTCGGCGTAACCGGTGAGACCGGGCGAGCTGAGGCGAACCTCGCGCACCCGCTGGACGAGGACCTCGGGAAAGGCCAGATGCCGGCCGGAGAACGCCCGCGCGAGAATGCGCACGAGACGCAGCCGCGAAGCGGGCCGCACGAACACCAGATCGAGCAGGCCATCGCCGGGATCGGCGTCGGGGGCGATCGGAACACCGCCGCCGTAGGTCGTCGTATTCGCGATCGCCGTTAGCAGCAGGCGGCCTTCGGAGGAACCGGCGACGCCGTCGGCATCGACCCAGGACAGGGCGAAGGGGACCGGTGCGAGGCGGATGAATTCGATGAGGATCGCCGCGTTGTACCGGGCTCGCCCCTGAAGCCGCCGCATCCGATTCGCCCGCTCGTTGACCTTCGAATCGAACCCGCTCGCGAATATCGTTCCGAAGAGCGACACTGAGCCGTCATCGCGGCGGACGCGGCCGACATCGATCATGCGCAGGTCGCCGTCGAAGACGAGATCGGCAGCGGCCTCCGGGTCGCGGGGGAGCCCGAGCGATGCGGCGAAATCGTTGCCGGTGCCGACGGGGATGAGGGTCAGCGCGATACCGGAGCCGTGGAGCGCTTCGACGGCGAGGCGGAGGGTCCCGTCGCCACCGATGGCGACGACGGCCTCCGGGCGATCGGAACGAGCCGCGGCAAGTGCCCGACGGGTGTCATCGAGCGATCTGCCGCCGTCGATGGCCACGGACGCACCGCGGCCGCGCAGACGTTCGATTGCTCGAACGGCTGCGCGGCCGGCGGTGCCACCCCGCGCCGTCGGGTTCACGACGACCGTGACGCGTGGGGCGGCGATGGTCAATCCAGCGTCAGCGCGCGCTTGAGCAGCTCTGCCTGCTCGACGGCGTGCACCTTGGAGGATCCGGTCGCCGGCGACGCCGAGGCGGCGCGGGAGATGACGCGGAAGCCGCGTTCGCGGACCTTCGCGAACTCCAGAGCCAGGAACGGCCAGGCGCCCTGGTTCTCGGGCTCGTCCTGAACCCAGACCAGCTCGGCGTTGGGGTACGTGTCGGTGATCGCCTTCAGCGCCTCCAACGGCGTCGGGTACAGCTGCTCGAGGCGGACCAGGGCGATCGCGTCGTTCGGCTTCTTGTCGAGCTCGCTGCGCAGATCCCAGTGGATCTTGCCCGAGTGCACCAGCACGCGCTTGACCGCATTGCGGTCGATCGCGCGGTCGTCATCGAGAACCGGCTCGAAGCGGCCGCTCGTGAAGTCCTCGACCTGGCTGGTCGCACCGCGCAGACGCAGCATCGCCTTCGGCGTGAACACGACCAGGGGCTTGCGCGGGCGGGCATAGGCCTGACGACGCAGCAGGTGGAAGTGCGAAGCCGGCGTCGACGGGCGCGCGACGATCATGTTCTCCTGTGCGCACAGCTGCAGGAATCGCTCGATGCGGGCGGAGGAGTGGTCGGGGCCCTGGCCCTCGTAGCCGTGCGGCAGCAGCAGGACGACGCCCGACTGCTGACCCCACTTCTGCTCGGCCGACGAGATGTACTCGTCGATGACGGCCTGTGCGGTGTTGGCGAAGTCGCCGAACTGAGCTTCCCACAGCACGAGGGCCTCGGGCGCCTCGACCGAGTAGCCGTACTCGTACGCCATCGCGGCGTACTCGCTGAGCAGCGAGTCGTAGACGAAGAAGCGGCCCTGCGTCTCGGAGAGGTTCGACAGCGGCAGCCATTCCTGCCCGTTCTCACGGTCGTGCATGACGGCGTGGCGCTGCACGAAGGTACCGCGACGCGAGTCCTGACCCGCCAGACGCACCGGGGTGCCCTCGGTCAGCAGCGAGCCGAATGCGAGCAGCTCGCCGAAGCCCCAGTCGATGTTGCCCGAGCGCGTCATCTCGACGCGCTTGTCGAGCAGCTGCTGGATCTTCGGGTGCACCGTGAAGCCCTCGGGCTTGTTGGCGAAGGCCTCGCCGATGAGCTTGACGACCTCGGTGGAGATGCCGGTGACCTCGGGCTCGCCGACGACATCATCGACCGGCGAGAGCTCGGGAGCGATCGGCGTTGCACCGGTCTCGGCCGCGTGCGTCTCGGCGAAGGCGATCTCCAGGCGCTGCTGGAAGTCGTTCTTGGCCTCCTCGTACTCCTCTTCGGTGATGTCGCCGCGGCCCACCAGGGCCTCGGTGTAGAGCTTGCGCACCGAGCGCTTCGCCTGGATGAGGTCGGTCATCAGCGGCTGCGTCATCGACGGGTCATCGCCCTCGTTGTGTCCGCGGCGGCGGTAGCAGACGAGGTCGATCACGACATCGCGGTGGAAGCGCTCGCGGTACTCGAAGGCGAGCTGGGCGACGTGGATGACGGACTCGGGGTCGTCGCCGTTCACGTGGAAGATCGGCGCCTGCGTGGTCTTGGCGACATCCGTCGCGTAGACCGAGGTGCGGGCATCGGTCGGGGTCGTGGTGAATCCGACCTGGTTGTTGACGACCACGTGGATCGTGCCACCGGTGCGGTAACCGCGCAGCTGCGCCATCTGCAAGGTCTCGACGACCACGCCCTGGCCCGCGAATGCTGCGTCGCCGTGCACGAGCACGGGCAGCCACGAGAAGGTGCCGATGGGCTTGCGGTCCTGCTTGGCGCGCACGATGCCCTCGAGAACGCCGTCGACGGTCTCGAGGTGCGAGGGGTTCGCCGCAAGGTAGACGGGCAGCTCGGAGCTGTCGTCTCCGACGAAGGTGCCCTCGGTGCCGAGGTGGTACTTGACGTCGCCGGAGCCGCGCTGGTTGCCGGGGGTCTGGATGCCCTCGAACTCGCGGAAGACCTGTCCGTAGGTCTTGCCGGCGATGTTGGTGAGCACGTTCAGACGGCCGCGGTGGGCCATGCCGATCGCCGCGCCGTCGAGGCCCGCCGTGGCCGCGCCGGAGAGGATCTCGTCCAGCAGCGGGATCAGCGACTCGCCGCCCTCGAGGGAGAAGCGCTTCTGGCCGACGAACTTCGTCTGCAGGAAGGTTTCGAACGCCTCGGCCTCGTTGAGCTTGCGCAGCACGCGCAGCTGCTCGGCGTGGCCGGGCTTCTGGTACTTGACCTCGATCTTGTCCTGGAACCACCGGCGCTGCTCGGGGTCCTGGATGTGCATGTACTCGATGCCGAGCGTGCGGCAGTACGAGTCGCGCAGCACGCCGAGGATGTCGCGCAGCTTCATGACGCGCTTGCCGCCGAAGCCGCCCGTGACGAATTCGCGGTCGAGGTCCCAGAACGTCAGGCCGTGGCTCTCGATCTCCAGGTCGGGGTGCGAGCGCTGCACGTACTCGAGCGGGTCGATGTCGGCCATGAGGTGACCGCGCACACGGTAGGAGTTGATGAGCTCCTGCACGCGGGACTGCTTGTCGACGCGCTCGGCGAGGTCGACCGCGATGTCGGGGTTCCAGCGGATGGGCGCGTAGGGGATGCGCAGAGCCGCGAAGATGTCGTCGTAGAAGCCGCGCTGGCCGATGAGCAGCTCGTGGACCTTCTTGAGGAACTCGCCCGATCCCGCGCCCTGGATGACGCGGTGGTCGTAGGTGCTCGTGAGGGTGATGGTCTTGCCGATGGCCAGTTCGGCGAGCGTCTTCGCGCTCGCGCCCTGGAACTCCGCGGGGTACTCGAGGGCACCGGCGCCGATGATGCAGCCCTGCCCCTTCATCAGGCGAGGGACCGAGTGGACCGTGCCGATTCCGCCGGGGTTCGTTAGGGAGACGGTCGCGCCGGCGTGGTCGGCCGCGGTCAGCTTATTGTTGCGGGCGCGCGTGACGAGGTCTTCGTACGCGGCGAGGTACTCGCTGAACGACAGCGTCTCGGCGCGCTTGATGCTGGGCACCATGAGCGCGCGCGTGCCATCGGGCTTGGGGAGGTCGATCGCGATGCCGAGGTTGACGTGCGCCGGGGCGATGACCGAGGGCTTGCCGTCGATCTCCGCATAGGAGACGTTCTGGCTCGGGAACTCCTTCAGCGTCTGGATCAAGGCCCAGCCGATGAGGTGGGTGAAGCTGATCTTGCCGCCGCGGGAACGTGCCATGTGGTTGTTGATGACGATGCGGTTGTCGATCATCAGCTTCGCCGGGATCGTGCGCACGCTCGTGGCCGTGGGGATCGTCAGGGACTGATCCATGTTCGCGGCCAGGGTCTTGGTCAGGCCGCGCAGCGTCGTCACGACGTCTTCGACGGCGTCCTTCTGCTCGGCCTCCTTCGCCTTCGCGGCGGGCTTGGGCGCCTGTGCCGGAATCGGGGCGGAGGCTGCGGGCTTCGCGGTCGTGCGCGCGACGGGCTGCGAGCCGATCACCGGGATCGGTGCGGTCACCGGGTGATCCGTGCCGGCGGTGTTCGTCGTGGGAGCGGCTGCGGCGCCGGTCGATGCGGCATCCGGCTTGTAGCTCTCCAGGATCGGCCACCACTCCTTGTCGACCGCGTTGCGGTCGACCTTGAACTGCTCGTAGAGCTCGTCGACGAGCCACGAATTGGCTCCGAAATCTCCGTCGTCCGAACCCCCGACGCCGGCCACCTGGTTAGCCACGCGATATCGCCTCTTTCATCGCTGAATTTTGTCCGCGTGCGTCCGCGGAAGGTCCCGGGTCGCACGTCCTGCATATAGCCTAACGTGTCCCGAAGTCCCGGACTCCCAGCAGAAACCAAACAGTGCACGGTTGTGTTTCTGTAGAATCGGAGCACCATGGACGACCCTCCCAGTAGTAGTACCTCGCCCCACTGCCCGCGCTGCCACTCCGAGGAGGGCCGCCGATGATGGATTACGTCATGTTGGGCGTGGGGCTGCTCCTCACAGTCGGCACCGGCCTGTTCGTCGCCAGCGAATTCGCACTGGTGAATCTGGATCGTGCCGAACTCGAAGCCCGTCAGGCCCGCGGCGAATCACGGCTGGCGCTCACGATCGGCGCGCTGCGGCACACGTCGACGCACCTGTCATCCGCCCAGCTGGGAATCACGCTGACGACCCTGCTGACCGGTTACACGATGGAGCCGGCGCTGTCGAACCTGCTGCGCCCCGTCTTGACCTCGTGGGGGATCGCCGAGGCGGCCGTCGCCCCGATCTCGACCGTCGTCGCGATGGTGATCGCGACGGTTCTGTCGATGATCCTCGGCGAGCTGGTGCCCAAGAACTTCGCCCTCGCGCTGCCGCGTCAGACGGCGAAGCTCGTCGTGCCGTTCCAGGTGGGTTTCACAGCGCTGTTCAAGCCGGCGATCATCCTGCTCAACGGCAGCGCCAACGGCGTGCTGCGCTCGGTGGGCATCGAGCCGAAGGAAGAGCTGTCCGGGGCGCGCACCGCCGAGGAGCTGTCCTCCCTCGTGCGCCGTTCGGCCAGCGCCGGGGTGCTCGAGGCGGATACCGCGAGCCTGCTCGATCGCAGTCTGACATTCGCCCGGTTGTCGGCCGATGATGTCATGACGCCGCGGCCGAGCATGCAGGCGATCGCCGCGGGGGACTCCGCGGAGGACGTCATCCAGTTGGCCCGCCGAACCGGTCTGAGCCGTTTCCCCGTCTACGACGAGGATCTCGACGACATCACGGGCGTCGTCCATCTGAAGGCGGCGGTCTCCGTCCCCCGCGAGCGGCGTGCGGATGTGCCGGTCGGTGCGCTGGCAACCGAGCCGCTGCGCGTGCCGGAGACCCTGCACCTCGATGTGCTGATCTCCGAGCTGCGCGCGAAGGGCTACCAGCTCGCGATCGTCGTCGATGAGTACGGCGGAACGGCGGGAATCGTCACGCTGGAGGATCTCGTGGAGGAGATCGTCGGCGAGGTCTCGGACGAGCACGACCGCAGCCGTGCCGGAGTCGTGCGCGGACAGGATTCGATCACGTTCCCGGGCGAGCTGCGTCCGGATGAGCTGCAGAATCGCACCGGTGTACGGGTTCCGGCCGGAGAGGTGTACGACACGGTGGGCGGCTACATGATGAGCGTCCTCGAACGCGTGCCGTCGGCGGGCGATGAGGTGTCGCTGGATTCCGGCGTGCTGCAGGTGATCCGCATGGACGGGCGCCGAGTGGACCGGATCCGGTACACCCCGGTGCCGGTCGACGCCGCGAACGAGGAGGTGCAGCGATGAACGACTGGGCTGGAATCGTCTGGCTGGTGATCCTCCTCGTCGCGAACGCCTTCTTCGTGGGCGCGGAGTTCGCCGTCATCTCGGCGCGACGCTCGCAGATCGAGCCGCGTGCCGAAGAGGGATCCCGTGCGGCGAAGACCGCGCTTTACGCGATGGAGCACGCCACTCTCATGCTGGCGACCTCGCAGCTGGGCATCACGATCTGCTCGCTGCTGATCCTGAACGTCTCCGAGCCTGCGCTGCACCATCTCCTCGCGGTGCCGATGGAGGCCTTCGGCTGGACGCCGGGCGTCGTCGATCTGGTTGCATTCATCATCGCCCTCCTGCTGGTGTCGTACCTGCACGTCGTGTTCGGCGAGATGGTTCCGAAGAACCTCGCCTTCTCGGTTCCCGACCGGGCCGTGCTGATCCTCGCGCCGCCGCTGGTGTGGGTGTCGAAGGTGTTCATGCCGGTGATCTGGGTGCTCAATGCGATCGCGAACGGCGTGCTGCGCCTGTTCCGCGTGGAGCCGAAGAACGAGGCCGCGTCGACCTTCACGATCGATGAGGTCGCGACGATCGTCGACCAGTCGCGTCGTGAGGGCGTGCTCACCGACACTTCGGGAGCGGTCGCGAAGGCCGTCGAGTTCACCGACAAGAAGGCGCGGGATGTGGCCGTGGCGCTGGGCGACCTCGTCACGCTTCCGCAGTCGTCGACGCCGGATGACATCGAGCGGGCGGTGGCGCGCTACGGGTTCTCCCGGTATGTCATCGTCGATGATGAAGGAGCGCCCCAGGGATACGTGCACCTGAAGGATGTTCTGCGGGCATCGGCGGGTGAGGACGCCGAGGCGAAGGCCGCGGCGCCGATCCCGGCCAAGCGCATCCACCATATGGCTCCGGTCCAGGAGGACACGGATCTCGAGGATGCGCTGGCGGTCATGCGCCGTGCCGGCCGGCACCTGGCGAAGGTGCGCGATGCGCAGGGAAACACGACCGCGGTGCTGTTCCTGGAGGACATCCTCGAGGAGCTGATCGGAGAGGTGCAGGACGCCACGCGACGCGTGCGCGGCCGCTGAATCATCCGGTGGTGCCCGGCCCGGCAGGGCCGGGCATCACCATCAGCGCCAGACGGCGCGCAGATACTGCGCGGGCCAGCGCACATCCGCGCCGAGCCTGTGCGCTGCTCGCAGCCCGAAGTGCGGGTCGCGCAACCATTCGCGTCCGAGGAAGATCGCGTCGGCGGAACCATCGGCGAGGATCTGTTCGGCCTGCGACGCGTCCGTGATCAGGCCCACGGCGGACACCGGAACGGCCCCGCCCTGACGGACGGCGGTCGCGAGGGGCACCTGGTAGCCGGGGTGCACATCGATGCGCTGGTGCGCGACGAGCCCGCCGCTGGAGACATCGATGAGGTCGGCTCCGTGCTCGCGGGCCCACGTGCTGACGATCGTCGCTTCGTCCGTTGTGAATCCGCCTTCGGCATGGTCGGTGGCGGAGATGCGCACGAAGACCGGAATGCCGTCGCCGACCGTCTCGCGCACCGCGCGCACGATCTGCAGCAGCAGCCGTGCCCGGTTCTCGAGAGACCCGCCGTAGTCGTCCGTGCGCTGATTCGACAGCGGCGAGAGGAACTCGTGCAGCAGATACCCGTGCGCACCGTGGATCTCGATCATGTCGAAGCCGGCGCGCAGCGCGCGCACTGTCGCCGTGCGGAACGCCTCGACGAGCGTGCGGATGTCCGCGGCATCCATGGCCCTCGGCTCGGCCAGCCCCTCGAAGGCGATCGCCGAGGGGGCGACGGTGCGCCAGCCGCCGTCGCCGTCGGGAACGGAACCCTGCGCATCGGACCACGGCCACCACGTCGAGGCCTTGCGCCCTGCATGGGCGAGCTGCACACCGATCAGTCCGCCGCGCTCGTGCACCGAACGGATGACCGGTGTCCAGGCATCGGCCTGCTCGTCCGTCCACAGGCCGGCATCGCGCGGGGTGATGCGCCCTTCGGGGACGACCGCGGTCGCCTCGGCGACGATGAGTCCCGCGCCGCCATCGGCGAACTGCGACAGGTGGGTGCTGTGCCAGGACTGGACGACGCCGTCGCTGCCGGCGCTGTACATGCACATGGGGGAGACCCACAGACGGTTCGGGATGGTCACCGAGCGGATGGTCAGAGGAGAGAAGAGAAGACTCACCTCTCGACCGTATCCCGACTGCGCAGGAGCGGGCGTGCGTGCGTAACCGCTGAGAGCACCTATGCTTTTTTTCTCGAGCGGATCGAACACACGATCTGCTCAGACCGGAGATTGCACCGTGACATTCACCTTCCGCACCCCTGCGTTGATCGCCGCCTCCGCTGTGCTCGCGCTCGGACTCACCGCGTGCTCGGCTTCAGAAGCCGAAGAGACCGCTCCCCAGCCCGTCGTGGAGGAGACCGCCGAGGCCGAAGAGACCGCCGAGGACACGGCCGACGTCGAGGCCGGCGCCATGCCCGAGTGGGGCGAGGGCTCGCTCGATGTCGGCGAGAAGATCGGTGCGATCGACACCGACAGCTGGCACGTAGACGTCTATCAGGTCGGAACCGGCGTGACCGACAAGAACAGCCTGATGGTCGACGCCGAGACCGAGGAGAACCTCCTGCCCGCCGGCAGCGAGGTCGTGTATGTGAACTTCGTGTTCACGAACACGACGGACGAGGAGATCCCGCTTTCGATCAGCCTGGGAAGCCCGCAGATCGCCTCGACCTCGTGGGCGTACCTCGGCGGACAGCCCAGCTTCACCTCGTCGGCCGGCTACGAGGCCCTCGGCCTGTCGGATGACGGCAAGCAGGTCGGCTTCGACGCGCCGTTCCTCGTCGCGCCCGGCCAGTCGTTCGCCCAGGCGACCAACTTCGCCTACGTGCCCGGTGACGAGTCCGAGGCGGAGGTCGGCCTCATCCAGGTCGATGACGCCGGTGAGCTGCTGCACGACACCAAGGAAGAAGGAGCGGTCATCGTCACGATCAAGTGACGCGCCTCCTGCGAGCATGACCGACGGCCCGACACCCGGAAGGGGTGCCGGGCCGTCGTCGTGCGGGGCGTTGGGGACCGCTACCGTGGGACGATGACATTCGTGCAGGAGTGGGCCGCTTCGGACAGCCGTCGGCTGCTGCGCGTTCCGACCGGCGACGACGACAAGTTCTCGCGCGGCGTCGTCGGAGTCCGCACCGGGTCGGACGCCTACCCCGGGGCGGCCGTGCTGGGGGTGGAAGCGGCGTGGCGCGCTGGAGCGGGCTATGTGCGCTTCGTCGGCGGCCGACGCGTCGCGGATGCGGTGATTGCGCGCCGCCCGGAGACCGTGGCGACGGATCCTTCGTCATCGCCGCGCGTCGATTGCTGGGTGATCGGGTCGGGTACGGATGCCGCCACCCGCAGCTCCGCGGAATCGGACGCGCTGCGCGGGCTCCTCGGCGGTCGGACTCCGATCGTCGTGGACGCCGGAGCGATCGACCTCGCGATCGGTGCATCCGCGCCGCTAATCGTGACACCCCATGCGGGCGAGCATGCGCGCCTGCGACATGCGCTCGGGCTGTCTGCGCCGGGCGCTGACCGCGCGGCGGATGCGGCGGAGACCGCCCGCGCCCTCGGCGGCACCGTGCTGCTGAAGGGGGCGCGCACGCTCGTGGCGGATCCCGAGGGGCGGGTGATCGGCCTGGACCCCGGCACCGGATGGCTGGCGACCGCCGGCACGGGGGATGTTCTCGCCGGGGTGATCGGCGCAGTTCTCGCCGCGAATCCGGATGCCGCCACCGCCGAGGTCGCGGCGACGGGCGCGTGGCTGCACGGCGCCGCGGCGCGCATCGCCTCCGGCTCCCAGGACGGTGCGACGGGGCATCCGATCGTCGCCCTCGATGTCGCTGCGGCTCTGCCTCATGCCATCGCGGAGCTGCTGCCGTGAAACTTCGTCTCCTGGCCCTGTGGGCGGCCTTCCTCACCGTGCATGTGCTCGTGGCATGGCTCGGCTGGGTGTATCCGAGTCAGCCCATGGGCGATGTCCACCTCGTCTACGAACCGTGGTCGCGCGCCGCGCTGAGCGGTGAGGGGGTCGTCGGCGTCACCGAGTCGTGGGTGTACCCGCAGCTGGCGCTCGCGCCGATGATGCTCACCCAGCTGTTCGCATGGCCGCTGACCGGCCTGGTCGGACCCGCTGCGGCGTATCTCATCGGCTGGGCCATTCTCGTCACGTTGCTCGACGCGCTGGGTTTCGCCGTTCTCCTCGCCCGCGGCGGTGCCGCCTCCCGCCGTGCCGCGGGATGGTTCTGGACCGTCGCGATCCTGCTGCTGGGGCCGATCGCGATGTACCGCATCGATGCCGTCACGGTGCCGCTGGCGGTCATCGGCGGATGCTGGCTGGTGCGCCGGCCCGCCGTGGCCACGGCGCTGCTCACGGTCGGCGCCTGGATCAAGATCTGGCCGGGGGCGCTCGTCCTCGCGGCGATCATCACCGCCCGCACGCGCATGCGGATGCTGCTGTCCGCGGTGGCCGTCACCGCGGGAGTCGTCGTCATGCTGCTGCTTCTCGGTGCGGAGGGGCGTCTGCTGGGCTTCCTCACAGAGCAGACCGGACGCGGCCTGCAGGTCGAAGCCGTCGCCGCAACCGGGTTCCTGTGGGCGGCGCTCTTCGGCGCAGCATCCATCGAGTACAGCTTCGAGATCCTGACGTTCCAGATCGTCGCACCGGGGGCGGATGGCGTGTCGGCAGCTCTCACGCCGATCATGGTCGTCGTGGTGCTGGCGCTGACGGCGCTCGGTGCGCTGAAAGCGATGCGGGGAGCTCGGTTCCCGCGGCTCATGCCGCCGCTCGCGCTCGCGCTCGTGGTGACGCTGATCGTGGCCAACAAGGTCGGCTCGCCCCAGTTCCAGACCTGGCTCATCGCCCCGGTGATCCTCTGGATCCTGTTCGATCGGGCGCGCGCCGTGACGCCCGCGCTTCTGGTGCTGCTCCTGTGCGCGCTGACCTGCCTCGTCTACCCGCTCACCTACGATGCGCTGTTGCGGGCGGAGCTCCTGCCGGTGCTGGTGCTGACGGCCCGCAACCTCACGCTCATCCTCCTGCTCGTCGTCGCGCTGCGCGCCCTGCTGCGCGTGCCGACCGGCAACATCCGTACCGCCCCCTGACGAAAGGCCTCCCATGCTCATCGCATTCTCCGTCGCACCCAGTGGCACCGGCGACACCGATGGATCCGTGCACGACGCCGTCGCGGCTGCGGTGAAGGTCGTCCGGGACTCCGGTCTCGCGCACCGCACGACGAGCATGTTCACCGAGGTCGAGGGGCCCGATTGGGACACCGTGATG
The DNA here is from genome assembly GCF_054798215.1 of Microbacterium sp. GXF6406. Classification (NCBI taxonomy): domain Bacteria; kingdom Bacillati; phylum Actinomycetota; class Actinomycetes; order Micrococcales; family Microbacteriaceae; genus Microbacterium; species Microbacterium sp. GXF6406. Next base: position 131,210 of record NZ_JBSJZH010000001.1, on the reverse strand, counting down.
GATGTCGTCAAGCGGGCCACCGAGGCGGTCATGCCTTTCGGGTCGCGCGTCTCCCTCGTGTTGAAGGCCGATATCCGGCCGGGGCGCACCGGGGAGATCGACGGCAAGCTCGAGCGCCTCGAACGGGCGATCGAAACATCCGATGACCAGTAGCATGGAGGGGTGAACCACTCCTCGACTCTTTCGAGGGGTGCGGCGATGATGGCGCTCCTCTCTCTCGCCATCGGCTCCTTCGGAATCGGCATGACCGAATTCGTCATCATGGGCCTCCTGCCCGACATCGCGCAGGACCTCCTCCCGGAGATGTCCGTGAGCGCGCCGGAGGACGCGATCGCGCGCACCGGCATCCTCGTCTCGCTCTACGCCCTCGGAGTCGTGATCGGCGCACCGACCATCGCGGGCCTCGTCGCCCGTTTCCCGCGGCATCACGTGATGCTCGGGCTTGCTATCGCGCTGACGGTCTTCAACGCGCTCACGGTCGTACTGCCGACATTCGGCCTGGTCGGCGTCTCGCGGCTCCTGGCGGGTCTCCCGCACGGCGCCTACTTCGGCATCGGCGCGCTCGTCGCGGCGGATGTCCTCGGACCGGGGCGCCGCGCCCAGGGCGTCGCGTTCATCCTCACCGGCCTCACGATCGCGAACGTCGTCGGCGTGCCCGTGGGCACCTATCTCGGCCAGGAGTGGGGCTGGCGCACCGCCTTCCTCATCGTCACCATCGTTTTCGCGATCGCGGCGATCAGCATCGCGCGATTCGTGCCGCCTCACCCGGGGGAGCCCGGGCGCACGCTGCGCAGCGAGCTCGGCGTCTTCCGCGTCGGCCAGGTGTGGCTGACACTGGGGATGGGGGCCATCGGCTTCGGCGGGTTCTTCGCCGTGTACAGCTACATCGCACCCCTCGTGACCGAGGTCGCCGGCTCTCCGGCCTGGGCCGTGCCGATCGTGCTCGTGCTCGTCGGACTCGGGATGACGGCCGGGAACCTGCTCGGCGGCTACGCCTCCGACCGCAACCTGCGCCGGACGCTGCTGCTCGGACTCGGAGGCCTCGCGGTGGCCCTGGCCGCCCTGGCTCTGGTGTCGGAGAACATCATCCTGCTGGGAGTCTTCGCGATTCTGGTCGGGCTCGTCTCCTCGGTGCTCAGCCCCGCCATCCAGACCCGTCTGATGGACGTCGCCGGTGACAACCAGTCGATCGCCGCGGCCATGAACCACTCCGCGCTCAACGTCGGCAACAGCCTGGGTGCGCTCCTCGGCGGAGCCGTGATCGCCCTCGGCTGGGGGTTCACCGCTCCCGCCTGGGTCGGAGCGGCTCTTGCTCTCGGCGGACTCGTGATCGCCCTCATCGCCTACCGGGTCGAGAGCATCAGGCGCGTCGCCGAACTCGCCTGACATCGCGCTCTAGGGTGGGCTCATGAGCGCGATGATGCCCGTCGGAGGAACCGTCGTCCTGGTGCGCGATGCGCCGGACGGCATCGAGGTGCTGCTGATCCGTCGCCCGGATCGCGGTTCGTTCGCGAACGGCTGGGTCTTCCCCGGTGGTGTGGTCGAGCCGGTCGATGCCCGACCTGGCGACGATGAGGCCCGCATCGCTGCGAATGCAGCAGCCCGGGAGTGCGAGGAGGAGGTCGGGGTGCGGCCGCATGGGCTGCAGACGATCTCCTGCTGGGTGCCCCCGATCGAGGCGCCCAAGCGCGTGCGCACCTGGTTCTTCCTCGCCCCGGCCCCGGACGGCGAGCAGGTTCTCGCGGCGGACGAGGTAGCGGATGCGCGCTGGCTCTCGCCGGAGGCGGCGCTGGCCGCGCATGCGGTGGGGGAGATCGTGCTGTTCCCGCCCACCTGGGTGACGTTGAACGCGCTCAGCGGGGCGCCCGATGCCGAGACGGTGCTCGGGGGCGTGGACGTTCCCGAGCTCTACGCCACACACCTGGTCGGAGACGGGGTCTTCGTCTGGGGCGGCGACGCCGGTCACCCGGAGGGCGGCGAGGGGCGGCATCGCCTCGACACCGCGTCCTTGCCGTGGAGCTACGTGCGCGACTGAATCAGCTCTCGAGCAGGCGGCGCAGGTGCCGGCCGACCTCGTCCGTCTCGATGAGGAACCCGTCGTGCCCGAAGTCGCTCGTGAGAACGACGGCGTCGTTGCCGTCGAGGGTGTTCGGGATGCTGCGGGCGATGCGGTGCTGCCCATCGACGGGGAAGAGACGGTCGGAGTCGATGCCGAGCACGAGCGTCTTCGCCGTCACCGTCTGCAGAGCCTCTTCGACCCCGCCGCGGCCGCGGCCCACGTCGTGGGAGTTCATGGCCTCGACGACGGTGATGTAGCTGTTCGCGTCGAAGCGTCTCGTGAACTTGTTTCCGTGGAAGTCGAGGTAGCTCTCCACCGCGAAGCGCCCGCCCTGGCCCAAGGGCGACACATCCGACTGCCAGGAGCGCTGGAATCGCTGATTGAGCTCGATCGGGCTGCGGTAGTTCAGCAGCGCCATGCGGCGGGCGAGGGCCAGGCCTCGATGCGGTCCATCGCCGTCCTCCTGGTCGTAGTACTCGCCGCCCTGGAATCGGGGATCGATGCGGATCGCCTCGAGCTGAACCGAGTTGAGCGCGATCTGGTCGGCGGTGTTGACCGGGGGAGAGGAGAGCACGGCGAGACGCTCCACGCGCTCGGGATGGGTGATGGCCCACTCGAGTGCGTGCATTCCGCCCATGGATCCGCCGATCACGGCCGACCAGCTCTCGATGCCGAGCTCGTCGGCGAGCAGCGCCTGGGCGGCGACCTGGTCTCGGATCGTGACGTACGGGAAGCGGGATGCCCATTCGTAGCCGTCGGGGGCGATGCTGGCGGGGCCCGTCGATCCCTGGCATCCGCCGAGCATGTTGGGGGCGATGATGAACCAGCGGTCGGTGTCGAGGGGCGCGCCGGGGCCGACGATGTCGTTCCACCATCCGGCGGTCGGATGCCCGGGGCCGGCGTCGCCGCGCACATGGCTGTCTCCGGTGAGGGCGTGGAGGATCAGAATGGCGTTGTCGCGGGCGGCGTTGAGCTCGCCCCAGCTCTCATAGGCGAGGCGGATGCCGGGCAGGTGCTGGCCGTTCTCGGTGCGGAAGGCGCCGAGCGCTGCGAACTCGCGGTCACCGGCCGGGTCTCCGTCGCGCCAGGCCCCGGTCGCCGGGGGGCGCGCTCGCAGCAGGCGGGCATCGGCCTCTGTCACCGGCGCCGACGGCACGGTGTCTTCGGAAGTGCTCTGCCAGTCCATGTCTCTATTGTGGTCTGCTGCGGCGAAGTCGGGCGCCAGGTTACGCGAAGCCCCTCCCGGTTCCGAACCGGGAGGGGCTTGTGCGGTGACGAGGACGACGCTCAGGCGCGTGCGGCCTCCGAGACGCGGCGGGCCGCGGCGAGAGCCTGGTCGAGGTCTGCCGTCAGGTCGTCGATGTTCTCCAGGCCCACCGACAGTCGCACGAGCCCCGGTGTGACACCGGCGGTCAGCTGCTGCTCGGGCGTGAGCTGCGAGTGGGTCGTGGATGCCGGGTGGATGACGAGCGAGCGCACATCCCCGATGTTCGCGAGGTGGCTGAACAGGGACAGGCTGTTGACGAACTCGCGTCCGGCTTCGACACCGCCCTTGAGTTCGAAGGAGAGGACTGCTCCGACGCCCTGCGGGGCGTACTGCTTGGCCTTCGCGTACCAGGGCGAGGAGGGCAGACCCGAGTAGTTCACGGAGGCGATGTCGGGGTGCGTCTCGAGCCACTGGGCGATCTGCTGCGCGTTCTGCACGTGACGCTCGATGCGCAGCGACAGGGTCTCGATGCCCTGGATGAGGTTCCAGGCGCTCTGCGGCGAGATCGCCGAGCCGAGGTCGCGCAGCAGCTGCACGCGCGCCTTGATGATGTAGGCGAGGGCGTCGCCGACCGCGGCCGTGTACACGGCGCCGTGGTACGACGGGTCGGGCTGGGTGAGCTCGGGGAACTTCTCGGCGTGCTGCGACCACGGGAACGTCCCGCCGTCGACGATCGCACCGCCGATGGTCGTGCCGTGACCGCCGAGGAACTTCGTCACGGAGTGCACGACGATGTCGGCGCCGTGCTCGAACGGACGGATGAGGTAGGGCGTCGCGATCGTGTTGTCGACGATGAGGGGGACGCCGCCGGCGTGCGCGATGTCGGCGATGCCCCGGATGTCGAGAACGTTGATCTGCGGGTTGCCGATCGTCTCGGCGAAGAACAGCTTCGTGTTCGGGCGGACTGCGGCGCGCCATTCCTCGAGGTCGTCCTGGTTCTCGACGAATGTCACCTCGACGCCGAGCTTGGCGAGGGTGTACTTGAAGAGGTTGTACGTGCCGCCGTAGATCGAGCTGGAGGAGACGATGTGGTCGCCGGCCTGCGCGATGTTCAGCACGGCGAAGGTGGATGCCGCCTGGCCGCTGGAGAGGACGAGGGCGCCGGTGCCCCCTTCGAGGGCTGCGAGTCGCTGCTCGAGCACATCCTGGGTGGGGTTCTGGATGCGGGTGTAGATGTTGCCGAACTCGGCCAGCGCGAACAGGTTCGCGGCGTGGTCGGCGTTGTCGAACACGTAGGACGTGGTCTGGTAGATCGGTGTGGCGCGGGCCTTCGTCACCGGGTCGGGTGCGGCGCCGGAGTGGATCTGCTTGGTCTCGAAGCGCCAGGTCTCGGGTGCGGACATGTGTTCCCCCTGGAACGTTAGCGGTCTGGTGGCGGATGCCGTTGATGAGAGCGTACGGAACCGTTCTGCGCCCGACAACGCCGCGGACACGCGACGTAACACCCGCGGCGGAGGGTTCGACGAAAAGGCTCTACGGTGGAGGCATGGTGACACGTCGTGCAGTGGTGACAGGTGCGAGTTCGGGGATCGGAGAGGCGACTGTTCGCGATCTCCGGGCCCGCGGGTGGGAAGTCGTCGGCGTCGCGCGTCGCGCCGACCGGTTGCAACGCCTCGCCGAGGAGACCGGGGCATCGGTGATCGCCGCCGATCTCACCGACCCGGAGGCGATCACGGCCCTCGTCGGCGAGCTGGAGCGCACGGGGCCGGTGCACGCCCTCGTCCAGATCGCCGGCGGCGCGCGCGGTACCGACCGCGTCGAAGACGGCCGCATCGACGACTGGCAGTGGATGTACGACGTGAACGTCCTGTCGACGCAGCGTCTGATCGCCGCTCTGCTTCCGCAGCTGCGCCGTGCCGCGGCATCCGATGGCCACGCCGACATCACGGTCGTCACCTCCACGGCCTCGCAGGTGGCCTACCCCGGCGGCGGCGGGTACAACGCCGCCAAGGCCGCGCAATCGATGGTCATCAAGGCGCTGCGTCAGGAGCTCAACGGCGAACCGATCCGGGTCGTCGAGGTGGCCCCCGGGATGGTCCACACCGAGGAGTTCACGCTCAACCGTCTCGGCGGCGACGCCGTCGCGGCCGACTCGGTGTACGCGGGCGTCGCAGCGCCCCTCGTCGCCGAGGATGTCGCCGACGTCATCGGCTATGCCCTGGGCGCGCCCGGACACGTCAACCTCGATCTCATCACGATGCGCCCGGTCGCGCAGTCCGCGCAGCATCTGCTCGCCCGCGGCGAGCTGCAGGTGCGCAGCGACATCGACGAGAACTGATGCCCGACTGGTCGCTCGAGCGGCTCGTCGACACCGCGCAGATCGATCCGAGCTGGGCCGAAGCTCTGGCCCCGGTCGCCGGCGACCTCGCCGACCTCGGCGAACAGCTGGAGGGGGAGGACTATCTGCCCCGGCATGATCGCGTGCTGCGGGTCTTTCAGCAACCGCTGCCGACGGCCCGCGTGCTCATCATCGGGCAGGACCCGTATCCGACGCCGGGGCATGCGATCGGGCTGTCCTTCGCGACGGAGGGCGATGTGCATCCGCTGCCGCGCAGCCTGCAGAACATCTACGCCGAACGCCAGAGCGACATCGGCATCCGCCCCGCAGCCCACGGAGACCTGTCGGCCTGGAGCGAGCAGGGCGTCCTGCTGCTGAACCGGGTCCTCACGGTCGGTCCGAACGCGGCCGGGTCCCATCGCGGCAGAGGCTGGGAGCAGGTCACCGAGGCGGCCATTCGTGCGCTCGCCGCGCGGGACCGGCCGCTCGTCGCGATTCTGTGGGGCAAGGACGCCGCTGCTGTGCACCCCCTCCTCGGCGATGCTCCGACGATCATCTCCGCGCATCCTTCGCCGCTCTCGGCGCGCCGCGGCTTCTTCGGTTCGCGCCCGTTCTCACGCACGGACGAGATGCTCATCGCCCAGGGCTCCGACCCGATCGACTGGCATGTCGGTGGCGATGATGGTCCGGGCTTCGTCCCCGCGGCATTATTCTGACGGAATGCAGTTCGAACCGGGCGACCAGCGTCGCCGGTTGCCGCGCCATCTGCGCGAACGGGCGCCCGAGCCCGATTCGTTCGTCTACACGATCCGCACGGCCCAGCCGCGGGACCTGCCGGACATCCGCGCGATCTACAACCATTACGTCACCAACTCGGTCGTGACCTTCGATGAGAAGAACAGTACGCACCGCTCCTGGCGGGAGAAGTTCGCGATGCTGTCACGTCTCGGGCTCCCGTTCCTCGTAGCCGTCACACCGTCGAATCAGGTGATCGGCTATGCGCTCGTGCAACCCTGGGCGAGTAAGAGCGCGTTCCGGTACACGGCCGAGAACTCGATCTATCTCGGGCCGGGCGCCGGGGGCAAGGGCCTCGGGACGGCGCTGCTGGATGCACTGATCACCGCCTGCGAACAGGTTCGGCTCCGGGAGATCGTCGCCGTCATCAGCGACAGCGGGGCCGAAGCATCCCTGCACCTGCACCGCAAGGCCGGCTTCCGCGAGGTGGGACGGATGGGCGGCGTCGGATTCAAGTTCGGGCGTTCGCTGGGAACCGTCTACCTGCAGAAGTCGCTCACGCCGGTGCCGCGTCGCCGTTCGACGCGTCGATGACCGGGATCGCGGCCAAGAGCTGACGCGTGTAGTCCTCCCGCGGGGCCAGGAGCACATCCGCGGTCGCGCCGCGCTCGACGATGCGACCATCCTTCATCACTGCGACCGTGTCGCTGAGGTTCTGCACCACGCCGATGTCGTGGGAGACGAGCAGCAGGGTCAGGTCCTCGGCGGTGAGGAGTTCGCGCAGCAGCTTGAGGATCTGCGCACGCACCGTGACGTCGAGGGCCGAGAGGGGTTCATCGCCGACGAGGATCCGCGGCCGGTGAACGATGGCGCGGGCGATCGCGAGGCGCTGCCGCTGACCGCCGGAGAGCTCGTGCGGATAGCGGCCGGCCATATCGGCGTCGAGATGCACCTGGGTGAGGACCTCACGCACCCGTGCGCGGCGGTCGCCCGCGATGTTCAGGGCCCACAGCGGTTCGGCGATGATCTGACCGGCCGTCATCCGAGGGTCCAGCGACGCGTACGGGTCCTGGAAGACGAGCCCGGTCTGGCGTCGCAACCAGTGCAACGAGCGGGCGGATGCTGCAGCATCCACGCGTCTTCCCGCGATCGTGACGGTGCCGGCGGTCGCCCGGTCGAGCCCCAGGAGCAGGCGCACGAGAGTCGACTTGCCCGATCCGGATTCGCCGATGATGCCGATCGACTCGCCGGCCTCGATCACCAGATCCGTCGGGTGCAGGGCGGTCTGCGTGCGACCGCGTTCGAACAGCGACGTGCGCGGGAGGGGGAAGTCGCGGCTCAGGCCGCGCGCCTCGATGAGACTCATGCGTCTGTCCTTCCCGGGCGCCAGAGCGTTGCGGTCGCATCCCGCAGCAGGGCCTGCGTCACGGGGGAGGACGGGGTGCTGAGAAGCGTCGAGACGGGCCCGTTCTCCATGATGCGGCCGTTCTCGAGAACGACGCCGTGCGTGGCGACCTGGGCGAGGACGGCGAGGTCGTGGGTGATGAACATCAGCGACATTCCCTCCTCCTCGACGAGCGAGAGGAGCAGGCGCAGCACCTCCGCCTGGATCGTGACGTCGAGAGCGGTTGTCGGCTCATCCGCGATGAGCAGCTGCGGTCGGCAGGCGAGGGCCATTGCGAGAGCGACGCGCTGGCGCTGACCGCCCGACAGCTGGTGCGGATACTTCGCCACGGTCGATTCGGGCTCCGGCAGGTGCACGCGCCGGGCCTCCTCGATGGCGCGGGCGCGGGCTTCGCGCCGCGTCGCCGCGGTGTGGATGCGGATGGACTCGGATATCTGGCGCCCGACCGTGCGGATGGGGTTCAGCGCGGTGCGCGGCTCTTGGAAGACGATGCCGATGTCATCGCCGCGGAAGCGGGCGAGCCGTCGGTCGGGCATGCCCAGAAGCTCAGTGCCGTTCCATCGGATGCTGCCGGAGGCCGTCGCTCCGTCGGGGAGGAGGCCGAGGATGGCGAGGGCGGTCAGCGACTTGCCGGAACCGGACTCGCCGATGATGCCGAGACGGGCGCCGTCGGGCACTTCGAAGGAGACGCCGTCGACGACGCGTCTGCCGCCGATCTCGATCGAGAGATCCTCAACGATGAGACTCATGCGACCACCGCCGGAGTGTGAACTTCGGCCGATCGGTGCTGCAGCGTCGGATCCGTCGCCTCGCGCAGCGCATCGCCGAGGAGATTCAGGGCGAGGACGGTGATCGTGATAGCGAGCCCCGGCCAGAGAACGGAGAGCGGGTGGATGCCGATGTACCGCTGGAGATCGGCGAGCAGGATGCCCCAGCTCGGCTCGACGACACTCGCCCCGAAACCGAGGTACGACAGGCCCGCCTCGGCCAGCACGGCGACCGCCATCGACCAGGACAGCTGCACGATGAACACGGGGGCGACGTTGGGGAGCAGGTGGCGGACGAGATTCTGTCCGGCCGTGAGTCCTGCTGCACGCCCGGCGACGACGAAGTCGCTCTGCTGGACGCGGCGCAGTTCGGGGCGCGTGACGCGTGCGATGTTGACGCCGAAGCCGATGCCGACCGCCCAGATCACGACCCAGAGCGAACCGCCCCAGACCGAGGAGATCATCATCGCGATGATCAGCACGGGGAAGGCGATGAGGATGTCGACGAGAACCGCGACGGTCTCGCGCATCCATCGGAAGGTCAGCGCGCCGAGGGCGGCGAGGGCGATGCCGAGAACCGTTGCGACGATGCCCGCGCCGACGCTGACGAAGACGGTCGTGCGCGCCCCCGCCATGATGAGGCTGAGGATGTCGCGCCCGGTGCCGTCGGTGCCGAGCAGATGCGGCCAGCTGGGGGACGCCCAGCGGTTTCGGACATCCGTCGACAGCGGGTTGAAAGGGGTCCAGAACACGGAGACGAGCGCGGTGAGCGCGATCACGATCACGACGATCACGCCGAATCGTCCGGTGGCGCTGCGGCACAGCGCGCGCAGCCAGCGGGGCATCATGCGCTCTCCCTCTGTCGCGGATCGATGAAGTGGTGCGCGAGGTCGACGAGGAAGCCGATCACGAGCACGAAACCGGTGAGGACCAGCAGTTCGCTCTGCACCTTGACGAGGTCGCGCGTTCCGACATCCGCCACGAGCATCCGCCCGATTCCCGGAAGAGTGAAGAGCTGCTCGATGATGACCGAGCCGACGATGATGCCCGCCACCTGCAGGCCGAGAACCGTGACGATCGAGAGGCCGACCGCCGGGATACCGTGCTGGATGAGCGCGCGGTTGCGGCTCAGGCCCTTCGCCGCCGCGGTGCGGACGAAGTCCTGCCCGCGCGCCTGCAGGGTGGCGCTGCGCACGAAGCGCAGCAGCATGGCGCCCTCGACGATGCCGATGGTCAGCGCGGGCAGGAGCAGGGCGCGGAACGCCTGCGCGGGCTGGTCCCACCCGGCGCGGGGGAAGCCCTGCGCGGGAAGCCAGCCCAACCAGACGGCGAAGACGACGATGAGCATCATGCCCGCCCAGATGACGGGGACGGCGGCGAAGGCCTGCGCCGTGACGCTGATGGCAGTGCCCCCGGAACGACCGCGCAGCAGAGCCGAGAGCACGCCGAAGGGGACGGCGATCAGCAGGGCGATGACGAGCGCCATGAGTCCCAGCGGAACCGTCACCTGCGCCTTCTCGGCGAGCTCTTCACCGACGGATGCTCCGCTGAGCTGCGATGTGCCGAGATCTCCGGTCAGCACGCCGCCGATCCAATCGCCGTATTGCACCAGGAGCGGACGATTCAGCCCCAGCGACTCCCTCAGCGCCTCGACCGTCGCCGGCGATGCCTGCGTTCCGGCGATCAGCTGTGCGACATCACCGGGGAAGACGCGCAGGGTGAGGAAGATGAGCACGCTCGACACGAAGAGCCCCGCGATCAGCAGGACTCCCCGTGTGAGCGTGTAGCGGATCACCGGATGTCACTCAGCGGCGACGGTGACCGCGGCCAGGTCGATGCGCGAGTTGATCGAGTCTTCGGGGAAGCCCGAGACGATCGGACGCACGGCCGTGATGGTCTCGCCCGTGTACAGCCAGTCCACCGCGTGGTCCTCGGAGACGAGGCGCGCGGCCTGCGCGAGAAGCTCTGCGGAGGCATCCGGGTCGATCTCCGTGAGGGCCTGGGCATACAGGCTCTGCACCTCGGCGTTGTCGTAGCCGAAGTAGTAGTCCGGGTTCGCGAAGTTGCCGAAGTCGCGCGGTTCGACGTGGAGCACGTAGCTGAGGTCGTAGTCCTTGTTCGTATACACGTCCTCGAGCCAGGTGGGGAACTCCACCGACTCGACCTGCAGAGTGACCCCGATCTTCGCGTAGTCCGAGACGAGCACCTGGGGCACGGTCGTGCCGTAGAAGGCCGGGATCGTGAGGGTCAGCTCGAGGCCGTCATCGTATCCCGCCTCGGCGAGCAGCTCGATCGCGTGATCGGGGTCGTAGGTCACGACGTCGGCGAGATCCTCATAGCCGGGGTCCAGCTCGGGGATCGGCCCGTAGAGAGTGGTTCCCGCCCCGACCGCTTCGATCAGACCCTCGTGGTCGACGGCGGCGCGCAGCGCCTCGCGCACGCGGACGTCGTCGAGCGGGGCCTTGGCGTTGTTGAACCCGAGCGTCGCCTTGTCTGTTGTGCGGCCGCGGGTCAGAGCGAACTCGCCGGAGCTCTCGAGCTCGCCCGCGAGATTCGGATCGACGGCGGTGAGCACGTCGAGGCTGCCGTCCAGGGCGGCATTGACGCCCGCGGTGAAGTCCGGGATGTACTCGAACACCACCTCGGCGACACCGGCCGTCTCACCCCAATAATCGTCGAAGCGGTCGAACGTGATCCGGCTGCCCTTGCTCCAGCGCTGCAGGGTGAAGGGTCCGGTACCGTTCTCCGCCGTCTGGAGATCGGTGGTGTCGCCGTCGCGGAACACGAGTCCGGCCGGGCCGGTGAGCGTGAACAGGAAGTTCTGGTCGGGGTTCGTCAAGGTGATGACGACCGTGCTGTCGTCGGGTGCGTCGATGGATGCGACGTTCGCGAACTCCGTGTTGCCCTGGAGTGCTTCGTCCGTGCGCACGGTTTCGAACGATGCCACGACATCGGCGGAGGTCAGCGCATCGCCGTTGTGGAAGGTGACGCCGTCGTTCAGTGTGAATGTGTAGGTGAGGCCGTCGGAGGAAACGTCGTAGGAGGAGGCAAGCCGTTCGACGATCTGGTTGTCCTGCGTGCGGGTGACGAGCCCCTCGTAGATGTTGTCGATGAGGATCTGCTCGAGGGCAGCGCCGCTCGTGCGGCGGATATCGAGGTTCGTCGGCTCGAGCACGAGTCCGACGGTGAGTGTGGCATCGGGGTCGGGCGTTCCGTCGGATGACGGCGAGGGCGTAGGCGAGCCTGCGCACGCGGTCAGCACGAGGGCAGTCGCAGCTATTGCGGAGACGAAGGCGAATCGGTTGGTGCGGCGTGACATGGGCGGAGTTCCTCTCAAGCGGGCACAGCAGTATCGAAGCTCATCACGCCGCAGAGATGCGGGTGCGGATGAGATCGGCGAGGTCAGCAGGGGCGGTCTCCTGCACATTGTGTGAAGCGGTCATGACGGTCAGCTCGGCGTCGGGCAGGCGCTGCACGAACTCTGCGCCGTCCGCCTCGCTGACGAAGCCGGCGGATGCTCTGATCAGGGCGATCGGTGCGGTGACCTCGGCGAGGTCTTCCCACCCCGCTTCGGGCGACGGGCGCGCGGCCCTCTGGGCGCCGTCGATCCCGAGCGTCTGAGCGGCGAGGTGTGCGAAGTGGTGCTTCCACTCGATGCGCCCGTCCTCCCGCACACGGGTGTTGAGAAAGACGCCGCGTTCGGTCGCGGCGCGCTCGCCGCCGAAGCCGAACGACAGGGCGCGCTCGACGAGCTCGTGGCGGTCGGCGAAATCAGTGGGCCCGGCGTAGAAGTCGCGCAGCGTCGCGGGGCCGGCCGAGGTGTCGATCCCGGGGGTGATGTCGACGATCACGAGACTGCGGACGAGCTCGGGACGCTGGGCGGCAACGGCCGCTGCGGTGAGTCCTCCCAGGGACTGACCGACGAGGATCTGCGGAGTGGTCGTCCAGGTCTCGAGTGCTGCGATGACATCGCGTGACAGCGGGCGCGCCGTGTAATCGAGGTCTTCGCGCCAGGAGGAGTCTCCGTGGCCGGCGAGGTCGATGGCGAGCGCGGGGACGCCGAGCATCAGCGCCGTCGTGTCCCACGTGTGTGCGTTCAGACCTGCTCCGTGGAGTAGCGTCACGACGGGATCGCCGGCGCCGTACTGCAGGGCGCTGAGCGAGCGGCCGTCCGGGAGCGCGAGGGTGCGTCGACGTACGGTGGGTAGGGGCACATCGAGCGCCTGCGCCTGGTGCGGAAGATAGCTGAACTCATCGGTCTCGATCGCCACCTCAGTATTGTGAGGCCGGAAGGCTCTTCATGCGAAACGCGAGAGCATTAAGCACAGTTAGAAATGTGACTTATTTAGCATTATGCGCAGGTGTATTCGAGCTAACGTGAAGTTTTGATTTTCAGGCTCTGAGGTCAGGCTGTCGTGACCGGCCTATCATGGAGGCATGACCGAGACGCGCGTGCACCTGTCGAAGACCGAGCCTGCCGCCTACGAGGCGCTGGATGCTTTCTCGCGAACCGTGGGGGAGGTCTGCCGTGCTAACGGCATCGATGACCGACTGCGGGAACTCGTGATGATCCACTGCTCTCAGCTCAATGGCTGCGCCTACTGCACGCGGGTTCACCTCGATCGCGCGACGAAGGCGGGCATCGACATCGACACTCTCATGCAGATTCCGGTCTGGCGTGAGAGCGGAGTCTTCTCGGAGCGCGAGTGCGCGGCGCTCGAGCTCGCCGAGGCTTTCACCTTCATTCACGAGGGCGGTGTTCCCGACGAGGTGTACAACCGTGTGGGCAGCGTCTTCACAGAGAAGGAGTATGCGGCCCTGAGCTGGGCGTGCGTATCGATCAACGCCTTCAATCGCATCGTGATCGCGGGCCGCTACCCGGTTCCGCCCCGAAAGAATTGAGTGCACAAAGGTAAGGCAACCCTTCTTCGGTGTTATGCTGGGGTCATCATGACGACCATCACCCCAGCTCGCAGCGCACGCGCGCAGCGCCGTGCCGAGCGACTGAGCGCCCAGCACCTGGTCGTCGCAGACGAGAACTCGCTCCTTGAGCTCGAGGCCTTCCTCGCCACGCTCCCGCTCTGCGCATCGGGTCGGGTCTTCATCGAGGTCGCCGAGCCTGGCGACATCGGCATCATCAGTGCTCCGGCGCGGATGACCGTGACCTGGCTGGCGCGCTCATCCCGATCCGGCGCTCCCGGCAGCGGCCGATCGTGCGCGCCCGGAGCCGCGGTGGCTCGGGCCACGTGCGCCTGGGCCGACGAGATGCTGTGCGATGACGAGAAACAGATCACCGTGACCCTGCTGGGCGGTTACCTCGGCACGGCCGATATCGTCGACCACCTCACCGAGCAGCTCGCTATGCCGGTCGACAAGATCAGCGTTCCCGCCCGCTTCGGGCTCCTCCCCATCGTGAACTGACCCTCGCCGTCAGCCGTGCGCGGGCCTCCTGCGCACGTAGTTGCCGTCCTCCAGACCCGCCTCGATCTCGAAGCGATTGCGCAACGGGTCCCTGCCGGCGGCAAGGTACAGCAACGGCATGAGGAACCCGTACCTCAGCCACTGGGCCTTGTGCACGGCCTCATGACGCAGCACGCGGTCATCCGGATCACGATCACCGGTGAGGAAGCATCCGCCGACGCAGACGCCGCCCCGGCCGTAGGTCCACGCCGGCATACCGCGGAATACCCACAGTCCGTTGCGACGCTCCACGGGCCCCGTGCTCCACAACGACCCCCATGTCCACCCGACGGCCGTTCCCCAGGCGTAGCCGAGACGGCTGATCGGGGAGCGCAGCAGGAAGGAGGGGATGCGACGATCGAAGCGGCGTCCGCGTGCGAGCGCGGCGTCGGCCGCCGACTGCCAGTCGGTACTCACGCCACAGAACCGACGAGACGGAGGATCGCGCCGAGGTCGTCGACGGCATCGGCCGGCGTGCGCGGTGCGAAGCCGGCGATCGTCGCGCCGGCGAGTGGAACGCGAGCGCGCACCGCGCGGATGGCCGCGCTGAGAACCGTGGGCGAGACGCCGAACGGCTCGGCAGAGGACACACCGGAGAACTCCGCCGGATCGAGCACATCGACGTCGATGTGGATCCAGACGCGCGTCGCGCCGGTCGCTGCGACGGCATCGGCGAGCGCCTCCGGAGTCGCCAGATCCGCGGCATCCACCTGTCGAAGGCCCGAGAGCGGTTCGATCTCGGCATCGTCGATGGAACGGGCCCCGACCACCACAACCCTCTCGGGGGAGATCGCCGGGTCGAGCGACAGCTGAGGTTCGGCCTCTCCGAGGACCGCGCGCAGCGCCATGCCGGAGAACGCGCCCGAGGGAGAGGAGACCGGAGTATGGAGATCCGGGTGCGCATCGCACCACACGACCGCGAGATCGGATGTGTCGATGGCCGCGAGGGCCGCGACGGTCACACTGCAATCGCCGCCGATCAGCACGGTCTCCGGCTGCATGTGCTCGGCGATGAGCGCGCGCACGCGCGTCAACGAACTGAGGCGGTGAACAGCGGTGCCCAAGGAGTCCCCGGCTTCGACCGGCACCTCGAGCACGGTGGTCGCCGCACGCGGAAGATCGCCGGCGATGGCCGACGCGCCGTCGACGAGCAGCATCGCACGGGCGGAGGGGGAGCCCTGCCATTGCGGGGCGATCAAGAAACGTGCCACGAGGAACTCCAGGGGGAGGGAGAAACAGAAAGTGCCCCGGGGATCGGCTCCCCGGGGCACCGGAGAGCTCAGGACTCGAGCTGCGACTGGGCGCTGCCACCGGCCTTGAGCTCGGCGAGACGGGCCTCGACCTCGGTGAGCTCCCCGAGGTCATCGAGGCTCTCGAACTGAGCATCGAGACTGGATGCGGCCAGCTCCACCTTGCCCTGGGCGAGCGCCTCCTGGCGGCGGACCTTGTCTTCGAAGCGGCCGAGCTCACTGGTCGGGTCGAGAACGTTGATCGAGGAGACGGCGTCCTGAACCTTCGACTGCGCCTCGGCGACCTTCGCCCGTGCGAGGAGTTCGCTGCGCTTCGCCTTGAGCTGCTCGAGCTTCTCCTTCATGCCGTTCAGACCGCTCTTGAGCTTGTCGACGATCTCGGTCTGCGCCGCGATCGTGGGCTCGGCCGTCTTGGCATCGCGCTCCTCGCCGATCTGGCGCTGCAGCGCGATCTTGGCGAGGTTGTCGAACTTATCGGCGTCGGCTGTGCTGCCGACCGCGCGCAGCTCATCGGCCTTGCGGCTGGCGGCGAGGGCCTTGTTGCCCCAGTCCTTCGCCGACTGCACGTCTTCTTCGTGGTCGCGCTCGAGCAGACGCAGGTTTCCGATGGTCTCGGCGATGGCGGCCTCGGCGTCGGCGATGCTGTTCGTATAGTCGCGGACGAGCTGGTCGATCATCTTCTGCGGGTCCTCGGCGGAGTCGAGGAGCGAGTTGATGTTCGCCCGGACGAGCGTCGAGATGCGTCCGAAGATGGACTGCTTTGCCATGGTGTTTCCTTTCGATTGGAACAGAATCGTGCGTGCACGGATTGTCGGGGTCAGAAGCGGCCGCTCCGGGAACGGCCCGAGCCGCGCGAGCCGCCGCCGAAGCCGGAGGGGCGACCGCCCGATCGGCCGCTGCTGGAGCGCCTGCTCGATCCGGAGCTCCAGCCGCTCGAGCGGCTCGAGCCGCCGCCGCTGAGGAGGCCGCCGATGATGCCGCCGAGGATCGCGCCGCCCAGGTCGCTGCCGCCCCGGTTGCTGCTGTAGCCGCTGCTGTAACCGGTGCTCCAACTGCCTCCGGAGAAGGCCGAGACCTCCCTCTGGGCGGAGGTGATCGCCTCATGCGCCAGGTTGTTGGCCCGCGTCGCCCGCTCGGCGGCGCGGGTGAGGTCCGTGCTCTGCGCCGCAACGGCTTCCGCGTATGCGGCGTTCGCCTCGGCGAGACGCGTGCGCGCTGTCGCGCCGATCGCGCCGCGTCGGGTCGTGATGAAATCGCTGGCTGCGTGGATCTGGGCCTGAGCCTGTGTGAGGCGCTGAGCGACGAGACGCCGCTCGCGCTCGGCCTGTTCGGCGCTCTGCCGTGCCTGGCCGAGCACCGCATCGATCTCGGTGTTGACCGCGTTGAGAGTATCGAGCATCTGCTGCGGGTTGCGTCCCGGGTGCTCGAGCGCCGCGCGCACCGACGCGACATGCGATTCCGCGCGGGCGGCGACAGCAGCGAGTTGGCCGTTCGCATCCGCCAGGGCGCGGGCGGCCGCGATGTCGGCGGTGATGTCTGCGATCAGGGCGCGGACGCCGTCCTCGAGAGTGGACAGGTCAGCGCCGAGAGTGGCCAGAGCGGCGCTGAGCTGTTCGATCTGCTCGACGGCTTGCTCGGCAGTGCGGATGGAGAACGCCGCCTCCCCACGACTTCCGTCGGCGATCTCCTGCGCGGCCTCGGCGATCTCCGCATCGGCCAGCGCGAGACGCTGCTGGGCCTGGGCGGGATTGTCCGTCACGGTGGCGAGAGCGGCCGCATCGTACTTCTCGGCGAGCCGGGCGAGCGCGGTGGGCAGGCCAGGGATGAGGGCTTCGGCGGCGGCGCGCCGTTCACGCAGGCGGGAGAGCGCCTCGGGGGCCTCGGCCTGGAGCTTGCGGAGCTGGTCGAAGGCATCGACGTTCTCGTCGAGCAGGTCGTCGGCGGCCGCGCAGAGCTGGATGATCTCGATGTGCCACGCGCGACGCTGCTCCGGAGCATCCGGAATCTCGTCGTCGAGCTTCTGCTTGAGGGAGAACGCCTGGCCCACCTTCTCCTGGGCCGTCGCGACGATCGCGGTGAAGGGCGCGGTCGCATCGTCACCGTACTGCGCGACGGCGAATCCGACCTCCTGGCGGCTGGAGGTGATCGCATCGTCGGCGGCGACGAGGGCGCTGCCCGCCTGGCGTTCGAGATCGGCGTCGCTGATGGCGGCGTACGGGTCGGACGGGTCGGAGGCGACCTGCTGCGGCGCGCGCTTCTTCTTTCGCGCCCGGATCACGAAGACGATGATCAGGACGACGCCGGCGGCGAGGACGAGCAGCACCAGCGGTGAGAACGGCGAGGCGGAACCGGAGCCCGACGACTGGCCGGGGAAGGCGCCCGCAGCAGCGAAGATCGCACCGCTCCAGTCGCTCGCGCCGAGTTCATCCTGCACCGCGCTTTCGATGCGATCGAGCTCGGCGTCGGTGAGCGGGCCCTGATCGTCGTAGGAGAGCGCGTACTGACGTGCCTCGACGGCGACGGCCAGGAGGTACTGGTGCTGGCCGAGGCCGTTCTCGATGGCCGTTCGATCCGCCCACTCCCGACTCGTGCTCGGATCCGTGAACTCGTCGACGAAGACGACGTAGAGATCGCCCCGATCGCCCGAGGCGAGCTGTGAGAGCCTCTCGTTCGCTGCGCGGATCTCGGCGGCGGTGAGGGCCGACGCCTCATCGGTGACGAAGCCGTTGGCCAGAGTCGCCGGAGGAGTCGCCGCTGCGGAGGAGACGAACAGGCCCGACGCGAACAGCGCCAGGATCATCCCCAGAACGACCGTGAACCGTGCCCGCATCGTGCTCCCTCCGCGAAGCCGCTGACGGCCCCGTGACCCCTGAGTCTATTCACTCCCACCGACACGCGATAGCGATTCGCGTCAAACGATCTGTGTCGTTCGAGGAAGTCCGCACCCGACGCATACGCTGGAAGGCATGGACGACATGTACGGCTCGGATGTGCTCGCCGGCGACTGGCGTCGACGGGGCGCGAAGCAGGTGCGCGACATCGCCGCCGAACGCGATCTCGTCGTCGAAGTCGCCCACGACGGCTACTGCGGTGCGATCACGCGGGTGCAGGGCGGAAACGTCGAGCTGGAGGACGGCAGGGGGCGCAAGCGCGTCTTCCCGCTCGGCGGCGGATTCATGATCGACGGCGAGCCGGTTCGTCTGCTGCCGCCGCGCGCACAGGCGCAGGGCCCCCGCCGCACAGCATCCGGGTCCTTCGTCGTCGCCGACCAGCGCGCTCGCGTCGCGCTGCCCAGCCGCATCCTCGTCGAGGGCAAGCACGACGCAGAACTCGTCGAGAAGGTCTGGGGCGCCGACCTGCGGGTCGAGGGCGTCGCCGTGGAGTTCCTGGAGGGCGTCGACAAGCTCGACGACCTGCTCGCCGCGGAACCGCCGAACCGGCAGCGCCGCTACGGCGTGCTCGTCGACCACCTGGTGAAGGGGTCGAAGGAGACGCGCTTGGCCGAGGCGATCCTGCGCGGTCCGCACGGCAAGCATCTGAAGATCGTCGGTCATCCGTTCATCGACGTCTGGCAGTGTGTGAAGCCCGCGTCCGTGGGCATCCGGGCCTGGCCGGAGGTGCCGCGCGGCATCGACTGGAAGACGGGAGTCTGCCGCGCCCTCGGCTGGCCGCACGCCGAGCAGGGCGATACCGGCCGTGCGTGGCAGCACATCCTCGGCAAGGTCACGACCTATCGCGATCTGGAGCCGGCGCTGCTGGGTCGGGTCGAAGAGCTGATCGACTTCGTCACGGAGCCCGTCGCATGAGCGGTCGCTACGCGCCGCGTAGGCTGGATGCCATGCCTGAACCCCGCACCTTCCGTGAAGAACCTGTCTCCTTCGTGCGTCGGAGCGGTCGGATGTCGGAAGCGCAGGACCGCGCGTTCGAAGAGCTCGCCCCGGGATATCTCCTCGACGTCCCGCGTGCGGATGCTTCGACGAGCGTGCATCCGGATGCTCGCCTCGACCCCACGGCCGAATACGGGCGCGCTGCGCCGCTGATCGTCGAGATCGGCTCCGGCCAGGGACACGCGATCGTGCACGCGGCATCCACACGGCCCGACCACGACTTCCTGGCCGTCGAGGTGTTCCGCGCGGGGCTCGCCCGCACCATGCTCGACGCCGATAAGGCGGATGCCCGCAACCTGCGACTGGTCGAGGCGAACGCACCCGAGGTGCTCGCCACCTACCTGCCCGAGGGCAGCGCATCCGAGGTCTGGGTCTTCTTCTCCGACCCGTGGCACAAGAAGCGCCACACCAAGCGCCGCCTCATCCGTGAAGGCTTTGGTGCTGTCGCGGCCCGCGCGCTCGCCGACGGGGGCGTGCTGCGGCTCGCGACCGATTGGGAGGACTACGCGCTGCAGATGCGCGAGGTCATGGACGCCGAGCCGGAGTTCGAGCGCGCGTTCGAGGGGGAGTGGGCCGAGCGCTTCGACGGCCGCATCATGACCGCATTCGAGCGCAAGGGCATCGACAAGGGGCGCGAGATCCGCGATCTCACCTATCGCCGGAAAACACGCGGATGAACTGGCGCGGGGCGTCTTGGGCGTCGGGGCTGATCCCCGCCGCACTCGTCTGCCTCGCCGCCCCCGCGCTGTTCGTCGCCGAGATCCCATGGCTCGGGTGGGCGCTGCTCGTCGCCGGGGTCGCCGTGGCCTCGTTCGTCGAGCGCGATCGTGTCGCAGCATCCGGTCCGTCGCTCACTCGCGACCTCTCGCTCATCGCGATCGGGATGCTCGTGGTCAGCCTCATCTCGCTGCAAGCCCAGCTCGACAACGCCTCGATGGTGCGCTTCACCCTAGCGCTCGGCGGCGCGGTCGCGGTGCCGTATCTCGTCTCGCGGTTCGTCTACCGCGACCGGGCGATCAGCTTTCCCTGGCGCACCGGTGAGCGGTGGAACCGGTGGCAGTGGGGCTGGCTGGTGCTCGTGCTGGTGCTGGGCTGGCTGATCCTGCCGTTCTACTTCATCACGAGCGGCGTCTATGCCAACTGGCCCGTCGTCGACAACCCCGACCTCATCGCGCGGCTGTTCGTCGGGGTCGGCGCCGTCGGCATCTGGGACGAGCTGTTCTTCATCTGCACCGTGCTCGCCCTGCTGCGCCGCCACTTCCCGTTCGCGGTCGCGAATGTGCTGCAGACGATCGTGTTCGTCTCGTTCCTCTGGGAGCTCGGCTACCGCGAGTGGGGGCCGCTGTTGACGATCCCCTTCGCCCTCCTGCAGGGATTCATCTTCGTGCGCACGCACTCGCTCGCCTACGTCGTCACCGTGCACCTGCTCTTCGACGCGGTCGTCTTCGCCGTGCTCGTGCACGCGCACAATCCGGGGATGCTGCCGATCTTCCTGGTCTGAGCATCCGGCGAACGAGGCCCGGTGTGGCATCATGGCCGGTTCAGGGATGTGTTCTGGCTGTGAAGGGGTGCGGGCATGGTTCCGGAGTCGTCTCATCGGTCGGTCGAGCGCCCCCGCATCCGGATGCTGCTGGGCGAGATCGTCCGCACCTTGCGGCTCGGCGGCTGGCGCCTCGCAGCGATCTACCTCGTCGGACAGCTCATCACGGCTGTGATCGTCGCCCCCGTCGTGCACTGGCTGTTCGCCGAGTCCCTGCGGGCCGCGGGGCTGAGCGGACTCGAGCTCTCCGGCATTCCCCGCCTGATCGACACCCCGCTGTCGGGGGTCCTGATCGTCGTGCTGATTCTTCTGGGGTTCTTCGCGCTCTCGTTGCAGTTCATCGTGATGGTGATCGCCGTCGACCGGGCGCGCCGGGGAGCACGGATCCTCAGCCGTGAGACCGGTCTTGAGGTGGCGCGCGTCGCACGCAAGCTCGTGCGCCCCAGTTCCGTGTTGCTGATTCCCTACCTCTTCGTGCTGCTCCCGTTGGGCGGCTTCGGGTTCCTCTCGGTGTTGTCTCAGGCGATCACGGTGCCATCGTTCATCTCCGGTGAGCTTCTCAAGACGACCGCGGGCGCGATCGGGTACACGGCCTTCCTCTTCGTGATCCTCTGGCTGAACCTCATATTCGCCCTGACGGTGCCCCTGTTCGCGATGACCGAGGCGACCGCCGGCCAGGCGCAACGGCGCAGCCGGCGGCTGATGCGCGGCAATCGGTGGAGGCTCCTGGTCGTTCTGCTGCTCGTGCTCACCGCCGGCGCCGTTGCGGGTCTGCTGCTCATCCTCCTGGTCCTCGGCCCGGTCATCCTCACCGATGCCGTCGTCCCCGCGGCCTCGCCCGGCGTGGCGGCGGTCATGCTGGCGATCGCTCAGGTCGGCGGCATGATCGTCGTCGGCATGGGCGGTGCGGCGATCGCGGCGGTGGTCGTCGCCCTCACGCGGACCGGCGAGCCGGATGCTGAGACTGCCGGACCGGCGGCGATCGCGGATTCACCGCAGCGGAGGGCTCGCCGCTTCATCCCCGTGGTCGTCATGACCGCGCTGCTCGTGGTGCTCAGCTTCCTGAACCTGCCCGCCATGAGGGCTCTCTCCGAAACGCCCGGGACGCTGATCCTCGCCCACCGCGGACACACCGCGAATGCCGTCGAGAACACGCTGTCGTCGCTGCGTGCCGCGCGGGAGGCAGAGGCCGACTTCGTCGAGATGGACGTGATGGAGTCCTCCGACGGACGCTTCGTCGTCATGCACGATGCGAATCTCGCACGCCTCGCCGATCAGAACGTCGACGTCGCGGATCTCACCTTCGACGAGCTCACCGCGCTGAGCGTTCACGATAACGCCGGAAACAGCGACATGATCCCCTCGCTCGCTGAATATCTGACCGTTGCGCACGACATCGGACAGCCCCTTCTCATCGAGATCAAGCTTCACGGGCGGGAGCGCCCCGCCCTGGTCCCGCGGCTCATCGCCGAGATCGAGGAGCTCGGGCTGCTCGAGGAGAACATCTACCATTCCCTCGATAGGGCGAGCATCGAGGAGCTCAAACGGCTGCGCCCGAACCTCGGCACCGGCCTGACCATGGCCCTCGCCGGCGTGGAGGTGCCGGATACGATCGTCGATTTCGTCGTGATCGAAGAGTGGTCGCTGACGCCGACGATGATCGCATCGGCCCAGGACGCCGGCCTCGGAGTCATGGCGTGGACGGTCAACAACGAGCAGCGCGTCCGGGATCTCCTGCGAGACGACATCCACGGCATCATCACGGATCGCGCCGATGCCGGGCTGCGCGCCCGCGAGAGCATGCTCAGGAAGAGCGGACTGGCGGACGTGCTGTGGGACGCGGTGTTCCGCTACGTCGTGATCTTCTGAATCACGGCATCCGTCCTCGTCAGGTCAGCGCGCGCTCGGAGATGTAGGTGCGCAGGGCGTGCTCGTCGTCGTCCATGTCGACGACGCGCTGCGGGGCGTCCAGCAGCGCCTGGGTCTCGGCATCCGGCACGACGGGGGAGCCGAGGGCCTCCTCGATCAGCTCGGCGAACTTCGCCGGCTTCGCGGTCTCGAGAACGAGCATCGGGATGCCGTCGTCGAGGTGCGCGAGGGCGATCAGCGCGCCATCGGCGGTGTGCGGATCGAGGACGACATCGTTGTGCTCGTGGAACGACCGGATGGTCGACAGTCGGTCGGCATGCGTGCTCGTGCCGCTGACCAGGCCGAACTCGGTCTCGAAGCGATCGCGCTCGGCGGACAGGTCGATCTGGCCGGTCTCGTCGAGCTCGCGCCAGGCGGCCGCGGTGCGCTCAGGGTCGCGGCCCAGCAGATCGAAGACGAAGCGCTCGAGGTTCGAAGCACGCGAGACGTCCATCGACGGGCTCGACGTCGCGAGCGTGTTCTCGGCATCGCGCGGGCGGTAGTAGCCGGTGCGGAAGAACTCATCCAGAACGTTGTTCTCGTTCGAGGCGAGCACGAGCTTGCGGATCGGCACACCCATGGAGCGCGCGTAGTGGCCGGAGAGGATGTTGCCGAAGTTCCCCGAGGGCACGGCGAACGAGACGGCGAACGACGAGCGCTCGGCCTCAGCCGCAGCATCCGATGCGCGCAACCAGGCCCACACGTAGTAGACGATCTGCGCCGAGATCCGGCCGAAGTTGATCGAGTTGACGGCGCCCAGGCTATGTGCGCGCTTGAAGTCGATGTCGCTGGAGAGGTGCTTGACCAGGTTCTGGCAGTCGTCGAAGACTCCGGCGATCGCGATGTTGTGCACGTTCGCGTCCTGCAGGGAGTACATCTGCGCGCGCTGGAAGGCGCTCATGCGGCCCTGCGGGGAGAGCATGAAGACCGAGACGCGGTCGCGGCCGCGCAGGGCGTGCTCCGCCGCCGAACCGGTGTCGCCGGAGGTCGCGCCGAGCACGTTCAGCACACGGCCGGTCCTCTCCAGCACGTACTCGAGCGATTCACCGAGGAACTGCATCGCCATGTCCTTGAAGGCCAGCGTCGGTCCCTCGGACAGGCCGACGAGCGTGAGACCCTGACCGATCGGGGTGAGGGGCACGATCTCATCGGCGGCGAACTTGCCGCCGCTGTATGCGCCGGCGGTGAGACCAGCGAGGTCCTCGCGCGGGATGTCAGTGGCGAAGAGGCCGAGGATCTCGGTAGCCAGCTCCGGGTAGCTCAGGGGGCGCAGCCGCTCGAGGTCGTCACCGCTCAAACGGGGCAGCGTCTCGGGCACGGCAAGACCGCCGTTGGGTGCGAGCCCTTCGAGGAGAACATCGCTGAACTGTCCGAGTGCGCCACCGCGCGTGGAGATGTACTGCAAGTCGCGAACCTCGTTCATGCTGGGAATCGGTCGGTGAGACGCTTCCATCGTAGGGCGTGGCGCCGGGCCGCACGGCCCGTGTTGCAATTCGCGGACTTCTGCCCGAGCGTGCGGGGCGGCGAGTAGAGTCGTGTGCGACGATGCCGCCGGACGGGTGGCTCCACGACGCGAAGGACGGGTGCCTGTGGGCAGTGCGAAGAGTCGGACGAACATGTTCGCGGTCTGGGTATCGCTGGCGGTGGTCGCGGTCCTCGCCGCCGTCGCGGTGCTCGTCGTGACCATCAACAACCGTCCGGCGGCCGAGGCGGTCGTGCCCGAGAGCATCTCGATCGGCGAGGGCGCCGACACGGTCGATGTCTGGTTCGACTTCTACTGCCCGCACTGCCAGGTGTTCGAGGACCAATACGGACCCACGATCGAGGAGCTCATCGATTCGGGCGACATCACGCTGAACCTGCACCCGGTCGCGCTGTCGGGGTTGAACGCGGCATCCGGCACCCAGTTCTCCGAGCGCTCCGGCGGCGCCCTGCACTGCGTCGCCGAGGCGGCACCGGAGGCGACCCTCGACTTCTTCCAGCAGCTGTTCGCGCTGAATCCGAGCGGCGCCGGTCTCACCGACGGCGACCTCGCAGCCCTCGCGTCTCAGACCGGCGCAGACGCGGCATCCGATTGCATCGCCGACGGCATGTATCGTCCGTTCGTCATAGACCAGGCGGCCGAGCTGCCCACAGACCCCGCGACCGAGGGAGCAGGAACCCCCACGCTGCTCGTGAACGGTGAGTACATCGCGATCACGGGTTCGCCGCAGGCCGACATCCTCGAGCGGATCGGCTGAGCGCATGGATGCACTGCTGGCCGTTCTCGCCGGGAACGTCGTCCTGGTCGTCATCGGATACATCGTCGTGCGCTTCGCGATCGTCAGCGCGATGCGCCAGGCGCGTCACGAGGCCCGCGTCGAGCAGGAGCTTCCCGCTGCGGCGACCTGGCTGAACAAGGACGAGAAGGCACTGCTGGAGCGCACGAAACGCGACTCCTGAGTGGGACCGCGCCCACTGTGCGAAACGCGCGGTGGGCGGGTCGGATCGAGACACGCCCCGCCGAGTGATATCGTCATTCGGTACGCCTCCGTAGCTCAGTGGATAGAGCGCCGGTTTCCGGTACCGTAGGTCGCAGGTTCGACTCCTGTCGGGGGCACAACGAAAACTTCAGAACATGAGAAAGGCCGCCTGATCCAGGCGGCCTTTTCCTTTCTTCAGCGTCGCGATCGGCAAGACCCCCGCGTCCGAGGGCGCTCAGAGGCGGTCTTGCAGGGCTCGTGTGGCCAGATACTCTTCAGCGGTCGGTTCCAGAGCGAAATCGAGCAGCTCGACCGAGTGCGCTGTCAACGCATCGCGCACCTCGGTGGGCGTCGCGCGAAAATACTCCCGACGCAGGTTGACCTGGTTCACACGCCGATCGGCGAAATGGTTATGGAGCATCGCCTCGATTCCGACGGCATCTTCGGCGAAGAACAGCGCGTGGACGTCGAACCGGAAAGGCACGGAGGCGTCCCCGAGCTCATTGACGCGGTCCATCGGCTCGAGGCGGCGCGTCAGTCCGATCTTCACCACATCCGGACCGAAAGATCCGACGTTGCTGATCACATACACGTAGCCGGCACGGATATTCGCGGCACGGTAGTCCACGTTCTCGATGGCATGATCGACATCTGCCAGGCGCACTCGCATGCGCTCGGCGCCCTCACGATCGCCGTTGGCCTCGAGCGCTGCGATGGTGTTCGCGTAGTGACCGCGCTCCTTCTCCAATCGGGCCTTCTCCGCCGCGAGCTCTTTCTCGGCCTTGCGTTGCTCACGAAGCTCCTCGCGGTGGGCGCGGTCTGCTTCCTTCTCTGCCTGAACTGCGCGGAGGTGTCGGTTCGCGAGCTCGAGCTCATGCAGTCGAAGGCGATGGAAGTACGGGGTGATGCGCAGATCGATCATTGTGCCGAGCCGGGCGATCTGCTCCATCGCGGTTGTGAGGCGCTTCTGCGCCGTTGCGAGATTTCCTGCTCGCACCGCTTTCACGCAGTTCTCCGCCTCGGCGTTATACGAACGGAGCATGAGCTTCGACATGTCCTTGACGAACTTCGCGCCCTTCGCCGAGCTGTTGTTGAAGGTGAAGTTACTCGTCGCATGAGTCGCCTGGCCGGAGCGGATGGCTGTCTTGATCTCGGCTCGGAGCGCCTCCAGTTGTGTGGCCAGGGCAACCGAGTCCTCCGCGGGATGCTCGTAGTCGTAGAGACCGAGGTCTTGAACCTCGATAGCGCCGCGCAGGTCGAGCAACGCCGCCTCGGCTGCCGAGATCTCGGTTCTTCGGGTCGCCAGGTCAGCGGTGGCAGCGGCTACCTTGGATTGCGCTTCTTCTGCCTCCCGGGTGAAAACGCGCTTCAGATCATCGAGTGCAGCGATATCCTGCAGCCCGTGCCGGTCGATCAGAGCCTGCAACCGGGCGACTTCAGATCGCAGCTTCTCGGCATGCTTTCTGGCCCCGACGAGGGGGATGCTTTCGAAGGCCAGTGCATTCTGTCCGCCCGGGACGGCCGGTGGAGCCTCGGCCGCTCCCGCGTTGGAGACGGAGTTCAGCGGAACCGAGTCGGCAGTTGCGTTGACATCGCTGGCAGCACTGCTCTGGAACATCGGCGAGATCGACTGGACGCCGCCGGAGAATACGTGCTCTGTCCATTGCTGACCATCCCAGTAGCGCTGCTCGAACTGGCCTGAGGGGTCGGAATACCATCCCGCTTGCACGACACCGTGATCCACACGCACAAGCTATCGCATGCGCGTCGGGACAGCACGTGTGCCGCGGAGGAAATCCGGGCTCGAACGACGGCAGCGAAGAGTCTGCGCAGATCACGCCGACGCGCGGACGATCGCGGCCTACTGCGGTGCCGGGGGCCCGGCCTCAGTGACCGGTGCCACCGAGAGATCGGCGAGCGCCGCGGCCAGCTTCTCGGCGAGATACCGGTGTCCCTCGGTCGAGGGATGCCTGTTGCCGGGGTCGACGGCGATCACATCGAGGTAGTTTGCCTCGGTGATCCAGTCGTCGGCGACGGGGGAGATGTACGCCCAGCCGCGGGCTTCGGCGAGAGCCGTTAGGTCACGGTCGATGCGATCGGTGCCCGCCTCCACCGGAAGCACATGCGGGGCGGGGCCGAGCACGACGATCGTGGCACCCGGGTAGGTGGCGGCCAAAGCGTCCCACGCCGCCGTCACCGCCTCGCGATATCCGACCGCTCCCTGTGCACGGTCGTTGATGGAGCCCTGGACGATGACGAGATCAGGCTCGATGTCCGCCTCGAGGGATGCGATGCGCTCGCCGTAGGCGGGCCCGTCGATGCCGGGTTTGAGATAGCCGCTGCCGCGCACGCCATCGACGATCGTCTCACCGTCGATCAGCTCGGCGAGAACGTACGCGTAACCCAGCGTCGGGGCGCTGGCCGCGGACCCATAGGTCCACGAGTCGCCGAAGACGAGGACCCGCGGATGCTCCGGCAGAGCCAGAGGCGCGGGAGCGATCACCACGTCCTCGGCGGCGAGCACCGGGGCATCCGAGACGGCCGGAACCCAGGGACGCCAAGCGCCCAGGACGATACCGGTGACAGCCAGCGCGAGCGCACCGGTGAAGGCGGCGATGCGTGCGCGTCGCCGTCGTGCGGGGGTGATCATGGTGCGAGAGTAAATGATGGTCAGGGGATCACCAACTCAGAGCGGAAAAAACCGACCCCGACGCGCCGTAGACTGGGAAGGCTATGAATCCCGACATCCTCGCCGAAGCCATTCTCGCCGTCGTCACGCCCCTCGCGGCATCCCTGCGACCGGACGAGACCCTCGACATCGACATCTCCGACGTCGTCCTCGAGCGGCCGCGCAACCGCGACCACGGCGATTGGGCGTCGAACGTCGCCATGCGCTTCGCGAAGAAGCTCGGCACGAACCCCCGTGAGTTCGCCCAGCAGATCGCCGACGCGATGGCGGATGTCGACGGCGTCGCCAGCGCAGAGGTCGCCGGCCCCGGATTCATCAACTTCCGTCTCGATGCCGCCGCCGCCGGCGTGCTCGCCAAGACGATCGTCGACGCCGGCGACGCCTACGGCACCAACGACTCGCAGAAGGGCGTCTCGGTCAACGTCGAGTTCGTCTCGGCCAACCCGACCGGCCCGCTGCACATCGCCCACACCCGCTGGGCGGCGCTCGGCGACTCGATCGTGCGCCTGCTGCTCGCCAGCGGTGCGAACGCCGTCCGCGAGTACTACATCAACGACGCCGGCGCGCAGATGCAGCGGTTCGCGGCATCCGTCGTCGCCTCCGCCCAGGGTGAGCCGACCCCCGAGGGAGGCTACCCCGGCGCCTACATCGATGCGCTCGCGACGCGCGTCGTCGAGGCGCGCCCCGACCTGCTCGAGCTGCCGGAGGCCGAGCAGCTCCAGGTCGCCGAGGACCTCGCCTACGAATACCAGCTCGCCGAGATCAAGAATTCGCTGGCGAACTTCAACGTGCCCTTCGACACCTGGTACTCCGAGCGCACCCTCCACGCCAAGGGCGAGGACGGCACGAGCCTCATCGACCAGGCCGTCGAGCGCCTGCGCGAGCAGGGCCACGTGTTCGACCTCGATGGCGCCGTCTGGGTGCGTACCACGACCTTCGGCGACGACAAGGACCGCGTCATCCGCCGCTCCAACGGCGAATACACCTACTTCGCCGCCGACGCCGCCTACTACCTGAACAAGGGCGACCGCGGCTTCACGAACAAGATCTACCTGCTCGGCGCCGACCACCACGGCTACGTCCACCGGCTCAAGGCCGTCGCCGGCGCCGCCGGCGAGGACCCGGAGAAGAACATCGAGGTCCTCATCGGCCAGATGGTCTCGATCAACGGCGCCCGACTCAGCAAGCGCGCCGGCAACATCATCGAGATGGACGACCTGCTCTCCTGGCTCGGCAGCGACGCGCTGCGCTACTCGCTCGAGCGCTCGCCCGCCGACTCGCCGCTGGACCTCGACCCCGAGCTGCTGCAGAAGCGCACCAACGACAACCCGGTGTTCTACGTTCAGTACGCCCACGCGCGCACCCACAACGTCGGCCGCAACGCCGCCGACAGCGGCGTCGACCGCAGCGAGTTCGCCCCCGAGACCCTCTCGCACGAGACCGAGTCCGCTCTTCTCGGCGCGCTGCAGGAGTTCCCGCGCATCGTCGCCTTCGCCGCCGAGGTGCGCGAGCCGCACCGCATCGCGCGCTACCTCGAGGAGCTCGCCGGCCTCTACCACCGCTGGTACGACAACTGCCGCGTCACCCCGCTCGGCGACGCCCCGATCGAGAGCGTGCACCGCACCCGCCTGTGGCTCAACGACGCCACCGGACAGGTGCTGCGCAACGGCCTCGGCCTGCTCGGAGTCTCCGCACCCGAACGCATGTGACGCGAAACGGCGGGGACGGGCATCATGGTCACATGAGCGATGAGAACCCGACCCTGCCGTATCCGGACACCTCGGTCGAGCACCCCACGCTCGTGATCCCCGATGGGGATGCCGTAGCAAGCGCGCCGCGTCGGCGTCGCCGCTGGCCGTGGGTGCTGCTCATCGTCGTGATCGTCATCGCGGCACTGGCCGTCGCCGCGGAACTGCTCGCACGCAGCATCCTGCCCGGTATCGTCCGCGGCGTCGTCATCGACCAGCTCGATCTGCCCGCGGATCAGCAGGTCGACGTCGCGACATCGGGGCTGCTCCTGCCCCAGCTTCTCGGCGGAACCCTCGACGAGCTGCACCTGTCGACGCCCGCCGTGACGATCGGCGGGATCACCGGGGCGGCCGATGTCACGGCGACCGACGTCGCGATCGACGGCAGCGGGCTCGGCGCCGCGGACGGAACCGTCCGCATCACGGAAGAGGAGCTCACGACGCTCGTCTCCGCCGCGGACATTCCGATCGACGCCGTGACCTTCGCCGCTCCCGAGGCGACGGCATCCGGCAGTTTCGCGGTCTTCGGCGTGCCGGTTCTGGTCGAGCTCACGGTGACGCCGGGCGCGGATGCCGGTGATCTGCTGCTGACGCCCGTGAAGCTGGAGATCGCGGGTCTCGAGCTGAACGCCGCGCAGCTCGCCGAGCGGTTCGGCGCGGTGGCCGGATCCCTCACCGAACCGCAGCGCATCTGCATCGCCGATCAGCTGCCCGCCGGGGTCACCGTGACGGATCTCACGATCGAGGGCGATGCGGCCGTCATCGACCTCGTCGTCGACGGCGCGATCATCACCGACGCGAACCTCCGACAGAACGGGGAGTGCTCCTAGCCCTTCCGCTCCGACGCCTCCGCCTCCTCCGCGGCCCGCAACTCCTTCGTCGCCGCGATCACCTCCTGCTGCGCACGATGCACCCGCCGCTGCGCGAATGTGCGCGGAGCGCGTGCGGCGACACGGTCGTGCTCCTCCTCGGCGGTCGTGGTGATGTATGCGCAGGAGATGAGGATCACCTGCGCGCTGAAGTTCAGCCAGATCAACAGCGCCAGCAACGAGGCGAACGAAGCGAGTAGCGGGTTCGACGTCGCGCCGCCGATGAACAGGCTCGACAGCTCCTGCAGGGCGAGCAGGCCGACCCCGCCCAGCAGTGCGCCCCGCCACACGGCTCGGGCCGATGCGGAGCTCCCGGAGAGAAGACGGAAGATCGCGAAGATCAACGCGGCGTCGAGGGCGAAGACGACCAGCAGCGATGCGATGCGGACGCCCCAGACGGCCCCGGCGGAGTCTGCGGCGAGCCCCAAGAACCCGGTGACCGCTCCGATCCCGATGCGGGCGAGGAAGGTCACCGCCGCGGCGGCGACGAAGGAGACCGCGATGCCGAGCGCGAGGGCGAGGTTGCGCAGGATCACCCAGATGAAGGACAGATCGTCGAGCACGGAGCCGGCGATCGTGCGCACGGCGATGCGCAGAGAACCGATCGCGCCGAGCGCCGCGCCGATCAGGCCGACCAGCGAGATGATTCCGGCGATCGACAGGCCGCTGAGGGCCGAGATCTCCGTCGGGTCCTTCACGATGCCGTTCTCACCGACGAGCCCCGGCACGGCCGCATCGATGGAGGAGATGATCGCCTGCCAGGCCTGCGGGTTCCCGGCGAGCCAGATCGCCGCGATCGAGAACCCCAGCAGAAGCCCCGCGAAGACGCTGAAGAGCGCGCGGTAGGTGATGCTGTCGGCGAGCATCGGGCCGCGCCGTTCGGAGTACAGGAGGTAGGAGCGGACGATCCTTCTCCCGAGGAACCAGGCGATGACGCGTTTCACGAGCCCGGCGATTCCGCTCGTTTCTGAACCGGTCTGATGTGCGCTGCTCATGCCCTCACCGTAATGAACGGAGATGTTCTCACGTGAGGGGCTTGCGGATGCGGAGAGGAATCCGGCAGTGCCATAGAATCGGGGCTACCTCGGATGGCTCACTCCGCCCCGGGGCTCCCTTCCCACGATTGGTGCTCTGTGCATTCATCTGCAGACTCGCTCGCCCCGGAATGGCTCGTCGTGCCCGACGACGCGAATGCGCTCGCGCCCGGCGTCTGGCCTCGTTCGTCCGTGCGCTCGCCCGATGGGCAGATCCTGCTCGGAGGGATGACCGCCTCTGAGATCGCCGGCCAGTACGGCACACCCGTGATGGTTCTCGATGAGGACGAGGTGCGCACGCGCGCCCGTTCCTTCCGCGACGCCTTCGCCGCTGCAACGGGGCGCCACGGAACGACGGCCCGCGTCTACTACGCCGGCAAGGCATTCCTGTCCACCGCGATAGCCCGCTGGGTGACGGACGAGGGGCTCAATGTCGACGTGTGCACGCGCGGCGAGCTCGAGATCGCGCTCGCCGCGGACGTCGACCCGGCACGCATCGGCTTCCACGGCAATAACAAATCCCGTGATGAGATCGAGCGCGCGGTATCGGTCGGCATCGGCACGATCGTCGTCGACAGTGCGATCGAGATCGAACGCGTCGCCGAGATCTCCGAGCGCCTCGGTGCCGTCCAGCGTGTGCTGGTGCGCGTCAACAGCGGCGTGCATGCCGAGACGCATGATTTCCTGGCGACGGCGCACGAGGATCAGAAATTCGGAATGCCCTTCGCGGATGCTGTCACAGCGGTCGCCCGCATCCGTGAGCTTGCGTCGCTGGAGTTCCTCGGCCTGCACTGCCACATCGGCTCTCAGATCTTCGGCGTGGCCGGCTTCCGTGAATCCGCATCGCGCGTGCTCGAGCTGCACGAGCAGCTGCGAGCCGGGGGAGAGGTTCCGCTGCTGAACCTCGGCGGCGGCTTCGGGATCGCATACACGAGTGTGGACGACCCGACGCCGATCGAGCAGCTGGCCGCGGAGATCGTCGACGCGGTGGCTGAGGGGTGCGCTCAGCGCGGCATCCCGATGCCGGCCCTGGCTTTCGAGCCCGGGCGCGCGATCGTCGGAACCGCCGGCGTCACGCTGTACGAGGTCGGCACGACCAAGCCGGTGCGCCTCGGCTCCGACGAGAGCCGCCTCTACGTGAGCGTCGATGGCGGAATGAGCGACAACGCACGCCCGGCCCTCTACGGCGCTCAGTACTCCGCCCGCATCGCCTCGCGCACGAGCGACGTCGAGCCGGCACTCGTGCGAGTCGTCGGCAAGCACTGCGAGTCCGGCGACATCGTCGTCGATCACGAATACCTCCCCGGCGACATCACGCCCGGCGATCTGCTGGCGGTCCCCGCCACGGGCGCATATTGCGCATCGCTGTCCAGCAACTACAACCACGTCCCCCGTCCCGCGGTCGTCGCGGTCTCGGCCGGTGCGTCACGGATCATCGTGCGCGGCGAGACCATCGACGACCTGCTTTCGCGGGATGCCGGAATCAGCACGAAAGAAGGAGCACGATGACCGACCTCGCAGGGAACACGTCCGACAACCGCACCCTCCGTGTGGCGCTTCTGGGCGCCGGCGCCGTGGGCTCGCAGGTGGCGCGCATCCTCATCGAGCACGCCGATGAGCTCTCCGACCGCGCGGGCGCGCACCTCGAGCTCTCCGGGATCGCGGTCCGTGACGTCGATGCCAAGCGCGACGTCGATCTGCCCCGTGAGCTGTTCACCACGGATGCCGAGACGCTCATCGTCGGCAGCGACATCGTCATCGAGCTGATGGGCGGCATCGAGCCGGCCCGCGGCAATCTGCTCACCGCGCTGCAGAGCGGTGCGGATGTCGTCACGGCCAACAAGGCGCTGCTGGCCACGCACGGCACCGAACTGTTCGAGGCCGCCGACCAGGTGGGCGCCTCCGTCTACTACGAGGCTGCGGCCGCCGGTGCGATTCCGATCATCCGTCCGCTGCGCGACTCGCTCGCGGGAGACCGTGTCGTGCGCCTGATGGGCATCGTCAACGGAACGACGAACTACATCCTCGACCGCATGGACTCCGAGGGCGCCGACTTCTCCGAGGTGCTCGCCGACGCGCAGCGCCTCGGATACGCCGAGGCCGACCCCACCGCGGATGTCGAGGGCTACGACGCCGCACAGAAGGCCGCGATCCTCGCATCCCTCGCCTTCCACACGACAGTCCCGCTCGAGGCGGTGCACCGCGAGGGGATCACCGAGATCACCCCGGCGATGATCGATGAGGCCCGCGCCGCCGGATTCGTCATCAAGCTGCTCGCGGTCTGCGAGCGAATCGATGTGGACGGTTCCGAGTCGATCTCGGTGCGCGTCTACCCGGCGCTCGTCGCACGCACCCACCCCCTCGCATCCGTCCACGGAGCCAACAACGCGGTCTTCGTCGAAGCCGAGGCCGCCGGATCCCTGATGTTCTACGGTGCGGGCGCCGGTGGTGTGCAGACCGCGTCCGCCGTGCTCGGCGATGTCGTCTCGGCAGCTCGTCGCCACATCGCCGGCGGTGTCGGCGTGGGAGAGTCCACGCGCGCCAACCTTCCCACGGTGCCGATCGGCCACGTCATCACGCGCTACCAGATCACGCTCGAGGTCGCCGACCAGGCCGGCGTCCTCGCCACGGTCGCAGGAATCCTCAGCGATGGCGGCGTTTCGGTCGCGACGGTCGTGCAGACCTCGTCCGAGGACGAGCCCACGGCTCGCCTCATCATCGGCACGCACCGTGCCGCCGATCAGGCTCTCAGCGACACCGTCGCGGCTCTCGCGGCGAGCGATGTCGTCGACCGCGTCGTCTCCGTCCTGCGCGTGGAAGGCGAGTGATGGCGACAGCATCTCCGGCGCGGGCCGGACGTTCCGTCCAGGTCCAGGTCCCGGCCACCAGTGCGAACCTCGGACCGGGGTTCGACACGCTGGGCCTTGCACTGAGCGTCTACGACGAGCTGACCGTCACAGCGCTCGAGCCGGGGAGCCTCGAGATCGAGGTCACGGGTTCCGGGGCCGAGGAGATTCCGCGCGATGCCTCCAACCTCGTCGTCCGCTCGATCGAGCACGTTTACCGCGACGCCGGGCGTGAGATGCCCGGCCTGCGCATCGTCGCCGATAACGCTGTTCCGCACGGTCGCGGTCTCGGCTCATCCGGTGCGGCTGTGACCGCCGGCGTGCTCGCCGCCAAGGGGCTGCTCGCCGGCGAGGTGGACTTCACCGATGCCGATCTGCTGCGTCTGGCGACCGAGCTCGAAGGGCACCCCGACAATGTCGCCCCCGCATTGTTCGGTGGGCTGACGATCGCCTGGACGGGGGAGAACGGCCCGCAGCACAAGAAGCTCCTCGTGCACCGCGGCGTCGCCCCTCTGGTGCTCGTGCCCGAGCGCACGATGTCGACGTCGCTGGCCCGTTCACTCCAGCCCCCGCACTTCTCGCGCGAGGACGCCGTCTTCAACGTCTCGCGTACGGCGCTGCTGATCGCCGCACTCATGCAGAGCCCGGAGCTGCTGCTGGATGCGACGGCGGACCGGCTGCATCAGGACTACCGCGCCGAGGCGATGCCCGAGACCCACACGCTGGTGAAGGCGCTGCGCGCCGCGGGCTTCGCGGCAGTCGTCTCCGGCGCAGGTCCCAGCGTCCTCGTGCTCGCGGACGGGCCCGGAAGCCGGCAGGAAGCGGTCGATATCGCGGCCGCGGTCGCCGACACCCCGTGGCAGGCGCTCATGCTCGCCGTCGACGTGCGTGGTGGTACAGTAAGGGATCGAGCGGAGGGCTCCACGTAATCTCGTGAATCCGGCCCCCATCGCAGATCTGCGAATTCCGCACGCAACCCCCAGAACTGCTTTCTCGGTTCTGGCCGGCAGTCGCCGAGCGGCTGCCCGTGCGATCGTGCTCAGCACCCGTTGTGCGCGAGACACGCTCATTTCCCACGACATATAAGGGAGTACTCGTGGAGAATTTCTCCGAGACCCAGAACGATCAGGCAGCGTCCGCCGTCGAGACGCCCGCCGCCCCGGCCGCCGAATCCCCGGCCGCCGAGACCACCGCCGAGGCTAAGGCTCCGCGCAAGCGCGCTCCGCGCCGTGCGACCACCGCCACCGCAGCGGCCAAGACTGCTGAGGCAGAGGCTGCTCCGGCGGAGGCCGCCGCCGCACCCGCCGACTCCGCGGCACCTGCCGAGGAGGCAGCGCCCAAGGCGACGGCGCCGCGCCGCAGCCGTGCGAAGAAGGCCGACGCCGAGGCCCCGGCCGCAGCTGATGCCGCAGCCGAGTCCACCCCGGCCGAGAAGCCCGCGGCGGACACCGCGAGCGCTGAGGAGGCGCCCGCTACCGAGAAGGCGACGAAGACGACCGCCCGTGGCCGCGGCCGGAAGAAGGCGGAGCCCGCTGCAGAAGAAGCAGCCCCCGCCGAGGCGCCCGTCTCCGACGATGCGAAGAGCGTCGAGGCATCCGCGCCCGCCGACGCATCGAGCGGCGCCGAGGAGCAGCCCGCGAAGGAGACGGTGGAGAAGCCCGCTCGCGGCAAGCGCAACGCCAAGAACGCGAAGGCCGAGAAGCAGGAGCAGTCCGACGCCTCCGACGACGAGCAGAGCTCGTCCTCCGAGAACAAGGGCGATGAGTCGTCCGAGTCCGGCGACGGCGAGGAGACCTCGGGCCGTAGCCGCAGCCGCAGCCGCAGCCGCAATCGCGGTCGTGGCAGCAGCAACGACTCCGCGCAGAGCGGCTCCAGCTCCAACGGATCCGACGACGACTCGAACGGCCGCGGTCGCCAGCGCAACAAGCGCCGTGGTGGCGGAGCATCCGACGAGTTCGAGACCGAGATCGGCGAGGACGACGTTCTCATCCCGATCGCCGGCATCCTCGACATCCTCGACAACTACGCCTTCGTCCGTACGACCGGCTACCTCGCCGGCACCAGCGACGTCTATGTCTCGCTCGGCCAGGTGAAGAAGTACAACCTGCGCAAGGGCGATGCGATCGTCGGCGCCATCAAGCAGCCGCGCGAAGGCGAGCAGCAGGGGCGTCAGAAGTACAACGCGCTCGTCAAGGTCGACTCCATCAACGGGCTGTCCGTCGAGGATGCCGCGAACCGCGTCGAGTTCGGCAAGCTCACCCCGCTGTACCCGCAGGAGCGCCTGCGCCTGGAGACCGCGCCCGAGAAGCTGACGCAGCGCATCATCGATCTCGTCGCGCCGATCGGCAAGGGGCAGCGCGGGCTCATCGTCGCGCCGCCCAAGGCGGGCAAGACCATCGTCCTGCAGCAGATCGCCAACGCGATCGCGCAGAACAACCCCGAGGCGCACCTCATGGTCGTCCTGGTCGACGAGCGCCCCGAAGAGGTCACCGACATGGAGCGCACCGTCAAGGGCGAAGTCATCGCTTCGACCTTCGACCGCCCCGCCGAGGACCACACCACGGTCGCCGAGCTCGCGATCGAGCGCGCCAAGCGCCTGGTCGAGCTCGGCCGCGACGTCGTCGTGCTGCTCGACTCGATCACCCGGCTCGGACGCGCCTACAACATCGCCACGCCGACCTCGGGCCGCGTGCTCACCGGCGGCGTCGACGCCGCGGCGCTGTACCCGCCCAAGCGCTTCTTCGGCGCTGCGCGCAACATCGAGAACGGCGGATCGCTCACGATCCTCGCCACTGCCCTCGTCGAGACCGGTTCCAAGATGGACGAGGTCATCTTCGAGGAGTTCAAGGGAACCGGCAACAGCGAACTGCGCCTGTCGCGCCAGCTCGCCGACAAGCGCATCTTCCCGGCCGTCGACGTCAACGCATCGTCCACGCGCCGTGAAGAGATGCTGCTGAGCCCCGACGAGGTCAAGATCACCTGGAAGCTGCGTCGCGCCCTCGCGGGCCTCGACCCCCAGCAGGCTCTCGAGGTCGTGCTCGGCAAGCTGAAGGAGACGCAGTCCAACGTCGAATTCCTCGTGCAGATGCAGAAGTCGATGCCGGCTCCGACCGCGGGCGGCTCGAGCCACAGCCACGAGAACAACATCCGCTGATCCGGATCTGATCGGAGCAGAGGCGTGTTCGAGTCCGTTCAGGCGCTCATCGACGAACACCGCCGGGTGCAGGAGGAACTCTCCGACCCGGCGGTGCACGCCGACGCTGCGCGCGCCAAGCGCGTCAATCGCCGTTACGCCGAGCTGAGCCGCATCGTCTCCGCCCACGCGGCGTGGGTCGCGGCATCCGATGATCTGGACGCGGCCCGTGAGCTCGCCAAAGAGGACGCCGTCTTCGCCGACGAGGTGCCCGCGCTCGAGGAGAATCTCGCTCAGTCGCAGGAGAGGCTTCGACGACTGCTCATCCCGCGCGATCCGGACGATGCACGCGATGTGATCATGGAGATCAAAGCCGGTGAGGGCGGAGCCGAGTCGGCACTGTTCGCCGCTGATCTGCTGCGCATGTACATCCAGTACGCCGCGCACAAGGGGTGGAAGACCGAACTGCTCGAGCGCAACGAGTCCGACCTGGGCGGCTACAAGGATGTCCAGATCGCGATCAAGGGGAGCTCGTCCGACCCCGCACAGGGGGTCTGGGCGCACTTGAAGTACGAGGGCGGCGTGCACCGCGTGCAGCGCGTGCCCGCGACCGAGTCGCAGGGGCGCATCCATACCTCGACGACCGGTGTGCTCGTCTTCCCCGAGGTCGACGAGCCCGACGAAGTCCAGATCAACCAGAACGATCTCAAGATCGATGTCTACCGTTCCTCGGGGCCGGGCGGGCAGTCGGTCAACACGACCGACTCGGCCGTGCGCATCACGCACCTTCCCACCGGCATCGTCGTCTCGATGCAGAACGAGAAATCCCAGCTGCAGAACCGTGAGGCGGCGATGCGCGTGCTGCGCGCTCGTATCCTCGCCAAGCAGCAGGAGGAGCGCGATGCCGCGGCTTCGGATGCCCGTAAGTCGCAGATCCGCGGTATGGATCGCTCCGAGCGGATCCGCACCTACAACTTCCCCGAGAATCGCATCGCCGATCACCGCACCGGGTTCAAGGCCTACAACCTCGACCAGGTGATGGACGGCGCTCTCGAACCGATCATCGAATCGGCGATCACCGCCGACGAGGAGGCGCGTCTCGCCGCCGTCGGCAACGACGGCTGAGACGATCTCAACGCCGACGGGCTCAGATCGAGTAGTCGGGAGCCAGGCGCAGGTCGGCGAAGTCGTCGTGGCCGACGCGCTTGCGAGTCCGCGCGGGCACGCCGACGAGGATGCTGTCAGCCGGAGCATCCTTCGTCACCACGGCGTTGGCGCCCACGACGGTGTTGCGCCCGACGAGGATCGGCCCGAGAACCTTCGCACCGGAGCCGACGACGACGCCGTCCGCGAGCGTCGGATGCCGTTTCCCGCTGGCATCGGGCGTGCGCCCTCCGAGCGTCACACCGTGATAGAGCATCACATCATCGCCGATCTCGGCCGTCTCGCCGATCACGATCCCCATGCCGTGGTCGATGAAGAACCGTCGGCCGATGCGCGCACCGGGGTGGATCTCGATGCCGGTGAGACCGCGCGAGAGCTGTGAGAGCGCGCGGGGGAGGAAGCGCATGCCCGACTGCCAGAGGCGGTGAGAGATCCGGTGCACCCAGATGGCGTGCATCCCGGGGTACAACAGACCCACTTCGATCGCCGTGCGGGCGGCCGGGTCTCTCAGGCGTGCGGCCGCGATGTCCTCGCGTACGCGGGCGAAAACTCCCATCGTGCGGATCAGACTTCGCGCAGGTCCTCGAAGAGCGCCGTGGAGATGTAGCGCTCACCGGTGTCGGGGAAGACGACGACGATCGTCTTGCCGCTGTTCTCCGGGCGCGCGGCGACCTGCAGGGCCGCCGACAGGGCAGCGCCGGAGGACATGCCCACGAGCAGTCCCTCCTCGGCCGCGAGGGCGCGCGCGAGGCGCAGCGACTCGTCGAATTCGACGGCGATGACCTCATCGAGGATCTCGCGGTCGAGAACGCCGGGGACGAAGTTCGGGCCGATGCCCTGGATCTTGTGCGGGCCGGGGTGGCCTTCGGTGAGAACGGGGGAGTCCTTCGGCTCGACCGCGATGACCCGGACATCGGGCTTGACGGCCTTGAGCGCCTGGCCCGTTCCGGTCACTGTCCCGCCGGTGCCGACGCCCGCGATGAAGATGTCGACGTCACCATCGGTGTCGCGCAGGATCTCCTGAGCGGTGGTCTCGCGGTGGATCTTGGGGTTCGCCGCGTTCTCGAACTGCTTGATCCACACGGCGCCGGGCGTCTCGGCGACGATCCGCTGGGTCTCCTCGATCGCGCCGCTCATGCCCTTGGTCGGGTCCGTGAGGACGATCTGCGCGCCGAAGGCCTTCAGGAGCACCCGGCGCTCCTTCGACATCGATGCGGGCATCGTGAGGATGACCTTGTAGCCGCGAGCAGCGCCCACCATCGCAAGCGCGATTCCGGTGTTGCCGCTGGTGGACTCGACGATCGTGCCGCCCGGCTTGAGCTCACCCGACTCCTCGGCAGCGTTGACCATCGCGATGCCGATGCGGTCCTTCACGCTGGAGGCCGGGTTGTAGTACTCGAGCTTGGCCAGCACGGTGGCCCCGAGGCCCTCGGTCACACGGTTCAGCCGCACCAGCGGCGTGTTGCCGAAGGCGGACGTGATGTCGGAGTGGATTCCGGTCATGGTGGGGACCTCTCGATCGGTACGGATGTGCTCAAGCCTATTCGAGAGGGGGCGGCCATGGGCCATTGTGACGCGCGGGTGAACGCCCAGCACGTACGCTGGAGGGATGCCTGAACAGACCATCGCCGCAGCCGTCCGTGCGGCCGCCGCGCGGCTCGCCGAGGTCGGCGTCCCCGACCCGCTCGTCGATGCGGAACTTCTCGTCGGCCATGTGCGCGGCCTCGGACGCGGCGAGGTGCAGGCGACGATTCTCCGCGGTGATTCGTGGGACGAGGAGGCGGGGCAGCGCTTCCTCGGACTCGTCGAGCGCCGGGCCGCGCGCGAACCCCTGCAGCACATCACGGGCCGCGCGCCGTTCCGGCACCTCGAGCTGGCCGTCGGTCCCGGCGTCTTCGTGCCTCGACCCGAGACGGAGATGGTCGCGCAGTTCGCCATCGACGCGCTCGTCGCCGACGCATCCGAAGCGCCCATCGGCGTCGACCTGTGCACCGGAAGCGGCGCAATCGCGCTGGCTCTGGCGACCGAGGTCCCGCACTCACGCGTCTTCGCCGTCGAGCTGTCGGACGATGCGCACGCCTGGGCCGCGCGCAACACGGCCTCGGCGGGGAACCTCACGCTGGTGCACGGCGATCTCGCGGATGCGCTCCCCGAGCTCGACGGGTCGGTCTCGGTCGTCATCTCCAACCCGCCGTACGTACCCGACGACGCGCTCCCGCGCGACCCGGAGGTGCGGCTGCACGACCCCGCAATGGCGTTGTACGGCGGCCCGGACGGCCTCGACATCGTGCGCGTTCTCAGCGCGCGTGCGCTGAGACTCCTGCGGGCGGGCGGTCTGCTGGTCATCGAGCACGGCGAACTTCAGGGCCGGCAGATCCGCGACCTGCTGACCGCGGACGGATGGCGCGCAGCCGATACCCACCCCGACCTCACCCATCGCGACAGGGCGACCACCGCAATACGCCCCTGACCGGCCCCGGGCCTCGGAACGACGCGCCGGTGCACGTAGACTGGTGCAGTCATGTCCTCTCTCTTCGACTGCCGCGATGAGGCCGAGCTTCTCGCCGGAATGCGCCGCGCCCGCCAGGCCATCGCCCGTGGTGAGCTCATCGTCATGCCCACCGATACTGTCTACGGGGTCGCCGCTGATGCGTTCACGCCCGCTGCAGTCCAACGGCTGCTCGACGCTAAGGGTCGCGGCCGCAACCAGCCGCCGCCCGTCCTCGTCGCGGGGCAGTCGGCGCTTGCGGCGCTCGTGGAAGAGGTCCCCGAGCCCGTGCAACGGCTCGTCGACGAGTTCTGGCCCGGAGGACTGACGATCGTCCTGCCGGCCCAGCCCTCTCTCTCCTGGGATCTCGGAGACACGCTGGGCACCGTCGCCGTGCGCATGCCCGATCAGCGGATCGCCCTCGAACTCCTCGAAGAGACCGGCCCGCTGGCCGTCTCCAGCGCCAACCTCACCGGCAAGGCCGCGGCGGTCACCGCATCCGATGCGCAGCGGATGCTCCAGGACGACGTCGCCGTTTACCTCGACGGGGGAGTCAGCCGCACCGGCATCGCCTCGACGATCATCGACGCGACATCCCTCGTGCGCCGAGGGGGCGACGAGACCACGGATCCGGTCGTGCGCATCCTGCGGGAAGGCGCCATCACCCGGGCGCAGCTCGAAGGAGTGATCGGCGATCTGCTCGAACCCGCTGCGGTCGCGGAGGACACGGCGGACGGCACGGCGTGAAGCAGTATCTCTTCACGATCATCCTCACGGCCACGATCACGGTGATCATGTCGTGGGCGGTGTGGCAGCTCAGCCTGCGATTCAAGCTCTATCCCGGCATCCGCGAGCGCGACGTCCACACCACGCCGACCCCGCGCCTCGGAGGCGTGGCGATGTTCCTCGGAATCGCCACCGCCATCGCCGTCTCCGCCGCGAACCCGTTCTTCTCGATCATGTGGGTTCCGCCGAACACCATGTGGGCGGTCCTCGGGGCGGCGCTCCTCATCGCCGTGATCGGCGTGATCGATGATCTGCTCGATCTGGACTGGATGATCAAGCTCGGCGCGCAGTTCCTCGCCGCGGGCATCATCACCGTCGGCGGCGGACTGCAGATCCTCGCCCTCCCGCTCGGCGACATGATCATCTTCTCGAGCTGGCTGAGCATCGCGGTGACGATGTTCGCGATCGTCGTGGTCATGAACGCGGTCAACTTCATCGACGGACTGGACGGTCTCGTCGCTGGCGTCTGCCTCATCGCCAACGGGGTCTTCTTCGCATACTCCTACATCCTGACGCGCGACACCGGGGCGAGCAGCTACTTCAACCTCGCCTCGTTCCTCGCCGCCGTCATGATCGGCGCCTGTATCGGGTTCCTCCCCCTGAACTGGAGCCCGGCCAAGCTCTTCATGGGCGACTCCGGGGCTCTCGTGCTGGGGCTGCTCATGGCGACCTCGGCGATCGCGCTGACCGGGCAGATGTCCTCGGCCGCGATGGACCCGGAGGAGTTCGGGCGCTCGCAGCTGCTCGGCGCGTTCATCCCGATCCTGCTTCCGCTGGTGGTCGTGCTCCTGCCCCTGCTCGACTTCGGCCTCGCCGTGTTCCGACGCATGAGGGCCGGGCGCTCTCCTTTCTCACCGGACCGCAAGCACCTGCACCACCGCATGCTCGATCTCGGCCATCGGGACCGCGATGCCGTCCTCATCTTC
Organism: Microbacterium sp. GXF6406; assembly: GCF_054798215.1. Lineage (NCBI taxonomy): Bacteria > Bacillati > Actinomycetota > Actinomycetes > Micrococcales > Microbacteriaceae > Microbacterium > Microbacterium sp. GXF6406. The sequence goes on along the minus strand of NZ_JBSJZH010000001.1, from coordinate 88,509 downwards.
TACGCATGGACGACGATCATCTCGCTCGCCGTGCTTCTCATGTACCTGGGAACCCGCGAGGATTGGCCGGGCCAGTACGTTCCCGGCATCATCTTCGGGGTCATCGGGATCGCCGCGTGCCTGATCGTCACCCTGCTGCCCACCCGGCCCCGCAAAGCCCCTCAACCACTGGAGAAGACCCCATGAACCGCGAAACCGTCTCGAGCACCCCGGTGCTTCGCGCTGCCCTGGTGTGGGGCAGTGCCATCGGTGGAACGGCCGTCGTCGTCGCCGGCATCGTCGGATGGCTCGTCGCCCAGTGGCCCGGTCTCTGGAGCGGTGTGCTCGGGGCCCTCATCGGCGTGATCTTCCCGGCGATGACCGCGGTCAGCATCCTGATCGCCAACCGCTGGTTCGGGAACCCCGCCTTCCTCCAGATCTTCTTCGGAATCGTGATGGGCGGCTGGCTGATCAAGTTCATCCTCGTCGTCGTCCTGCTGCTCACGCTGGCACGCCTCGACTGGGTCGTTCCGCTGGTCTTCTACTTCGCACTGGTGGCGACGGCCGTCGTCTCGCTGGTCGTCGACCTCATGGTCATGAGCAAGATCCGCATCCCCGCGGCATCCGATGTGGAGCTGCCGCAGCAGGATCCCGAAGCCTGAGAGCCGGGATCTCCCGTCGTGTCCAGAAGGGCGCTGACTTTTTGATAGAGTGAGTGAGTTCCACCGCGGAAGTAGTCCGACTCTCATGTCGGGCCCTGCAGGAGCAACATTTTCACCTCTCGACGCGCTGGAACCTGCCAACGCGAGAAGCAGGAGCCAATACGTTGAGTCACGTGGGCGCGGTCATCATGGCCGCCGACGACAACCAGTTCCACCCGCCGTCCATCGGTGACTTCTTCCCTCCAGCGATCTTCTTCGAGGGAACGATGTTCGAGTTCACGCGCATCAACCTCGCACAGGTGATCGCGACAGTGGTGCTCGTCATCGTCCTGCTGGTCGGCACACGCCGCCTCTCGGTCGTTCCTGGCCGCGGTCAGAACCTCATCGAGATGGCCTTCGGCTTCGTGCGCGTGCAGATCGCCGACCAGGTCCTCGGTGAGAAGGACGGCAAGCGCTTCCTCCCGATCCTGACGACGATGTTCTTCGGAATCCTGTTCATGAACCTGACGGGTGTCATCCCCGGCATCAACATGGCGGGAACGGCTGTCGCCGGAGTTCCGCTCCTGCTGGCGCTCGTGGCATACGTCCTCTTCATCTACGCCGGCATCCGCAAGCACGGTGGCCTGCGCTTCCTGAAGAACTCTCTGATCCCGAACGGCGTTCCGATCTATCTGGTGCCGATCATCGCGCTCGTCGAGCTGATCTCGACCTTCGTGGCGCGCCCGGTCTCGCTGTTCCTGCGTCTGCTGCTGAACATGATCGTCGGGCACATGATGCTCGTCCTGTTCTTCTCCGCCACGCACTTCTTCCTGCTGAGCATGAACTGGTTCACCCCGTTCGCGGTCGGAACATTCGCGATGAGCTTCGCGTTCACGCTGTTCGAGATCTTTGTTTACGTTCTCCAGGCATACGTCTTCACAATCCTGACTGCGGTCTACATCCAGCTCGCAGTCGCTGAAGAGCACTGACGATCATCCAATCGGATGATCGCCCTACGAAAGGAAAAAACCAGTGGACGCTACGACAGTTCTCGCGCAGATCACGGGTAACATCGCGACCGTCGGCTACGGTCTCGCCGCCATCGGACCGGCCATCGGTCTGGGCATCATGATCGGCAAGACGATCGAATCCACCGCACGCCAGCCCGAGCTGGCCGGCCGCCTTCAGACGACGATGTTCATCGGTGTTGCATTCATCGAGATCCTCGCCCTGATCGGTATCGCCACGCCGTTCATCTTCGCCGCGGTCTGATCCGCAAACCGATCGCGACTCGAGAATAAGGAGGCAGGATGCGTAACGCTCTTGTCACTCTCGCGGCCGACGGTGAAGTCGGTAACCCGCTGCTCCCAGCGGGTTACGACATCATCTGGTCGGGCGTGTGTTTCATCATCATCCTGCTCGTCGTCTGGCTTGTGGCGCTTCCCCGTCTGACGAAGGTGCTCGACGCGCGTTCGCAGGCCATCGAGGGCAACATCGCCAAGGCCGACGAGGCCCAGAAGGAAGCAGAAGCAGCGCTGGAGGAGTACACCCGCCAGCTCGCAGAAGCGCGCACTGAGGCCGGCCAGATCCGCGAAACCGCCCGTGAGGACGGCAAGAAGATCATCGCCGAGGCCAAGGAGACGGCAACGGTGGAGGCCGGTCGCGTGACCGCCGCCGCTCACACGCAGATCGAGGCGGAGCGCCAGTCGACGCTCATCGCACTGCGCTCCGAGGTCGGGAGCCTCGCCCTCGACCTCGCCGGTGGCGTGGTCGGCGAGACCCTCTCGGACGACGCGCGTGCGACCGCCGTGGTCGACCGCTTCCTCGCTGACCTCGAGACTGCAGAAAAGGCGGCCAAGTAATGGGCAGCGCGACGACTCAGGCACTGTCGGCTTCGACGGCTGCCCTCGCTCAGGCGAAGGGCGTCACCCTCGACACCGCGAGTGAGCTGTTCACCGCGGCCCGTTTCGTGGGGGAGTCCGGTCAGCTGAGCGGCGCGCTGGCCGACCCGGCTGCTCCTGCGGGCCTTCGCGAGAAGGTCGTCGCGACGGTATTCGCCGGCATGTCCGAGACCACCCGTCAGGTGCTCTCGGCTGCCGTTGGACAGCGCTGGTCCGACGCCGACGGCCTCGTCGACGGCATCGAGGAGCTGGCCATCCGCGCGACGGCCATCGCGAAGCCGAAGGACGACATCTCGGGCGAGCTGTTCTCCTTCCTGCGTGTGATCGCTGCGAACCCGGAACTCGAGCTCGCGCTCGGCAGTCGGCTCGGCGATGACGCAGGAAAGAGCGTGCTCGTCGAGAAGCTCATCACGGGTGTCACCGGAAAGGCCACGACACTGATCGTGTCCTCGATGGTTCGCCAGCCGCGTGGGCGCCGCGTTCGTCAGCTGCTGAACCGCGCGATGAAGATCGTCTCGGCCCAGGCAGGACGTACGGTCGCCACCGTGCACACGGCGTCGCCTCTCTCGGCAGAACAGCGAACGCGCCTCGGCGCCGTGCTGGCCGAGCGTTACGACGTGCAGGTCTCCATCAATGAAGTGATCGACCCCACCGTCGTGGGCGGACTGCGCGTGCAGATCGCCGATGACGTGATCGACGGCAGCATCTCCGCGCGGCTCGCCGATCTTCGACAGAAGCTCGCGGGCTAATACGACTTCGCGCGGGGAACCGCGCACCCAGATACAAAGGGAAGACAATGGCAGAACTTTCGATCAGCCCCGACGTCATCCGTGACGCGCTGAAGGACTTCGCCGCTGCATACGAGCCCACCGGCGCGGCAGCTACCGAGGTCGGCACCGTCGTGGACGCCGCAGACGGCATCGCCCACATCGAGGGCCTGCCCGGCGTCATGGCGAACGAGCTCCTCACGTTCGCCAACGGCACGCAGGGCTTGGCACTCAACCTCGACGAGCAGGAGATCGGTACGGTCGTCCTCGGCGACTTCGCCGGTATCGAGGCTGGTCAGGAAGTCCGCCGCACGGGCGAGGTCCTCTCCGTCGCTGTCGGTGACGGCTACCTCGGTCGCGTCGTCGACCCGCTCGGCAACCCGATCGACGGTCTCGGCGAGATCGCCACGGAAGGCCGTCGTGAGCTGGAGCTCCAGGCTCCCGGCGTCATGCAGCGCAAGAGCGTCCACGAGCCGATGCAGACCGGCATCAAGGCCATCGACGCGATGATCCCGGTCGGACGAGGTCAGCGACAGCTGATCATCGGCGACCGCCAGACGGGTAAGACCGCCATCGCGATCGACACGATCATCAACCAGAAGGCCAACTGGGAGTCCGGCGACACCAACAAGCAGGTTCGCTGCATCTACGTAGCCATCGGCCAGAAGGGCTCGACGATCGCCTCCGTCAAGGGTGCGCTCGAAGAGGCCGGAGCCATGGAGTACACGACGATCGTCGCGGCCCCCGCCTCCGACCCGGCCGGCTTCAAGTACATCGCCCCCTACACCGGTTCGGCGATCGGCCAGCACTGGATGTACGGCGGCAAGCACGTCCTGATCATCTTCGACGACCTGTCGAAGCAGGCCGAGGCATACCGTGCTGTTTCGCTTCTGCTGCGCCGTCCGCCGGGGCGCGAGGCATACCCGGGCGACGTCTTCTACCTGCACTCCCGCCTGCTGGAGCGCTGCGCGAAGCTGTCCGACGAGCTCGGCGCAGGTTCGATGACGGGTCTCCCGATCATCGAGACCAAGGCGAACGACGTCTCGGCGTACATCCCGACCAACGTGATCTCGATCACCGACGGCCAGATCTTCCTCCAGTCCGACCTGTTCAACGCCAACCAGCGTCCCGCGGTCGACGTGGGAATCTCGGTCTCGCGAGTCGGTGGCGACGCTCAGGTGAAGTCCATCAAGAAGGTCTCGGGAACGTTGAAGCTCGAGCTCGCTCAGTACCGCTCGCTCGAAGCCTTCGCGATGTTCGCGAGCGACCTCGATGCGGCTTCGCGTCGTCAGCTCGACCGCGGTGCACGTCTGACCGAGCTGCTGAAGCAGCCGCAGTACTCGCCGTACCCCGTCGAGGACCAGGTCGTCTCGATCTGGGCCGGCACGAACGGAAAGCTCGACTCGATCGAGGTCTCTGACGTCCTGCGCTTCGAGCGCGAGCTGCTCGATCACCTGCGTCGCAACACGCAGATCCTCGACACGCTGCGCGAGACGAACCTTCTCACCGACGACACGGTCGCCGAGCTCGAGAAGCAGGTCGATGCGTTCATCCTCGAATTCCAGAGCGGCTCGGGCGCTGCCCTCGGCGCGCTCGGATCCGAGGAGCACGCAGCTGCCGACGCGGACGACGTGAACCAGGAGAAGATCGTCAAGGGTCGTCGCGCGTAATCGCGTGAGGTACTGAAAACATGGGCGCTCAACTCAGGGTCTACAAGCAGAAGATCTCTTCTGCTCAGACGACCAAGAAGATCACGAAGGCGATGGAACTCATCGCGGCTTCGCGCATCCAGAAGGCGATGGCGCGCGTTCGCGCGTCGTCGCCCTTCGCGCGGGCCGTGACGCAGGCCGTCTCCGCCGTCGCGACGCACTCGAACGTCGATCACCCGCTCACCCGCGAGCCCGAGACGATCCGCCGCTCCGCGGTGGTGGTCTTCTCCTCCGACCGCGGTCTGGCTGGTGCGTTCAACTCGCAGGTTCTCCGAGAGGCGATGGAGCTCGGCGAGCTCATCCGCTCGCAGGGCTCCGAGCCGGTCTACTACCTCGTCGGCCGTAAGGCCGTGGGCTACTTCCAGTTCCGCAACATCGCGGCTGCTGCGGAGTGGACCGGTGACACCGACACCCCGCAGTTCTCGACGGCCGAGGAGATCTCGGCCGCGCTGCTGGAAGCCTTCCAGCGCGGGGGCGAGAACGGGGGAGTCGACGAGCTCCACCTCGTCTACAACCGTTTCGTCAGCATGATGACGCAGACGCCGGAGACCGTGCGCCTGCTTCCGCTGGAGATCGTGGACCACGACGGCGCCGATTCCTCTTCGGCGCCGGTGTACCCGCTCTACGAGTTCGAACCGGATGCCGAGACGGTGCTCGACGCGATCCTGCCGGTGTATGTCCAGAGCCGGGTCTTCAACGCCCTGCTGCAGTCGTCGGCCGCCAAGCAGGCCGCGACGCAGAAGGCGATGAAGTCCGCGAGCGACAACGCCGACAAGCTCATCACCGACTACACCCGTCTGCGCAACAACGCGCGTCAGGCGGAGATCACGCAGCAGATCGCTGAGATCGTCGGCGGTGCCGACGCGCTCTCGTCGAGCAAATAGACCATTAAGAAAGAGACGAAGATATGACCCCCACCGCCACAGCTGAGGCTGGGACCGCGGTCGTCGGGCGCGTCGCACGCGTCACGGGCCCGGTCGTCGACATCGAGTTCCCTCACGACTCGATCCCGGACATCTACAACGCTCTGAAGACCACGATCACCATCGGTGAAGAGTCGACGGAGATCACGCTCGAGGTCGCGCAGCACCTCGGCGACGACTTGATCCGCGCGATCGCACTGAAGCCCACGGACGGTATCGTCCGAGGCCAGGAGGTCCGTGACACGGGCCTGCCGATCTCGGTTCCCGTCGGTGACATCACCAAGGGCAAGGTCTTCAACGTGATCGGCGAGGTCCTCAACGCCGAGCCCGGCGAGCAGATCGAGATCACCGAGCGGTGGCCGATCCACCGTCAGGCGCCGAGCTTCGACCAGCTCGAGTCCAAGACCACCATGTTCGAGACCGGCATCAAGTCGATCGACCTTCTGACCCCCTACGTCCAGGGTGGAAAGATCGGTCTGTTCGGTGGCGCCGGTGTCGGTAAGACCGTCCTCATCCAGGAGATGATCCAGCGTGTCGCGCAGGATCACGGTGGTGTGTCCGTGTTCGCCGGCGTCGGTGAGCGCACCCGTGAGGGCAACGACCTCATCGCTGAGATGGAAGAGGCGGGCGTCTTCGACAAGACCGCCCTCGTCTTCGGCCAGATGGACGAGCCGCCGGGGACCCGTCTTCGCGTCGCGCTTTCGGCTCTGACGATGGCGGAGTACTTCCGCGACGTGCAGAAGCAGGACGTGCTGCTCTTCATCGACAACATCTTCCGCTTCACGCAGGCCGGTTCCGAGGTCTCCACGCTGCTGGGCCGCATGCCCTCGGCCGTGGGCTACCAGCCGAACCTCGCCGACGAGATGGGTCTCCTCCAGGAGCGCATCACCTCGACCCGCGGCCACTCGATCACCTCGCTGCAGGCGATCTACGTCCCCGCTGACGACTACACCGACCCGGCCCCGGCCACGACCTTCGCGCACCTCGATGCGACGACCGAGCTCTCTCGCGAGATCGCGTCGAAGGGTCTGTACCCGGCCATCGACCCGCTGACCTCGACGTCGCGCATCATGGACCCCCGCTACTTGGGCGAGGACCACTACCGCGTTGCGACCACGGTCAAGCAGATCCTTCAGAAGAACAAGGAGCTGCAGGAGATCATCGCGATCCTCGGTGTCGACGAGCTCTCCGAAGAGGACAAGATCGTCGTGTCGCGTGCACGCCGCATCCAGCAGTTCCTCTCGCAGAACACCTACATGGCGAAGAAGTTCACGGGTGTCGAGGGATCGACGGTTCCCCTCAAGGAGACCATCGAGTCGTTCGATGCAATCGCCAAGGGCGAGTTCGACCACGTGGCCGAGCAGGCGTTCTTCAACGTCGGTGGCATCTCCGACGTCGAAGAGGCATGGGCGAAGATCCAGAAGGAGAACGCCTGATCATGGCGCTCAACGTCAGCCTCGTCTCCGCGGACGCGGAGGTCTGGACGGGAGAGGCATCGCTCGTCGTCGCCAAGACCGTCGAGGGTGAGATCGGCATCATGGCCGGCCACGAGCCGGTGCTGGCCATCCTCGCCGAGGGCCAGGTGCGCATCACCCAGGCCGACGGCGCGAAGATCCTCGCCAATGCTCAGGACGGGTTCCTCTCCATGGAGGGGGACCAGCTGATGATCGTGGCTGGCCACGCCGCGCTCGTCGCCTGATCACGATTCATTTCGGACGCGTCCGCCTCGTACATCGCACCGGTTCCGGTGGGTGTGCCCGAGGCGGGCGCGTTCTTGTCTGTGTGGAGATATGAGAGTTCTGCTGCCTCCTTCGGAGACCAAGAAGCCCGGGGGTGCGGGTGCGCCTCTGGCGATAGCCGATCTGGCGCTTCCCGCATTGGGGGAGCAACGGTCGCTGGCCGTTCAAGCGCTGATTGGCTTGTCGGCAGACGCCGATGCCGCGCAGCGCGTGCTGAAGCTCAGCGCCCGTCAGCTGAGCGGGATCGTCGATAACGCGACTCTGCTCACGTCGCCGACGATGCCGGCGGTCGACCGATACACGGGTGTGCTCTACGACGCGCTGGATGCCGTCTCGCTGGGGGAGTCCTCCCGCGCCTGGCTCGGTGAGAACGTCTGGATTCACGCAGCGCCGTTCGGGCCGATATCGGCCCTGGACGCCATTCCGGCGTACCGTCTTGCTGCCGGAACCTCGGTGCCGGGGATGCCGCCGTTGCGGCGCCACTGGGCGGTTCCGACCTCGGAAGCGATCGCTCAGGAGAAGCCGTCGTTCGTGCTCGACCTGCGCAGTGAGGCCTATGTGGCGCTCGGGCCGATCCCCGATGGCGTGAGTGCGATGTACGTGCGTGTCGTGACCGATCAGGGCAAGGCGCTCAACCACTTCAACAAGAAGTCCAAGGGGCAGCTCGTCCGTGCGCTCGCACAGGATGCGCCCGATCTGTCATCCTTCGCGGAACTCGTGAAATGGTCGGCGATGCGCTCGATCGTTCTTCGCGAGGTGGATGCTCGAACTGCGGAGCTCGTCGTCGGGGAGTGAATCCCAACGCGCCCGGCCTACGAGGGATGCATCGATTTCCCGCGCACGCTAGGGTGTTTCACGCGATGCGAATGGTGTCGCTGACTCCATGGAGGGGCTAATGGATCCTTACTACTACGACAGCGGTGCCGCGGTCGCCGCGCTCTTCGGGCTGGTGGTCGTCGGCTTTATCCTGGCCATCGCCGGCTACGTCCTGTCTTCGCTGTTCCTGATGAAGATCTTCGAGAAGGCCGGTGTCACGGGCAAGTGGCGGGCCTGGGTGCCCGTGTACAACTCGATGGTGTTCCTCAAGCTCGGCGACCTGAGCCCGTGGCTGATCCTCTACGCCGCGGGTGGTGCGATCGTCCTGAGCTGGATCCCGGTGCTGAACATCTTCGCGGGCCTGTTCTCGCTCGCCGCGACCGTCGTGATGGTCCTGGCTGCTTACCGCGTGGGCCAGAAGCTCCAGAAGGATGGCGCCTGGGTGGCGCTCTACATCTTCCTGTCGATCGTGTGGCTCGGTATCGCTGCATTCGACAAGTCGCGCTGGAATCCGCAGATCCAGCCTGCTCCCTGGGCCGGAAACTCCTTCTTCGGTGACAGCACCGACTGGGAAGGCGTCCCCCGTCAGCCTTCCGCGGCCGCTGCCCCGGGTGCTTATGGCGCCGCTCCCCAGCAGCCCTACGGTCAGCCGCAGGGCTACCCGCAGCAGCCGTACGGGCAGCAGCCCGGTCACCCGCAGCAGCCGGCTCCTGGCTACCCGCAGCAGCCCTACGGCCAGCAGCCGGGATACCCGCAGCAGCCGGCTCCGGGCTACCAGCCTCCGGCCGCACCGGTGATGCCGCAGAGCCCGGCGACGCCGCCCGTCCCGCCGGCACCGGCGCCGGCCGCGCCGACGACGCCGACGACGCCTCCGGCTCCTCCGGCTCCGCCTGCGGACCCGACCCAGCCGCCTGCGTAATCGCATGACAGAAGGGCCCTCGGCTTCGATCGAGGGCCCTTCGTCGTTGCATCCGTCGATACTCCGATAGCGTTGGGGAGTCGGTGCGCTCGCGCGTGCGCCGTACGGTTCCATTACGATGTCTGAGTACCCTGCGGTCATCCCGATCATCCGCAGCCATTCCGGAGGCCCCTTTGTCTGAGACGACCACGCACACGCACAGCGTCGGCGTCGCCCCCGGCGATGACATCGTGCTCACCTGGGCAGGAGCGACGGATACGGGTCGTCGTCGCGAGAACAACCAGGATGCGTTCCTCGCGATGTTTCCACTCTTCATCGTCGCCGATGGGATGGGCGGCCACGCCGGCGGCGAGATCGCCAGCCAGAGCACCGTCGCGCATCTGCAGCGGATGGTCGAGACCGGTCCGACCACGACGACCGCCATCGAGAATGCTTTGGAGCAGACGGTGGCCGATATCGCGGCGCACCCGGAGACCACCGATGAAGGCACCGGTACGACTCTCACAGGCGTCTTCCTCGATGCCTCCGGTGATGATGCGCGCTGGATCTCGTTGAACATCGGCGATTCGCGCGTCTATCTTCTCCGTGACGGCCGACTCGTGCAGGTCACGACCGACCATTCCGTGGTGCAGGAGCTGATCAGCGCCGGCCGCCTCAGCCCGGAGGAAGCCGAAGGGCACCCCTACAGCAACGTCATCACCCGTGCGGTCGGCGCCAGCGAGCTCACCCCGCCCGACTACCTGGGCATCGAGGTCCTCGACGGAGACAGGTTCGTGATCTGCTCCGATGGCCTCACGAAGGAGCTCACGGACTACGGCATTCAGCATTTCCTGCGCGAGTATGCCGACCCGGCGCAGGCTGTCGATGCGATGCTCGCCGCTGCTCTGGAGAACGGTGGTCGCGACAATGTGACCATCATCGTGTTGCAGGTCGAGCGCCCCGCGCGTGTCGGGGAAGAGGACGAGTTCTCCTCCACATCGGAGCACACGACCGAGTAAGCCGCCCGGCCTGTGGATAGCGGGCTGAAGGGGTTCGTTGTGGCATGCAATGGTGCCATGGACTCAGAAACGCTGACGCTTCCGACCGCGCCCGCTGAACCTCGACGGCAGCCGATACCGGTGCTCGCGGCCGTGGTGCCGATCGCCGCGGGAGTCGTGCTCTGGCTGATCACGGGCTCGATCTTCTCCCTCTGCTTCGCGGCGCTCGGCCCGCTCATGATCGGCGCCTCGCTGCTTGACGGCATGCGGCTGCGTCGTCGTGACCGTCGGATCGCCGATGAGGAGCAGAAACACGGCTGGGCGCGTGCCGATCAGGAGCTGAGGCGTCGCCATGATCGTGAGAAGCGCGCGCTGCAACGGGCGCATCCAGACGCGGCAGGGCAGATCCAGGATCCCCCTCTGCGGGATCTGCAACCGGTCGACGAGTCGACGCTGATCGTCTTGGGCGCGGGGATCGTGCCGAGTCGGTTGCGGGTCACGGGCGACAACGGCGAACTCGCCCGTTCTTTTCAGAAGAGGGCATCGCAGCTTTCCGGGGCTCCGATAACGGCCGCACTCGGTCGGGGGCTGTGCATTCGGGGCCCGCAACCGGTGGCGCGTGCCGCTGCTCGGGCGCTGCTCGTGCAACTGTGCTTGGCGCACGCGCCCGCGCAACTGGCGATCGTCGGGGCGGAGGCGCAGGAGCTGGGCGTGGCCGGTTTTCCGCATGCGGGTCGGGTCAGACGGGGCGCCTGGCGCCTGGGCGTCTCCCTCTCGCCGGAGCAGGATGTCGAGGCGTCATCCCATCTGCACGTGCGCGCGGCCGATGCGGACGTCCCGGAGGGGATCACGACCGTCCTCGACATCGGGGAACCGGGCAAGGCCCGCTTGCGGCGCGGCAACGATGTGGTGCACATCGCCGTGGAGTGCCTCTCGGAGGAGCAGGCCCGCGTCGTCGCCGATACGTCGATCGAGCGCGAGGGTGAAGCGGCGATGCTCCCCGACATGGTGATGCTCGGGGAACTCGCGGCGTCGGCCGGCGACTCGACGTTCGGGCTGCGGGCTCCGATCGGGCGCACGGAGGCCGGGGATGCGGAGATCGACCTGGTCGAGGACGGACCGCATGCGATCGTCACGGGGATGACCGGATCCGGCAAGAGCGAACTGCTGGTGTCGTGGATCGCATCGATGGCGCGCGAGCACGGTCCCGACGAGGTGACGTTCGTCCTTGCCGATTTCAAGGGCGGAACGGCGTTCGATCCGCTCCGCGACCTTCCTCACGTCGCCGCGGTGATCACCGACCTCGACGAGCAGGGAGCGCGTCGGGGCGTGCGGAGCCTGACGGCCGAGCTGCGTCGCCGGGAACGGATCCTGGCGGGCATGGGCGCGCGCAACATCGGCGAGGCCGAGGGGCGTATGCCGCGGCTGGTTATCGTCGTCGACGAGTTCGCCGCGCTCATCCAGGAACATCCGGATCTCGCCGCGGTGTTCACCGACATCGCCGCTCGGGGGCGAGCCCTCGGCATGCATCTCGTGCTGGGAACGCAGCGGGCGTCCGGAGTGATCCGCGATGCTCTCGCAGCGAACTGCCCGCTGCGATTGAGTCTGCGGGTCACCGATGCTTCGGACAGTCGGCTGGTGATCGGGACGGATGACGCAGCGGAGCTGCCCGGCGGTGCGGCATCGCGCGGCCTGGCGTTCCTGCGCCGTCCGCAGGATGCTGCACCGGCGGCCGTGCGCATCGCCTTGACAGGAGCGGGCGATATCCGTGCCATCGCCGGTCTGTGGGCGGACGCGGGACGTGCCGTCAGCCCCTGGCTGGCGCCGTTGCCGGCTTCGCTTGCCCTCGCGGACCCTCGCGTCGCCCCACGAGATGCGGACACGCTCGTCCTCGGGCTCTCCGATGAACCGGACGAGCAACGTCAGACGCCGCTGACGCTGCGTCTGGGCGAGGATCGCGGGCTGGCGGTCATCGGCGGCAGTGGTTCGGGCCGGACCGCGCTCATCCGTGTCCTCGCCGCGCAGTGCTCCGATGCGCTGTTCGTCCCGGCCGACCCGGAAGCGGCATGGGACACGGTCGAGGCCCTCGTCGAGCGTCGCACCGTCATGCCCCGGCTGCTGCTGTGCGATGATCTCGATCGCATCGCCGCCGGGTTCCCGCACGACTACGCCGCACTCTTCCTCGAGCGCTTCGAGACCCTGGTGCGCTCGGCGGGGGCGCACCGAGGGTGCATCGTGATCACCGCATCGCGGCTCGCCGGGGCGGTATCACGGGTCGTCGATGCGCTTCCGAATCGGATGCTGTTGCGAACGGGGACCCGGATGGAGCACCTGGCGGCGGGCGGTGACAGCGACGGCTACCTGCGAGACCGGCTCCCCGGACGCGCACGAATGGACGAGCGCGAGGTGCAGATCGTGTGGACGGAGCCGGGGCATGCGCCCGAGGCCGGTGCGCCGCCGACGGAAGCATGGGAGCCGTCGGGGTCACTCATCGGAGTCGTCGCGCCGTCATCGCGCCGCGTGGTCGAGGACCTTCGCCGAACGTATCCGCACACGCACGTGGGTGTGGTCGGCGACCCGGCGGAGTCGGCGGAGTCGGCGGAGCGGGGGACACCGGGCATCCTCGTCGGCGACGCCGAGAGCTGGCAGCGCAACTGGACTCTGTGGCAGCGCGTTCGCGGCGAGGGGGAGATGCTGCTCATGGCGGAGTGCACGTCGGAGTTGCGCTCGCTCGCCGGGTACCGGGAGCTGCCGCCATTCGTGCAGACGCACCGGGGCCGTGCATGGTCGTTCCGCGATGGCGCCGCGCCACGGCGCGTCATCCTCGCGGGTGCCGACGAATCGTGAGTGCTATCTGCGGGGGACCGGGGAGCCGCGGCCCTTGTCCACGGACCTCAGATGCCGGCGCCAGGGCGGATCGTTCCGACCTCTTCTCCACCGCCGAGCACCGACAGGGGAAGCGCCGCAGCCAGGCGGTTCACGTCGTCTTCGCTCAGCGCGCCGACCCGGGCCAGCAGGGTCGCCGCGACGATCGTCGAAGCGCGTGCCGAGCCGTCGAGCATCTTCAGAGCCACGGTGGCACCATTGGGGGCGACCATGACCATGATTCCCTCGGCTCCGCCCTTGGCGAAGACGTCGAGCGTCTCGATCGCCACGGTGTCGGGCTTGCCGGGCCCTTCGATGGTCCACGGGTTCTCCTTGACCATGCGCACGAGTGTCCCGGCCACACGGTGAAGGGCGAAGGGCGAGCGCTCCGAGGCGGAGCCGATTCGATGGATGCCTCGGGCGAGGCCGGCGAGGGTCATGGCGTGCACCGGCGCGCCGCAGCCGTCGATCGAGGTGTGGGCGATCTTCTCGCCGGTCAGACGCTCGACGACCTCACGGATGTGCAGCTGCAGGGGGTGCGCCGCATCGAGGTAACCCTCGGTCGGCCAGCCCGTGGCGACGCAGGCACGGAGCATCGCCGCGTGCTTGCCGGAGCAGTTCATGCGGATCCGCGCCTTCTCACCGTGCTCGCGAACGAGCTCATCGCGGCTCGCCATGTCGCTGGGCCATGCGGGCGGGCAGGCGAGATCGTCTTCGGTGAGACCGCCGGCGGTCAGGACATCGCGCACGACGTCCGCGTGGCGCTCGGTGCCGACATGGCTCGCGGTGGCCAGGGCGAGTTCCGCGCCGGTGAGGTCCGCTCCGGCGGTGATGCATGCGACGGCCTGCAGAGGCTTGAGGCTCGAGCGCGGGAGGATCAGGGCATCGGTGTTCCCCGCACGGAGGGCGACGTCGCCCTCGGGCGAGAGCACGATCGCGGCTCCGGCATGACGGGATTCGACGAATCCGCTTCGTTCGACGACGGCGAGTTCGACAGCATCCGCGACGGTGAGAGTCTCCAGCATCCGACCAGCCTAGCGGCGCTGACCGGCGCACCGGATGACGAGGACGCATGTCAGACTGGCGACATGCGACTGGGAGAGCACGAGTACGCGTTGACGACGACCTGGACGGGCAACCTCGGCACCGGGACGAGCGGATACCGCGCCTATGCGCGTGACGTCACGATCGAGGTGGCCGGCAAACCGGCACTCGCAGCCTCGGCTGATAAGCCCTTCCGTGGAGACCCGTCGCGCTGGAACCCGGAAGACCTGCTGATCGCAGCCCTGTCGGAGTGCCACCTCCTGTCGTACCTGCATGCGTGCGTGGTGGCCGGTGTCGTGGTCGTCTCCTACAGTGACGATGCGCACGGCGTGATGGTCGAAGACGGCCGCAGCGGGGGAGCATTCCGCGAGGTCACGCTGAATCCGAGAGTCGTGGTCGCCGAAGCCGGGATGCTGGATGCCGCGCGCCGTGCCCACGACGACGCTCACCGGATGTGCTTCATCGCGAACTCGGTCAACTTCCCCGTCCACCACCGAGCCGTGATCACGGCGCTCGGGGAATGAGGCCGCGGGCGCTCAGCGGCGCTCGTGCGGCAGCGCCTGCTTGATCTTCTCGAGTGCGCCCTGTGCGGGCGGCTCGTTGTAGACGCCGGCGAGCTCCTGCCCGCTGAGGGCATGGATCGCCGACATGATCTCATCGGTCGCGAGTCGTCGCGCCTTGCCGCTGGACGCGGGTCCGTGCACGCTCACGTCGATCGGATCGCCGAAGCGCACCGTGATGCGCGGGCGCATGGATGGCATCTTCGCCCCGCGTGGCATGACCTTGTCGGTGTCGATGAGACCGACCGGGACGACTGGCGCTCCGCTTTGGAGAGCGAGGAAGGCCACCCCTGTGCGGCCCTTGTACAGGCGTCCGTCGGAGGAGCGCGTTCCCTCAGGGTACAGCGCGACGGAAAGACCCTCGTCCAACAGCATGCGCTGCTGGTCGAGGGCGTTCAATGCAGCCTGACCGGCTCCGCGGCGCACGGGGATCGCACCGATGGACTGGAAGAAGCGGCGCATCATCGCGCCGCGGAACCCGGTGCCCTCGAAGTAGGTCGACTTCGCGAGGAAGTGCACCGGGCGCGGAGCCGCCACCGGAATCGCGATCGAGTCGATGAACGACAGGTGGTTGCTGGCGAAGATCACCGGGCCGTCGGTCGGCACCTTCTCCCGGCCTTCAACTCGCGGGCGGTAGAGCATCCGGGCGAGCGAGCGGCCGATGCGGTAGGTCGCGCCGGCATGCCGCGGCGCGGCCGAGGCTTCCTCTGGTTCGGCCGACGTCGTCTCGGTGTCGGATTCCGGGGAGGACGACGGCGCAGAAGTCATCAGATCAGGCTACTCCCGGTTCTATGCCGAAGCCGGAATGCGCGACACGGGTGTCGGAGACGGCGACTCTCAGCGCGGGCAAAGGGGGAATAGGACAGTATGGACGGGTCCCCGCAACGATTTCGAGGTTTCACTGTGCGCAACCGCTCGCTCATCGCCCTGTCCACCATCGCCGCAACGTCGCTGCTCCTGGCCGGCTGCGCCGGAACCGACGGCTCGACGACCGAAGACGCCGGTGAGGCGACGGCGACCGATCTCTGCTCCGTCACGATCGACTCCGGCGCCGCCGCGGAGAGCGTCAGCGTGGAGGGCGCATTCGGCGAGGCCTCCACCGCGGAGTTCGAGCTCGACCAGCAGGTCGAAGAAGCCCAGCGCTCGATCCTCACCGAGGGTGATGGCGACAAGATCTCCGAGGGCGACTACGTCAGCTACGCCCTGAGCGCGTTCGATGGCGCATCGGGCGAGCGTCTCGGCGATGCCGGTTACGCCGAGGCCGAGCTGCTCCCCGCCAGCCTCACGGCGGAGACGCCCCTCGGTCAGCTGATCGGCTGCGCGACGGTGGGCTCTCGTCTGTCCATCGTCTTCCCGACCACGGAAGATGCCGCGGCCCAGTTCTACATCCTCGACGTGCTCGACATCGTGCCGGCCGCCGCGTCCGGTGCCGAGAAGGACGCGGTCGACGGCATGCCGGTCGTCACGCTCGACGAAGACGGCACCCCGAGCATCGAGATCCCGGATGCCGATGCTCCGGCCGATCTGAAGATCGAGGTGCTGAAGGAGGGCGATGGTGCGACCGTCGCCGCCGGCGACACGACGCTCCTGCAGTACCACGGCACCGGCTGGGAGAGCGGAGAGGTCTTCGACTCCTCCTGGGGCAAGAGCGGCCCGATCAGCATCGACGGCAACACCTACGTGGAGGGCTTCGTCGAGGCGCTCGAGGGCCAGAAGGTCGGTTCGCAGGTGCTCGTCGTCATCCCGCCGGCACTCGGCTACGGCGAAGAGGGCAGCAGCGAGCACGAGCTCGCGGGACAGACCCTGGTCTTCGTGATCGACATCCTCGCCACGATGCACCCGGCGGCGCTCTGACCCGCTCGCCGCGCTGAAACGGCGCGTGCCGCGGCGTAGGCTGTCGGCATGCGTCGCATCATCGTCCTCGGCTCGACCGGCTCCATCGGCACTCAGGCTCTCGACGTCGTACGGGCGAACCCCCGCCGCTTCGAGCTCGTCGGACTCGCCGCGGGCACGAACGCCGGGCTCCTGTCCGCGCAGGCCGAGCAGTTCGGTGTGGAGCACACCGCTCTCGGCTCCGATCAGGCCGAGCAGCTCGTGCGCGATGTCGAAGCCGATGTCGTGCTGAATGCGATCACCGGATCGATCGGGCTGGGGTCCACGCTCGCCGCGCTGCAGGCCGGCCGCACCCTCGCCCTGGCGAACAAGGAATCGCTCATCGTCGGCGGGGCTCTCGTCACCGCCGCGGCAGCTCAGGGACAGATCGTGCCCGTCGACTCGGAGCACTCCGCGATCGCCCAGGCACTGAGGGCGGGCACGCATTCCGAGATCCGGCGGCTCGTGGTCACGGCATCCGGTGGTCCTTTCCGGGGGCGCACCCGGGCGGAGATGGCCGACATCACTCCTGCCCAGGCACTGGCACACCCCACCTGGGACATGGGGCGCGTCGTGACGACGAACTCCGCGACACTCGTCAACAAGGGCCTCGAGGTGATCGAAGCCCATCTGCTGTTCGACGTCGACTACGACGACATCCAGGTCGTCGTGCATCCGCAGTCGATCGTGCACTCGATGGTCGAGTTCATCGATGGGTCGACGATCGCCCAGGCGTCCCCTCCCGACATGCGCCTGCCGATCTCGTTGGGACTGGACTGGCCGGAGCGGATCGGCGGCGTCGGAGCACCGTTGGATTGGACCACGGCATCCCGCTGGGATTTCGAACCTCTCGACGACGAGGCATTCCCCGCGGTGGCGCTCGCCAAGAGCGTGGGACGCGCGGGGCGCACCTTCCCCGCCGTGTTCAACGCCGCCAATGAGCAGGCGGTCGACGCCTTCCACGAGGGACGGTTGCCGTTCCTCGGAATCGTCGACACGATCGCTCGCGTCGTCGACGCGCACGAGTCACCCGATGAGCTGACGGTCGAAACACTCGCGGAGGCCGAGAGCTGGGCGCGCGCGACGGCCGATCAGCTCATCGCGCGCGCCTGAGAAGTACTCAGTCCGCGTAGGGGACGGGCCAGTTCGGCTCGGGGACGGGCCAGCCGGCGGCGCTGAGCGCACGTCGGGCGAGCTCGCGGGCAGAGTACGGCGTGCGAACGCCGCGGATGTCGCGGTAGTCCTGGTGCCCGGGGCCCGCCCATAGCACGGCATCCCCTTCGCCCACGAGGGCGATCGCCGCGATGATGGCCTTCTCCGGCGGGGAGAATTCGTGGATCTCGGCGTCCGGACGTGCGGTGCGCGCTCCCTCGAGCAGCGTGGCGCGGATCGAATCCGGGTCTTCGAAGCGCGGGTGGTGGTCGGTGATGACGAGGATGTCGCTGCCCTCGACCGCGGTGCGGCCCATATCGAGGCGCTTGGTCGCGTCACGGTCGCCGTCCGCGCCGAAGATCATGAGAACGCGGCCCGGCGTCACCCGTCGCACGGCCTCGAGCGTCTTCACGAACGCGTCGGGGGTGTGCCCGAAGTCCACGAATACGGCGGGGCCGCGCTCTCCGGAAACGAGCTCTGTGCGCCCCGGGGCGTAAGCATCGATGCGACCGTCTCGCTCGAGGGCGGAGCAGATGCGCTCCCAGTCGTAGCCGCCCTCGAGGAGCATGACGATCGCCAGGGCCGCGTTGGCCGCCATGTGCGCGCCGATCACCGGGACGATCGATGACAGCGAACGCCCCTCGGGGCCGGTCATGGTGAAACGCGTTCCGCGCTGCCGCTCGTCGTCGATCGTGACGACCCAGTCGGCGCCCGCGGCCTGCACGGGGTCGGCGGCGATCGCCGGGGTGCCGACGGTGACGACGGGAACCTCGGCCGCAGCGATGACCGCAGAGGAGGGAAGGGAATCGAGGGAGACCACGGCGCGACGGGAGCGGTCGGGACGGAACAGCGCGAGCTTCGCCTCGAGGTACTCCTGCATGTCGGTGTAGTCGTCGAGGTGGTCGTGGCTGAGGTTGGTGAAGCCCGCGACGTCGAACACGATGCCGTCCACACGATTGCGGGAGAGCGCCTGGGCGCTGACCTCGACGGCGACGGCCTCGACCGAACGTTCGCGCATGAGGGCGAGCAGGGCGTGCATCTCGGAGGCCTCGGGCGTCGTGAGCCGGGAGATGATCACCTCGTCGGCGATGTGCCGTTCAGCGGTGGAGGACAGGCCCGTGGTGACGCCGATCTGGCGGAGGATGCCCTCGAGGAGGTGGGAGACGCTGGTCTTGCCGTTGGTGCCGGTGGTCGCGAACAGCAGGGGCAGCTCGTCATCGGCGCCGGTCCCGTAGACCCAGGCGCTCAGTGCGCCGAGGATGCCACGGGGATCGTCGACGATGACGATCGGGAGATGCGCATCGGCGGCGATGTCGGCGCCGGCGGCATCGGTGATGATCGCGACGGCGCCCTTATCTGCGGCGGTCCGGGCGAACTCTGCACCGTGCTTGTTCACGCCGCGGATCGCGACGAACGCTTCGCCGGCGCGGAGATCCGCGGTGGCGAGGGTGATTCCGGTGACGGTGACGCCGTCGATGTCACCGCGGGTTTCGGCGGCGAGATGGGCGACGAGATCCGTCAGGGCCCGCTGTGGCGGAGCATCGGGACGGAGGACGGGAGGGAGGCTGGGCTGTGTGGTCGACATGGCAGGTCAATAATCTCACGCGCGGGCACTCGGGGCACGTCGGCGCGACGGTCGACGTGCCCCGGATGCTGTGCTCTACGCTCGGGCGCCGCGTGCGGTGCGCACGGAGACGATCAGCGCAGCGATCCCGGCGATGAGGCCGACGCCGCCGAGACCGAGCGCGATCGCCGTGGCAGGGGCTGGAGCACCCGCCTCGGAAACGCCGGCATCGGCGTCGGCGTCATCCTGTTCGGAGGATGACACGGTGATCGTGGGCGCGGGGGACTCGAGGTCGTGCGGGTCGGTTCCGGGGTCGGCGACCTCGTCCCAGATGTGCGATCCGTCTGCGCAGATCTGCTCGACGGGGAAGGCGAGCATCTCCGGCGCATCATCGGCCAAACGCACCGACATCGTGGCGGTGCCGCGCAGGCCGTTCGGAACGGGGTCGGTCGCGGAATAGGTCACAGCCGAGACGAGCCCGTTCTCGGCACGTTCGACATCGATGTCCCAGAGGGCATCGACCGTCGGCGCGACGGAGGCGAGGCCTTCGGGGAGGGCGAAGCGCAGCGCGGTCGTGGGGGAATCGTCGCATCCGTGCGAGAAGGAGAAGGTCAGCACGGCGCTTCCTCCCGGCTCGACGGCGTCGGGGGAAACCCCGACATGAGCGTGCGCTGCGGCAGGGGCGGCGAGCACGAGCCCGGCGGCGATGATGGCGCCGATGGTTGAACGGCGCGCGTGGACAGGGGCGTTGCGGTTCTTCGAGGACAAGGGTCTCTCCCAAGGATCAGCAGAGTGCATCTGCATGCGCGATCGCTCCCGTGAGCGGGCACGCGAGAAAAAGAAGGATGCTGTGCGGGCGAACGTTCAGCCGCGCGGGAGCACGGCTGGAGGCCCTCGTCTGCTGATGTCCTGGTGGTGGCGGGAGTGCGCCGGGCAGGAGGGCGCCGGGATCGGGCGCGCCGACGCGGGGAAGTCGCCGAATGGTGCGAGTGCGCGGTGGCGAAGCGCGGCGCGCACCCAGCCGGCGATGAGGCGCAGCAGCCGCTCGCCGCGCCAGAGCAGAGCAGTCGTGACGGCCGCGGCGAGCAGGTGCGCACCCAGCATGCCGGTCTCGGCGGTGGCCAGATCATCGACCGGACCGAGGACGAGGGCGTGCTGGTGGCCACCGTCGGTTCCCGAACCCGCTGTGGCGTTCAATGCGACGAAAAGCATATGGAACAGCGCCTGTGAGAGGAGCACCGTCAGCGCGAGGTTGCGCAGCCGGAGCCGCCGGCCGACGAGAACAGCGCACATCGGGATCAGGAAGACGCTCAGGGCTACGACCAGCAGGGGATGCGGCGCCGCTCCGCCGCCGAACGTGTGCGATACGGCGGCGATGACCGTCGCTCCGGTGGATGCCGCGGCACCGCGCACGAGTCGCACTTGCCGGGTAGTCACCCCACCAGCCTACGCGGGCAACTCCACAGCCCGGCGCAGTACCGTGGTCGGGTGGAAACGTTGCTCTATCTCGCCGGCATCCTGTTCATGCTGGTGGGACTCGCCCTCTCGATCGGTCTTCACGAGATCGGACACCTGGTGCCCGCGAAGCTGTTCGGTGTGCGGGTCGGCCAGTACATGATCGGCTTCGGGCCGCGCATCTGGTCGAAGAAGATCGGTGAGACCGAGTACGGGGTCAAGGCGCTGCCGCTGGGCGGCTTCATCTCGATGTCGGGCATGTACCCGGCATCCGATGGCAAGCCCGCCCGGGGCGTCTTCCGCACACTCGTCCAGGACGCCCGCTCCGCGAATGACGAGACGATCCTCGCCGGCGATGAGGAACGCGTCTTCTACCGTCTGCCAATCTTCAAGCGCATCATCATCATGCTCGGCGGGCCCTTCATGAACCTGGTCCTCGCCGCGCTGATCTTCACGGTCCTCGCCTCGGGGATCGGCCTCCAGCAGGGCACCACGACGATCGCCTCCGTCAACGAGTGCGTGCTTCCGGCCGGAACGCAACAGGATGCCTGTGCGCCCGGTGACCCGGCGACTCCGGCTGCCGAAGCGGATGTTCGTCCGGGTGACGTGGTCGTCACACTCGACGGCGTACCGGTCTCCGATTTCGCGGAGACGACAGCGATCGTGCAGGCGGCGCCCGGTGAGACGCTCGACATGATCGTTCTGCGCGACGGTCGCGAGACGCTGTTGGAGATCACGCCGATCGCGGTGGAGCGCACGTTGACGGATGCTTCGGGGCAGGCGCTCCGGGACGATCAGGGCGACGAGATCATCGCCACCGTCGGCTATGTCGGCATGGCCTCGCAGATGGGGCTCATCCGGCAGCCCATCGGCACGGGCGTGCAGATGGTCGGCGAGAACGCCGTCCGTGTCGCGGGCATCGTCGTGCAACTGCCGGTCAAGCTGTGGAACGTCGGAGCATCGCTCGTCAGCGACACCGAGCGCGATGCGGACGGACCGCTCAGCGTCGTGGGCGTCGGCCGCATCGCCGGGGAGGTCGCGGCGACGGACGCTCCCATCCTCGACCGCTTCGTCGTGCTGCTGAGCCTGCTCGGATCCCTCAACATCGCCCTGTTCGTGTTCAACCTCATCCCGCTGCTCCCGCTCGACGGAGGCCACGTTGTGGTCGCCCTGTGGGACGGTCTGCGTCGCGGGTGGGCGAAGCTGTGGCGCCGTCCGGCTCCGAAACCGGTGGATGCGACGCGCCTGGTTCCGGTCACGGTCATCGTCGCCGTGGCGATGATCGCGATGGGTGCGCTGCTGATGATCGCCGACGTCGTCAACCCGATCGCGCTGTTCGGCTGAGCGAACCGCGCGATCGGGGAAGGCGGGTCAGGCCAGTGCGGCGCCGATGAGGCGTTCGAGCGTGCGGATGCCGTCGCGCGAGAGGATCGACTCGAGGTGGCCCTGGACGCTGGCGAAGCCGGGCCCGCGCAGGGCGTACACGTCGCCCGTGACGGGATCCGCTGATACCTGTGCCTCACCGATCGCGATGGAACCTGCGGGAACGCGCGCGGTGAACGTGTTGTAGAAGCCGATCGAGGCGTCCTCGTCGAAGACGGGCACGACCTTCTGCAGACCCTGATGCGGAGCATCCAGAGGCACGAGTCCGATTCCGAGAGAATCGGCGAGGATCTGGTGGCTCAGGCACACGGCCAGCAGCGGAGCGCCGGTGGCGCGGCGACGGGCGACGACCTCCCGCATGCGCGCGATGCGGGGCGTGCCCGCATCGCGCGGGTCACCGGGACCGGGACCGGCGACGACGAGCTCCGCGGCGTCGATCTCGGCATCCGTGACATCGCTCCACGGCACGATGCGGGCATCGAGGCCCAGGTGGTGCAGCTGGTGCGCGAGCATCGTGGTGAAACGGTCCTCGGCGTCGACCACGAGGGCGCTGCGACCGGCGAAGGCGCCGTCGGCGCCGTCATCCTGCGGGTTCAGCCAGAACTCGGCGAGGCGGTCGTTGCGGGATGAGAGCAGCTCGGAGACTTCGCGGTCCTGCGCCAGGTTTATGGCGGGGGAGTCGGGGGCATCCGGGTCGGAGGGCGCGACCGTCGCCGTGTCGCGGGGAATCGCGCCGATCGCGCCGAGCACTCCCGCGGCCTTGCCGTGGGTCTCGCTGACCTCTCCGTGCGGGTCGGAATGGCGCACCAGGGTCGCCCCCACAGGGACGCGAAGGCGTCCCTTCTCGAGGTAGACGGTGCGGATGAGGATCGGGGCGTCGAGGTCGTGCCCGCCGTCGGCGTTCGGGGTGAAGAGCGCGGCCACTCCCGAGTAGTAGCCGCGCGGCTCGCTCTCGTGGCGGCGGATCACGGCGCAGGCGTTCTGCATGGGGGAGCCGGTCACCGTTGGGGCGAACATCGTCTCGCGCAGGATGTCGCGCGGGTCCAGCCGGCTGCGCCCGCGGAGCATGTACTCGGTGTGGGTCAGGCGCGACATCTGCTTCAGATGCGGGCCGGTGATGCGTCCGCCGTCGGAGCAGACGGCGCTCATCATCTTCAGCTCCTCGTCGACGACCATGAACAGCTCCTCGGTCTCCTTCGTGGAGGAGAGGAACTCGACGAGGGTCTCCTTCGTGGCGCCTCCCGCCGGGTGGCGGAAGGTGCCGGAGATGGGGTTCATGGTGACGATGCCGTCGCGTGCGACGACGTGCGCTTCCGGACTCGCGCCCACCGCGATGTGGCCGGGGGTGATGACGGCGAAGGTCCAGTAGGCGCCGCGCTCGTGCTCGAGGAGCGCGCGGAACCAGCCGAGGGCGGTCGTGCGCTCATCGGCCGTGACCCGGGCCGTGTAGTCACGGCGGATGACGAAGTTCGCGCCCTCGCCGCGGCCGATCTCGTCGCGGATCACGCGGGTGACGATCTCGGCGTAGTCCTCGTCGGTGATGTCGAAGCCGGCGTCGTGCAGGGGGACGGTCTCGGCCGGCAGTGCGGCGAGCGTCTCGGCCAGCGGCAGGTGGTGGTGCTCGTCGACCAGCAGGCAGCGCAGCGGAGTGCCGTCATCCTGCGCCTCGAAGCCGCGCTCCCGCACCTGACGGTAGGGGACCATGGCGAAGACTTCGCGTGGCTCCCCATCTACGGTGAGCGGGATATCGGCGAGCAGATCGACGTCGGTGACATCGCCGGTGAGCAGCTCGATGGTCTCGGCGCCATCGCGTGCGATCAGCACGAAGGATGCTTCGGAGTCGCGCGCCAGTTCGGCGAGCAGGTTTACAGTCATCGAGGTCTCCTGTGCGGGGCTCCGGCGCGGCTCAACGAAAAGACCGCCCCGGGGGCGGTCTGGATTCGTGGGAACGCGAACACACCGCCTAGGAGGCGGGCCACCAGGTGAGGTTCGCGAGCATGGGCTGAAACTATCACACCGGCGACGTCCAGCGTCGCCGCGTGACATCGGCGTAGGCTGAGCGCGTGCCCGCAGTGAATCTTGGGATGCCGAGCGTCCCCGAAGTCCTGAGCCCCCGTCGCAAGTCCCGTCAGATCTCGGTCGGGAAGGTGCTGGTCGGAGGTAACGCCCCGGTCAGCGTGCAGTCGATGACGACCACGAAGACGACCGACATCAACGCCACACTCCAGCAGATCGCCGAGCTCACGGCATCCGGCTGCGAGATCGTCCGCGTCGCGGTTCCGCATCAGGACGATGCGGATGCGCTGAAGATCATCGCGATGAAGAGCCAGATCCCGGTGATCGCCGACATCCATTTCCAGCCGCGCTACATCTATACGGCGATCGACGCCGGTTGCGGCGCGGTGCGTGTGAACCCGGGCAACATTCGCGAGTTCGACGGCAACGTCGGAAAGATCGCCGAGGCCGCGAAGGCCGCCGGCGTCTCGCTGCGCATCGGCGTCAACGCCGGTTCGCTCGACAAGCGCCTGCTCGCGAAATATGGAAAGGCCACCGCTGAGGCGCTCGTCGAGAGCGCGGTGTGGGAAGCCTCGCTGTTCGAGGAGCACGACTTCCACGACTTCAAGATCTCGGTCAAGCACAACGACCCGATCGTCATGGTCAAGGCCTATCGGATGCTCGCCGAGCGGGGCGACTGGCCTCTGCACCTCGGCGTCACCGAGGCCGGCCCCGCTTTCCAGGGAACGATCAAGTCGGCCACGGCTTTCGGCATCCTGCTGTCGGAGGGCATCGGCGACACGATCCGCGTGTCCCTGTCGGCGCCGCCGGCCGAGGAGGTCAAGGTCGGCCACCAGATCCTGCAGTCGCTGAACCTGCGCGAGCGCAAGCTCGAGATCGTCTCCTGCCCATCGTGCGGTCGTGCCCAGGTCGACGTCTACACGCTGGCCGACTCGGTCACCGAGGGCCTCAAGGGCATGACCGTGCCGCTGCGCGTGGCCGTCATGGGATGCGTCGTCAACGGTCCCGGTGAGGCGCGCGACGCCGACCTGGGTGTGGCCTCCGGCAACGGCAAGGGACAGATCTTCGTCAAGGGCGAGGTCATCAAGACCGTGCCCGAGGCCGATATCGTTCAGACGCTCATCGAAGAGGCCAACCGCATCGCCGCCGAGATGGGTCCGGATGCTCCGCTGGGAACCGCGCAGGTGGTCACCGCCTGAGTCGCCGTCGCCTGGCGCAGTCTGTGGCGTCTCGCTGACCTCGGTACGCAGCATGTGCGGGGTGCACGTGGTTGACTCGACGGATGCTGCTGAACGCCGTCGAGACCGGAACCGGCGACGACGTCGTCCTGTTGCTGCACGGACTGATGGGATCGGGGGAGAGCTGGGAGCGCATCGCAGACCTGCTCGCAGAGCGCGGACGACGAGTGATCGCCCTGGATCTACCGGGACACGGACGCTCGCCGCGGGATCCCGCCCAGACGATCGCCTCCGCCGCCGATGCGGTCGTGGAGACCGTGTCGAAGATCGCTCCAGGAAAGGTGCGTAGCGCGATCGGGCACTCCTACGGTGCGACGGTGCTGTCCGCGGCATCCGGACGCCTCTCGCTGGCGCACGCCGTCTACGTCGACTCGACCTGCGAGTTCGGCGGCGGCGCCGACCGGGAGGCGTTCATCGCGCAGTACGCTGCGGACCGCGCTCGCCGCAGTGACGCGGCTTGGTTGCGATCGAGCCGCCCGTTCTACAGGGATCGCGATGCGACGGTCGAAGCGTCGGCGGCTCGGGACTTCGACCCGGAGACGGCGGCGAATCTCTCCTGCGGCGCCGATGTCTCGCATCCGCCGGGCTCGGGAGACATCCTCGTTTGCGCGGATCCGAGCGCATTCGTCACCGAGGCGGACGCCGAGCGGATGCGCGCACGCGGGGTGGACGTGCGCAGTATCCCCGGAGCCGCGCACACCGTCTGGTACAGCCACTTCGATGAGTTCGTTGGCGCGCTGCCGGAGGTGTTCATCCCCGGGTGACGACGGGGTGCACGTTGCACCTGGCGGACGGTATTGCGCGTAGCGGATCTTTTCCGGTGGAAAGTCCGCGGTGCGCAACAACCTCCGCAGGGTGTAACCCCTCCGGCCGATCAGAAAGCGGCGAGCGCCTCCGCCAGCATCCGGTGCCCCTGCGCCTCGAACTCCTCATCACCGACCTGGAATGCCCAGCACGCCGTGCCGACGGCCTCGCGCAGACGGTCGATGCGCCACCGATCCGGATTGCGTGGATCGTCGCCGTACCCCTCGAAGAATGCACGCTCGAGATCAGGGCGCCTCTCCCATTGCTGGGCCGTCAGCCGCGTGAGATCGGATGACGCGGGCCGGAAGCCGAAACGTCCGAAATCGATCACCCGCACGACGCCGCCGTCGATGAGCCAGTTGCGCGGCTGCCAGTCGCCGTGCGCCGGGATGACGCGTGCAGCCGGTGCAGGATCTGACGCGAGGATGCGACGGGCGCATGCCGCGGCATCCGGCACCACGCGATGCTCGCCGTCCAGCCATTGCAGCGCGCGTGCATTCGCGCGCGGCTCGTAGTCCGCGTCGTTCCGGGATTCCTGCGCGTGCAACCGCCGGAGCAGGGCTCCTGCCTGACGGTACGTGTCCGCCTCATACTCCGACGGATGCCCCTCGACCAGTACTCCGGGGAGAAGATCGAGGATCAGTACGCGCTCCTCGGGCAGGGAATCGATCAGCCGCGCGGCATGCCCCGTGGAGACGAGATCAGCCGTCCACCGCGGATGCGCCGACAGCTCGCGATCGATGTGATGGTTCGTGTTGTCCCCGGCCTTGACGACGAGATCCCGCCCGCCCTGTTGCACGTGCACCACGAACGACGCCACGACGCCCCAGGACATGTCCTGCACGAGCTCCACCCCTGGCAGGCGATCCTTGACCCACGCCGCCTGCACCGGTGTCAATCGCCCGCCGTGCCAGCCGCTCACAACGAGAACTCGACCTCGCCGCGGGCGATGTCTGCGCGTACCACGGTGAGTGACACCGTGTCGCCCGGCTGCGTGCCCGCGGGAACCGGCGCGGTTGCCGTCACGGCGGGCTCGGCGATCTGGATCTGAGCGCGCTCGCCGCCATTGCGCAACTCGATCACACTCGCACTGATGCGCTGCCCGACCAGAGGGGTGAGCAGGGCCGCCTCGACCCGGTTGACCGTGTCGGCGTTCAGACGCGATGCGCGCTGCCCGGACTCCTGCATGAGGGCGGGCAGATCATCGAGCGACTCGCGGGCCCAGGCCGGGATCTCGGCATCCGTGGAGACGGCGAGGCAGATCGTCAGCACCCACCGGTCGACGAGCCGGCGCAGGGGAGCGGTGGCATGCGCGTAGGGGGCGCCGATCGCCGCCTGGATCGTCTCATCGGGCACGTCGCCATCGAAGGTCGCATAGCCCGCGCCCCGGAATAGCGACGCCGCGGCCTCGAGGATGGGCAGCGTCAGCGGGTCGTCGCGGTCCAGACCGCGGAGGTATTCACCGTAGGAGCCGTCCGTCCACGGGCGCCCGAGCGCTTCGGTCTGCCGGCGGAACGTCGCGAAGGCGCGATCGTCCGGACGAGGCATGGTGCGCAGCACCCCGACCTTCGCCCCGATCATGAGCTCGGCCGCGGCCATGCCGGTCATGAGCGACAGGTGCGCGTTCCACTCCTCGACGGGCAGGGGGCTGCGCCGCTCGATCGAGTAGGTGCCGTCCTCGTGCTGGACGACCTCCTCATCCGGCATGTTCAGGCTGGCGCCGCCGCGCTCCTCCTCGAGCGCTGTGCGCAGCGCGCCGATCACCGGCAGCAGATCCCAGGGCCCGGACTCGCCACGATCCAGAGAACCCTGCACCGAGACGTAGTCGAGCTGGGCACGCGAGCGCACCAGTGCGCGCTCCAACCGGAACGCCGTCACGGCCCCTGCAGCATCCAGATCGAGTGTCCAGACGAGAGCCGGACGATCGACATCCGGGAGCAGCGAGGCGCGATCCTCGCTGAGGATGCGCGGATGCAGCGGGATCGACCCGTCCGCGGCATACAGCGTCTGTCCGCGCCGGCGAGCCGCAGCATCCACCGCGCCTCCCGGAAAGACGAACCCCGGAACATCCGCGATCGCATAACGCACCGTGAAACCCGTGCCCACGCGCTCCAGGTGGAACGCCTGATCCAGGTCCTTCGACCCCACCGGGTCCAGAGTCACGAACGGCACCTCGCGCAGATCGAGATCCGGGATCGGCGCAGACGAGGCTGATGCCTCGACCAGCACCTCCTCGGAGAACTCCTCCGAGGCATCGAGACTCTCGCGAAGCTGCGCGAGAGCATCGGCGAGAGCGCTCTGCGCGGCGGACGGGGCGACATGGGAGCGACGCTGAGGCATGGCACCACCCTAAACGTGCAGCGCACGTCAACCCCTGTTCCGGCAGCTGCCGCGCCGGGTAGCGTCGAGCCATGAGCACCGCAGACAAGGCCCTCGCCCTCCGATCCCTCTACGAAGCCCCTGAGATCCTCCGCGTCATCAACACCTGGGACGTGATCTCCACGAAAGCCGTCGCCGACCTGGCCGAGACCACGGCGATCGCGACCGCCGGCCACTCCATCGCCGCGACCTTCGGGTACGACGACGGCCAGATCCCCCGCGACCTCATGATCGACATGGTCGGGCGGATAGCAGCATCCACCGACCTGCCCGTCACCGCCGACCTCGACGACGGCTACGACGACGCCGGCGAGACGACCCGGCTCGCGCTCGCCGCGGGCATCGTCGGAGCGAACGTCGAGGACCGGCTCAAGCCGCTGGCCGAGTCCGTCGCGGTCGTCGAGTCGATCGTGCGCGCCGCCGAGTCCGAGGGCATCGCCTTCGTCCTCAACGCGCGCACCGACGCCTTCGTCCGGGCCGGAGACCGGCCGATCCCGGAGAGCATCGCGGATGCCATCGAACGTGGCCGTGCGTTCCTCGATGCCGGAGCGACCTGCGTCTTCGTCCCCGGCGTCCTCGACGCCGACACGACCCGTCAGCTCGTCGACGGGATCGGCGAGCGCAAGATCAGCGTGATCGGTCTGCCCGGAGCCCTCACCGCCGCCGAGTACGAGGCGCTCGGCGTCGCCCGCATCTCCTACGGGCCGATGATCCAGCGGGTGGGACTGACCGCGGTGCAGGACGTCGCCGCGTCCCTGTACGCGAATGGCGTGATCCCCGCGAGCACCCGCGCATTGAACTGACCGCGACGATGACCGCGCGACAGGTCACTAGACTTGTCGCGTGGTCACTCGTCTCTCGAACTTCTTCCTCCGCACACTCCGTGAAGACCCGGCCGGCGCCGAGATCGCCAGCCACAAGCTGCTGATCCGTGCCGGATACATCCGGCCGCAGGCCGCGGGCATCTTCGCCTGGCTCCCGCTGGGGCTCAAGGTCAAGGCCAAGATCGAGACCGTCATCCGCGAGGAGATGGTCGCTGCGGGTGCGCAGGAGGTGCACTTCCCGGCGCTCATGCCGCGCGAGCCCTACCAGGCCACCGGCCGTTGGGACGAGTACGGCGACCTGCTGTTCCGCCTCCAGGACCGCAAGGGCGGCGACTATCTGCTCGCGCCCACCCACGAAGAGGCCTTCACGATGCTCGTGAAGGACATGTACTCGTCCTACAAGGACCTCCCGCTGACGATCTACCAGATCCAGGACAAGTACCGCGATGAGGCGCGTCCGCGCGCAGGACTCCTCCGCGGCCGTGAGTTCACGATGAAGGACGCCTACTCCTTCGATGCATCCGATGAGGGCCTCGACGCCAGCTACATGGCGCAGCGCGACGCCTATGAGCGCATCTTCCAGCGCCTGGGCCTCGAATACGCGATCGTGAAGGCGGATGCCGGAGCGATGGGCGGTTCGCGCTCGGAGGAGTTCCTGCACCCGACGCCGGTCGGTGAAGACACCTTCGTGCGCAGCGCCGGCGGCTACGCCGCCAATGTCGAGGCGTTCACCACCGCCGCGCCGGCACCGGTGCCGTTCGACGACGCCCCCGCGGCCACCATCTTCGATTCGCCCGCGACGCCGACGATCGAGACGCTCGTCGCGCACTCCAACGCCGTCCTCGACGGCGAGTACACGGCGGCCGACACGCTGAAGAACGTCGTACTCGCGCTGACGAACCTCGACGGCACCCGTGAACTCGTCGTCGTCGGCATCCCCGGAGACCGCGAGGTCGACGAGAAGCGCGCCGAGGTGGCCTTCGCACCCGCCGAGGTCTCCCCGGCCACGGACGAGGACTTCGCGAAGCACCCGCTGCTGGTCAAGGGATACATCGGTCCCTGGTCGCCGGAGGGCGCCGTGCTCGGCGAGGAATCCGCCACCGGCATCCGATACCTTCTCGACCCTCGCGTCTCGGAGGGCACCCGATGGATCACCGGCGCGAACGTGCACGAGAAGCACGCGCACTCCGTCATCGCCGGCCGTGACTTCACGGCCGATGGGATCGCGCAGATCGCCAACGTGCGCGCCGGCGACCCGGCACCCGACGGCTCCGGTCCGGTCGAGCTCGCCCGCGGCATGGAGATCGGCCACGTCTTCCAGCTCGGACGCAAGTACGCCGAATCGCTGGGGCTCAAGGTGCTCGACCAGAACGGCAAGCTCGTCACGGTCACGATGGGCTCCTACGGCATCGGCGTCACCCGCATCCTCGCGATCATCGCTGAGCTCAACAACGACGAGAAGGGGCTCATCTGGCCGGCGACCGTGTCGCCGTTCGATGTGCACGTGGTCGCCGCCGGACGCGACCAGGTCGCCTTCGACGTCGCAGCCCAGGCCGCCGAAGACCTCGAGGCCGCCGGCCTCGACGTGCTCTACGACGACCGCCCCAAGGTCTCGCCCGGCGTGAAGTTCGGTGATGCCGAGCTCGTCGGCATCCCGCGCGTCCTCGTCGTCGGCCGTGGCGCGGCCGAGGGCCAGGTCGAGCTGTGGGACCGCCGGACGGGGGAGCGCGAGACGATCGCCCTGGCCGATGCTCTCGAACGGCTCCGGAGCTGACATGAGCGACAAGGACCTCGACATCACCGGCGCTGTCGAAGCCATCATGGCGGAGGCGGGCATCACCGAGAACACCTCGCTGGTGCGCCGCATCCTCACCACAGGGCTCGGACTCGGGCAGGACGACACCTCGCGGTTGGATCTGAAGATCGTCGCGTCGGCGCTGACCGAGATGCGCGATGCCTTCCGGCTGTTCCGCCCCTACGCGGGTGCCCCGAAGGTGACGGTCTTCGGATCGGCGCGCACGCAGGCTGACGACCCCCTCTACGAGCAGGCGCGTTCGGTGGCGGCCGTGCTCGCCGAGCAGGGATGGATGGTCGTCACCGGGGCCGGGCCCGGCATCATGCAGGCGGCCGCCGAGGGCGCCGGCG
This sequence comes from Microbacterium sp. GXF6406, assembly GCF_054798215.1. Lineage (NCBI taxonomy): Bacteria > Bacillati > Actinomycetota > Actinomycetes > Micrococcales > Microbacteriaceae > Microbacterium > Microbacterium sp. GXF6406. Next base: position 56,837 of record NZ_JBSJZH010000001.1, on the reverse strand, counting down.
AGAAGATGGCACTGGGCGTCTCGATCAAGCTCCCGTTCGAGGAGAAGCCGAACGCGGTCGTCGCGAAGGACACCCACTCGGTCGAGATGAAGTATTTCTTCACGCGCAAGCTCATGCTCGTGAAGGAATCGACCGGGTTCATCTGCCTGCCCGGCGGCTTCGGCACGCTCGATGAGATGTTCGAGCTGCTGACGCTTCAGCAGACGGGCAAGGCGGAGCCGATGCCGATCGTGCTGCTCGACGCGCCCGGAGGAACCTTCTGGCGGGGTCTTGAGCGGTTCATCCGCGACACGCTGGTTCCGGCGGGGGTCATCTCCGCGGACGATTTCGATCGTGTGCTCGTGACGGATGACGCCGAGGCGGCGGTCGCCGAGATGACCGGTTTCTGGCGTAACTACCACTCGCTGCGCTGGATCGAAGACGTGCTCGTCCTGCGCCTGAAGAATCAGCCGACGTCGACCGAGATCGCGGCGCTGAACACGGAGTTCGGGCACTTCCTCGTCGATGGCGCGATCGAGTCGGTCCCCCCGCATGCTGTGGAGATCGCCGATGGCGATGCCGTCGAGCGGCCCCGTATTTCGCTGCGCCTGCGCCAGCGGGAGGTCGGCGGGCTGTACCGGTTGATCGCCGCGGTGAACGGTCTCGACTCCGCGCGCTGAGCCCGACGGCTGACGCTTCGGCTCCGAGCGGGTATCGTTGTACGGTGCCGCGCGTGCAGGATGCTGCGGCGAGAGCTGAATATGGAGGCCGTTATGGACATCGAACTGGGGCTGCTGCGCGGGATCGAGAAGGAGAAGGAGATTCCCTTCGACGAGCTCGTGACGATCATCGAGCAGGCCGTTCTGACGGCTTACGGAAAGCACGTCTCCGAAGATGGCGTTGTTCCGCAGGGCGTTCGCGTCGAGCTCGACCGCAAGACCGGCCACGTCGCCGTTCTTCAGCCGGTCACCGATGACGAGGGTGCTGTCATCGGAGAAGAGGATGCCACGCCCGGCGACTTCGGGCGCATCGCGGCTTTCGCGGCCAAGCAGGTCATCAGCCAGCGGCTGCGCGACATCGCCGACGAGGCCGTGCTCGGCGAGTTCCGCGGCAAGGAGGGCGATATCGTCGCCGGTGTGATCCAGCAGGGTCCGAACCCGCGCATGATCCACGTCGACCTCGGCAGCGTCGAGGCGATCCTTCCTCCCGAGGAGCAGGTTCCCGGTGAGGAGTACACGCACGGTTCCCGTCTTCGCGTTTACGTCACGAGCGTCGCGAAGGGGCTGAAGGGCCCGCAGATCACCGTGTCGCGCACCCACCCCGGACTCGTTCGCAAGCTCTTCGCGCTCGAGGTCCCGGAGATCGCCGCGGGCCTCGTGGAGATCGTCTCCCTGGCTCGCGAGGCCGGCCACCGCACGAAGATCGCGGTCGTCGCGAACGACCCGGCGATCAACGCCAAGGGGGCCTGCATCGGCGAGCTCGGCCGTCGTGTGCGCGCCGTCACCGAGGAACTCGCCGGCGAGAAGATCGACATCGTCGACTTCGACGCCGACCTCGCCTCGTTCGTGGCTCATGCCCTGTCGCCCGCGAAGGTCAGCAGCGCTTTCGTGCTCGATGCGACCACCAAGGCCGTGCGCGCTCTCGTCCCCGACTACCAGCTGTCGCTCGCGATCGGCAAGGAGGGGCAGAACGCCCGTCTGGCCGCGAAGCTCACCGGCGCGAAGATCGACATCCAGCCCGACAGCATCCTCGACTGATCGGCAGGTCGAGCAGTTGTCATCCAGCGGTGCGGTGTAGGATGGAGCCTGTACGAACATGCGTCGGTTGTCGCATGCGTGCTTCCCGAACTGCTCTTCTCAGAGTGGTGGCTCAGAACAACATCCTCGTCATCGATGAGAGTGCTGTTCTGCCGGGGAGGGGCGCGTGGATGCATCCGACGCAGGAATGCATCGAAGCCGCACTGCGGCGCCGCGCTTTCGCACGAGCACTCCGTGTGTCCGGTGAACTGGACACGCAGACCATCGAGAAACGGCTGAACGGCTATGGAAACAAAGTGAACGGCTCGAAATGAGACCCGTCCGCGACTAGTGGTCTGCCCTGTCTGGGCAGACCGACCCAGACAGGAGAATTGTGGCTGCCAAACCACGCGTACATGAGATTGCCGCCGAACTCGGCGTCGACAGCAAATTCGCACTTGCAAAGCTGAAGGAGATCGGCGAGTTCGTCAAGAGCCCGTCCTCCACGATCGAGCCCCCCGTGGCTCGTAAGCTGCGTGCGGCGATCGAGGCCGACAGCTCGGCCAAGCCCGCTTCCGAGGAGAAGGCCGCGGCGAAGCCCGGTCCGAAGCCGGCCGCCGCCAAGCCCGGTCCCAAGGCCCCGACCCCCGGGCCCAAGCCCGGCCCGAAGCCTGCTCCCGAGGCCAAGCCCGCGCCCGAGGCGAAGCCCGCGGCCGCTGAGAAGCCCGCCGCACCGACCCCCGGTCCGGCTGCTCCCAAGCCCGGCCCGGCCGCTCCCGCGGCTCCTGCCGCAGACAAAGGGGCCGAGGCTCCCAAGCCCGGCGCTCCGCGTCCCGGAAACAACCCGTTCTCCTCTGCGCAGGGCATGGGGCAGCGTCCCGCCGGCCCGCGTCCGGGGAACAACCCGTTCTCCTCCGCCCAGGGCATGGGCCAGCGTCCGACGCCGGGCAACATCCCGCGTCCGCAGGCTCCGCGTCCCGGTGCTCCTCGCCCGGGCGCCCCGCGTCCCGGCTCGCCCCGTCCCGGCGCTACTCGCGCCGGTCAGGGCGGTCGTCCCGGCGCTCCGTTCCAGCAGCGCTCCGGCGGTCCGGGTCGTCCCGGCGGTGCCGGTGGCGGCACCGGTCCCGGTGCTCGTCCCGGTGGTGGCTTCGCCGGTCGTCCCGGTGGTGGCGGAGGCCGTGGCCGTGGTCCCGGCGGTGGTACCGCAGGCGCCTTCGGTAAGGGCGGCGGCAAGTCGAAGCAGCGCAAGTCGCGGCGGGCGAAACGGCAAGAATTCGAGATGCGGTCGGCGCCTGTCGTCGGCGGCGTCAACGTCCAGAAGGGCAACGGAGAGACGATCCGTCTGCGTCGCGGCGCATCGATCGCCGACTTCGCCGACAAGCTCGAGGCCCTGAACGGCTACACCGTTCAGCCCGGAACGCTCGTCACCATCCTCTTCAACCTGGGTGAGATGGCCACGGCCACCGAGTCCCTCGACGAGGCGACCTTCGAGGTCCTCGGCGCGGAGCTCGGCTACAAGATCCAGATGGTCTCTCCCGAGGACGAGGACAAGGAGCTCCTCGAGGGCTTCGGTCTCGATCTCGACAAGGAGCTCGAAGAGGAGAGCGACGACGATCTCGAGATCCGTCCTCCTGTGGTCACCGTCATGGGTCACGTCGACCACGGTAAGACCCGCCTTCTCGACGCGATCCGCAAGACGAACGTCATCGAGGGCGAAGCCGGCGGCATCACCCAGCACATCGGTGCGTACCAGGTGTGGACCGAGCACGATGGCATCGAGCGCGCTGTGACGTTCATCGACACCCCGGGTCACGAGGCCTTCACCGCCATGCGTGCCCGTGGTGCGCAGGTCACCGACCTCGCGATCCTCGTTGTCGCAGCCGACGACGGCATCATGCCCCAGACGGTCGAGGCGCTCAACCACGCGCAGGCCGCGGGCGTTCCGATCGTCGTCGCGGTCAACAAGGTCGACAAGCCTGAGGCCAACCCGGGCAAGGTGCGCCAGCAGCTCACCGAGTACGGTCTGGTCGCCGAGGAGTACGGCGGAGACGTCATGTTCGTCGACGTGTCGGCCCGTCAGGGCACGGGCATCCAGGAGCTCCTGGACGCTGTGCTGCTCGTCGCGGATGCCGGTCTCGACCTCACCGCCAACCCGAACAAGGCCGCTCGCGGTGTCGCCATCGAGGCGAAGCTCGACAAGGGTCGCGGTTCCGTGGCCACGGTCCTCATCCAGTCGGGAACGCTGCGCGTCGGCGACTCGATCGTCGCCGGCACCGCCTACGGCCGTGTCCGCGCGATGCTCGACGAGAACGGCGAGTCTGTCGAGTTCGCGGCTCCGTCGCGACCGGTCCAGGTCCAGGGTCTGAACTCCGTGCCCCGCGCCGGCGACGTGTTCATCGTCACCGAGGAAGACCGCATGGCTCGCCAGATCGCTGAGAAGCGTGAGGCCGTCGAGCGCAACGCCCTGCTGGCCAAGGCCCGCAAGCGCATCTCGCTGGAAGACTTCACCCGTGCTCTCGAAGAGGGCAAGGTCGAGACGCTCAACCTCATCATCAAGGGTGACGTCTCCGGTGCCGTCGAGGCGCTGGAGGAGTCGCTGCTCAAGATCGAGGTCGACGACTCGGTTCAGCTGCGCATCATCCACCGCGGCGTGGGTGCGGTCACCGAGTCCGACGTGAACCTGGCGACGATCGATAACGCGATCATCGTGGGCTTCAACGTCCGCCCCGACCCGAAGGCCCGTGAGGCTGCGGCACGTGAAGGCGTGGACGTGCGCTTCTACTCGGTCATCTACTCGGCGATCGATGAGATCGAGAGCTCGCTCAAGGGCATGCTCAAGCCGGAGTACGAAGAGGTCAAGTCGGGTGTCGCCGAGATCCGCGAGGTGTTCCGCTCCTCGAAGTTCGGCAACATCGCGGGTGTCATCGTCCGCTCGGGAACGATCACGCGCAACGCGAAGGCACGTGTCATCCGCGAGGGCGTCGTCATCGCCGATGGCCTGGCCATCGAGTCGCTGCGCCGCTTCAAGGATGACGTCACCGAGGTCAAGACCGACTACGAAGCCGGTATCGGCCTCGGAAAGTACAACGACATCCAGATCGGCGACGAGATCGAGACCACGGAAATGGTCGAGAAGCCGCGTAGCTGATCATCAGCATGCAAGGATGAGGGGCGCCCGAGGGCGCCCCTCATTCGTCACAGAGGAGAAGAGAATGGCTGGAGAAAGACAGGCCCGATTGGCAGACCGGATCCGAGTGATCCTCGCGGAGCGCCTGGACAAGGGGCTGCGTGATCCCCGTCTGGGGTTCGTCACGATCACGGATGTGCGCGTTTCTGGGGATCTGCAGCACGCCTCCGTGTTCTACACGGTTTACGGTTCGGATGAGGAGCGCGTCGCCAGCGGCGCCGCACTCGCCTCGGCGACGGGGATGCTCCGCAGCGAGGTCGGCAAGCAGCTGAACACGCGTCTCGTTCCGACGCTCGAATTCATCGCCGATGCTCTGCCGGAGAATGCGGACAACATCACGGCGCTGCTGCGTCAGGCCCAGGAGCGCGACGCCGAGGTGGCCAAGCTCGCGTCGGGTGCGACCCACGCCGGCGATGCTGATCCCTACATGCGCAGTGAGGGCGAAGACGCCTGATCAGAAGGCGCATTTGCTAGTGTGAGTAGCCGTCGTCAGTTCTCTGGCGGCGGTTTCTGGGGTGCTCGATTGGGGAGCAAATATGGGATCAATGGTGAGCCGGCGCGATCTTCGCCGCCGTCCCACCGCCGTCGGTGAGGCGGAGCTGCTCTCCGCTGTCGCGGAGCGGCTCTCCGCTCTGGGAATGTCGACGGCGCCGCATGTGCTGGCGAAGCTGCTGCGTCGGTTGGGAACCGACGCAGTGACTGTCATCGAGGTCGTCGCTGAGCTGTCTCCGGCTCAACGCAGTGGCCAGAGGATGCTGCCGAGGCCGTTGCCTCTGGTCGCATCGATGCTGACGGCGTTCGACACGGAGGAGATGTGCCCGGACGATCGGGACGTCCTGCTGCTGGCCTCGTTGATCGCGGACGGCCGCCTCGAGGTTCTCGTCGCCGCGTGCGGGGAGTCATCGGTAGAGGAACTCGCGGATCGTATGAGCGATCATCTGATGATGTCCCGGGGGCATTATCGATTCACCGATGCGCGCATGGCGGTGTGGGTGCAGCAGACCGCAGCGGCCTCTGCGCGCCGTGCTGCTCATGGGCGCATCTCCGAGGCCTATGCGCGACTCGGGGAAGAGCTGCGGGCCTGCTGGCATCGTGCCTGCGGCGCGTTGCGGAGGATTCCGGATGTGGCGCCCGCATTGACCGCGCATTCGCGCGCTCTCGCGACCGAAGGACATTCGGAGTGGGCGTATCTCGTTGCGACGGAGGCCGCCGATCACGCGGTGGGCGCCAATGTCGAGGAGGCGCGCTTCGCGGCCGGCATCGCAGCGCTCGGCGCGGGGTGCATGGAGGAGGCAGCGGAGTGGCTGGGAAGCCTGTTCCCCTCGGGTGACATGGATCACCGCATCCGCGCGCTGGCGGCCCTTCAGATGGCGCAGGCGAGCACCACGGGCATCGTGACGGGCGTGGAACCGGCCGATCATCGTCCGCGCTGCGATATTCCGGCCCACTGGCGGGCGTGGGCGCGCACGGCGGGACTGGCGGCCGTTGTCAGTGCGGAGCGCGGTGAGACCTCGGCGATGCGGGAATGGTTGTTCGAGCTTCGCACGGCGGAGCTGCGTTCCGGTTCCGAGGGACGCGTGCGCGATTCCGCCGTGGCGATGTGCTGGATGCTGTCAGGTGAGCAGGACCGTGGCGAGGTTGCGACGACGGGAGCCTTCTCGGCGAACATCGTCGCTGCTCTGCAGGCGGCGCTGGACGATGAGGTGGATCTGGGCCTGCAGATCCTGGCGCGTGCGCGCGCGGGGCTCATCGACGTGCAGGACGACCTGACGGCCGGTTTCGAGCGCAGCGCTCTGGTTGACGCTTACCTGGCTATCGCCCAGGTCCTTCTGCACTTCTGGGCGGGAGACATCGCCTCTGCTCGCGTCGTCTTCCAGACGGCGGCGATGGATCTTCCGATCGGAATTCCTTTCGCGGGTCTCGCGGTGGTGTTGGGGCGACGTCTCGACATCGCGGCTGAGGGCGCCCCGGGGACGCTCGTCGAAGCGGTCGCGGCGACGCTCCCGCGGGTGACTCGGGTGGATACTCTTCTGGATGCCGCGCTCCAGTCGTATCTGCAGGGCGATACCGAGCAGGCGGCGCTGGATGTGGCGTTGTGGCAGGAGACCGGTGCGGTCGCGCCGCCGCTGTCGGTGCCGGGGCTGGATGAGGTCGGTCCGGTGACGGACGCGCCGTCCGTCGTCGAAGCTCCGGATCTCCGGCGCGCGCGGGAGCTGCGACGCCGGTTGAGGCTGCTGCCGGAGGCGTCCTGGCGGGGCGAGATCGCCGATATCGCCGAGCAGAGCAAAACGATCCGTTCGCCGTACTCTCGGGGCCGCATCGAAGCGATGATCGGGCTGGCGAGCCTGTCCCGGGGGGACGAGGTCGCGGGACAGCGCTTTCTCCGGGCTGCGCGTAGCCTCTTCTCATCGGCGGGCGCCGATGCCTGGCGGGATCTGATGGACCGGCGTCTTCGTGCGCTGGAGCCGGCCACGGCCTCGACTCCCGTTGTCACGGCAGATCCCATCCGGGCGAGCCGCGTGGCGTGGACGCCGTTGCTGACCGACCGTGAGCTCGACGTCGCGATGCGGATCATCGAGGGAGCGACGAATCGTCAGATCGCCGAGGAGTTCCGTGTCTCAGTGCGTACCGTCGAGGTGCACGCGGGGCGCATCTTCGCCAAGCTCGGGGTGCGCAGCCGGGTCGAGCTCACGGTTCTCGCCCATCGGGCGGGGCGCCACCTCTGAGCACCGGCGGTCGGTCCGCTCAGCGGGGCAACCGGAGAACGTCATCGATCGCTTCGGCGAGCCCGTCCGAGATGAGCGAGTGGATTGCCCGATCGCGCTGGGCCGTATCGGGCCAGTCGGGGATGACCGCGAACGCCGGCAGGCTGTGATCCGGAGCGCCGCGCAGTGCTGCGAGCACTGCGCCGCGGGCCTGCCGGTCCGAGCCCTCGTAGCGGGCCTGACGTGGACGGGTGTCCCCGGTGTCTGGTCGCCCCGCTGCGACCCACGCGCATCGGTGCGCGATCGGACACGCCTCGCAGCGTGGCGAGCGCGCGGTGCACACCACGGCGCCGAGCTCCATCATCGCGGCGTTGAACGTCGCGGCGTCGCCCTCGTTGTCCGGCAGGAGCGCGGACATCGCGGTGAGGTCGCGTCGCGAAGCGGGCCCGGGCTGAGAGCGGCCGTCGACGGCTCGGGCGATGACGCGGCGCGTGTTGGTGTCGACGACCGGGTGATGATCTCCGAAGGAGAAGACCGCGACGGCACGCGCGGTGTAGTCGCCGATCCCGGAGAGTTCGAGCAGAGCGTCGACATCGCGGGGAACCTCGCCTCCGTGGCGTTCGCAGATCTCGATCGCTGCGCGGTGCAGCCAGAGCGCGCGGCGCGGATAGCCGAGGTTGGCCCATTGCTCGACGACCTCCGCGGGCGTCGCCTGCGCCATGCGTCGCGGCGACGGCCAGCGCGTCAACCAGGCGTCCAGCCGAGGGATCACGCGCGCGACGGGAGTCTGCTGGAGCATGAATTCGCTCACGAGTGTTCCCCAGGCCCCGTAGCGCTCGGCGAAATCGTCGCGCCGCCAGGGCAGGTCGCGCGCTTCGGCGGCGTACCAGGAGGCCAGTTCGGTCGCCAACGGGGACGGGTCGGACGTGGTCGCGGGCACCCGGACAGCTTAGGCGTCCGGCGGGGATGCTGCTCGTCGGTAGGCTGGAGGAATGGTCTCGCCCGGTATTCTCCTCGTCGACAAGCCCGGTGGGCTGACCAGTCACGACGTCGTCGCGCGTACGCGACGGGCCGTCGGCACGCGCAAGGTCGGACACGCGGGCACGCTCGACCCGATGGCCACCGGGCTCCTCGTGATCGGCGTCGAGGGAGCTACGCGTCTGCTCACCTACATCGTGGGCGCCGATAAGACCTATCGAGCGACGATCCGGCTCGGGCAGACGACGACGACGGATGACGCCGACGGCGACATCGTCGAGACCGCCGATGCGGCGCGGGTCGTCGCCATCGCCGATGAGCAGCTCGTTTCGGGTATCGCCGCCCTCACCGGTGACATCTCCCAGGTGCCGAGCGCGGTATCCGCGATCAAGGTCGACGGGCGCCGTGCCTATGATCTGGTCCGTGAGGGGCAGGAGGTGGAGCTCAAGGCCCGAGCGGTCACGGTGTCCCGGTTCGACATCGTCGCGCAGCGACGGCAGGACGACGTGATCGACCTCGATGTCGTGGTGGACTGCTCCTCGGGCACGTACATCCGAGCGCTCGCCCGTGATCTCGGCGACTCTCTCGGCGTCGGCGGGCACCTCACGGCCCTGCGCCGCACGCGCATCGGCCCTTTCGAAGTGGCGGATGCCGTCGGGATCGACGATCTCGCCGACGCGGCTGCGCTCTCCGCAGCGGCCGCTGCGTCCCTGATCCTGCCGCCGCTGGCCATGACGGCCGACGAAGCACGCGATCTCCGTCACGGCAAGCGTCTCAGCGGACAGGCCGAGCGTCTGGAAGCGTCCTTCGGAGCCGCGATCGATCCCGCGGGCGCGCTCATCGGGATCGTCGAGAAGCGCGGGCGCGATCTGAAGAGCGCCATGAACATGCCGGAGGAGAGTCGATGATCCTGTGGTTCACCGCCCTGCAGATCGTGATCGCGATCGCCGCGGGTCTGTTCTGCCTCATCGCGGGGCTGATGGGGCGACGTCCCAGCGATTTCACGGTCGGTGCGCTGGCCCTGGTCGAGGTGCTCCTGATCGTGCAGGTCGTCGTCGCGATCATCGCGCCGTTCGCCGGGAACCCGCCGACGGGTGACCTGCTCGAGTACTGGACCTACCTCGTCTCTGCGGTCATCCTGCCCATCGGAGGGACGGTGTGGGCACTGATCGATCGCAGCCGTTGGAGCACGGTGATCCTCGGTGTCGTGGCGCTGTCGATCGCGATCATGCTCTGGCGCATGGAGACGATCTGGACGATCCAGGTCGCGTGAGGCCGCCGCGGCGCGGCGCCTCGACTTCGCGCGCATAGAATGGAGCACGCTATGAGCTCCATCGAACCCCGCTCTCGGATGACCGGAATCGGTCGTGTCCTCGTCATCGTCTACGCCGTCATGGCCATGGCCGCGACGGGACGCAGTTTCGTGCAGGTCGTCCGCAAATTCGACGAGGCGCCGCTGGCGTATTCGTTGTCCGCCGCGGCCGCTGTCGTCTACATCCTGGCGACGCTCGCGCTGATCCTGGCGGGGAGGCGGGGCTGGTACACGGTCGCGTGGGTCGCGATCGTCTTCGAGCTGGTCGGCGTGATCGTCGTCGGCGCCCTCAGCATCCTCGCCCCCGACCTCTTCCAGCACGACTCGGTCTGGTCGATGTTCGGCCGCGGCTATGTGTTCATCCCGCTCGTTCTGCCGATCTTCGGACTGTGGTGGCTGAGCAAGCACCGCCCGGCATTGACCGTGCACGATGCTCCGGCGGAGGCGACTGCGTGATCGTCTTCCGAGACCCGGCGCAGGTGCCGGCGGACTTCGGCCCCTCGGCCGTCGCGATCGGCAAATTCGATGGCGTGCATGCCGGACACCGAGAGGTGATCTCCCGTCTGCAGGCGGATGCCGCCACCACCGGTGCTCGCGCAGTCGCCGTGACGTTCGACCGCAACCCGCTCGCTCTGCTGCGCCCGGATCTGTGCCCCGACAACGTCGTGTCGGTCGAGCGCAAGCTCGAGCTGCTGGGGGAGTTGGGCCTGGATGCCACGCTCGTTCTGGCATTCGATGAGGCTCTGGCTTCGCTGAGCGCGGAGGCGTTCGTCGAGCAGATCCTCGTGGGCGCTCTGCAGGTGACTGCGGTGCTCGTGGGAGAGGACTTCCGTTTCGGGCACCGCGGCGCCGGCACCCCGGATCTGCTGCGGGAGCTGGGGCCGCGCTACGGATTCACGGTCGATGTCGTCGAGGACGTCTACATCGAGGGCTCCGACCGACGCGTCTCCTCGAGTTGGGTGCGCGAGCTGCTCGCGGCCGGCGATGTGCGCGCCGCGGCTCAAGTCCTCGGGCGTTCGGTCGATGTGCGCGGGGAGGTGGTGCACGGGCTCAAGCGCGGGCGCGAGCTCGGCTTCCCGACGGCGAACCTCTCGGAGCGCGTCGATGCCTTCGTCCCGGCCGATGGCGTCTACGCCGGCTGGCTGGTCGACCATGACACCGGCATCCGTCATCCGGCGGCGGTGTCGGTGGGCACGAATCCGACGTTCGACGATGTGCTGGTGCGTCAGGTCGAGGCTCATGTCATCGATGAGGATTCGCTCGACCTGTACGAACATGATGTGTCGGTCGAATTCGTCGAGCGGCTGCGCGGAATGGTTGCCTTCAACGGCATCGAAGAGCTGATGACGCAGATGGCTGCCGACGTCGTCGCGGCGCGGACGCTGCTGCTCGGGTCTTCTGAGACCTGAGATCCTGGCCGAGGGGCCCGGCGCTCCTGCGTTTTCTCGGCAGGATGCCGTAAACTGTCCGCGGGTTCACCCCGTACGCCCGCCTCATCGGCACCGCGACACGAACCCGAGGACGTCCGCACGGTCCTGGCTCGCGCCACACGCGGACGATACGTACGGCACGATTCGCCTCTGAACGGCGTTTCGGTATTTCACGCTCAGGAGGAGCATGCCGACTACGGCAACCGCCGCGACGCGGCGCAAGAAGACATCCCGTCGTGATGACGAGGCCCCGCTGATTCCCATCCTCGCCCGCAAGGTGCGTGAGATCGAGGCCAAGACGCAACGCGGAAAGCTCGGGCCGACGAACCGGGTCAAGTTCCAGGTGATCGCCTTCCTGGTGCGCGAGGAGCGCGCCCGGGTGAAGGCGGATGCTGCGCTCGGCGACTCGGCGCGCGCAGAACTGCTCAAGCGTCTCGACGGCGTCGCGACGATCCTCGCGAAGACGGCGGCGCGCGACACCTCCCTGATCCAGCTCCTCGAGGCGGATCAGGCCACGAGCCCGGTTGCCAAGCGCATGCGCCGCGACTGGCTGCTCGAGTCGGGCGCGGAGCTCGCTCCGGAGGAGCTCGTCATCACCGATGTGGCACCTGTTCGCGAACCGGTGGTCCCGGCCGCTCTGGCCGAGCGACAGGTGACGCCTCCGTCGCTGGAGGCGCGGCAGCTCGCGAATCCCTTCCTCGCGCCGGATCTGACGCCGCGCGCGACGAGCACACCCCGGCGACGCCTGGATGACTGGGAGCTCATGGGCCCCCTGTACAAGGCCTTCGAGACCGGTGCGGGCGGAGCATCCGCGACCATGGAGCTGCCTCCCGTCCCGGAGTACGATCACATCTCCCCGCGCGGGCTGGAGATCATGGTCCACCAGTCGCGCTTCCTCGAATCCGTGCGCGCCGGGCACCGCGCCTTCCTGCTGGCCGATGAGCCCGGCCTCGGCAAGACCGCGCAGTCCGTGCTCGCGGCGTCGCTGGCGGATGCCTACCCGCTGCTGGTCGTGGTGCCCAACGTCGTGAAGATGAACTGGGCTCGCGAGGTCGAGCGCTGGACGCCGCAGCGCCGTGCGACCGTGATCCAGGGCGATGGCCAGGACGTGGATGCCTTCGCCGATGTCTTCATCGTGAACTACGAGATCCTCGACCGTCATCTGTCGTGGCTCGGCGAGATCGGGCTGAAGGGCATGGTCGTCGATGAGGCGCATTTCATCAAGAACCTCTCCTCTCAGCGGTCGCAGAACGTTCTCGCGCTCGCCTCGCGGATCCGTGAGCGCATGCGCAACCCGCTCCTGATGGCGTTGACCGGAACACCGCTGATCAACGACGTCGAGGACTTCGACGCGATCTGGCGTTTCCTGGGCTGGACGACGGGGGAGAAGCCCGGCCCCGAGCTCATGGAGAAGCTCGACGCGACCGGTCACACCCCCGCCGACAAGGCCTTCTATCCCGAAGCGCGTGACGCCGTCATCTCGATGGGCATCGTCCGTCGCAAGAAGAAGGACGTCGCCGCCGACCTGCCGGACAAGCTCGTCGCCGACCTGCCGGTGCAGCTCGATGACGACTTCGGCCGCAGCATCCGTCAGGCGGAGCGCGAGCTCGGCGAGCGTCTGGCCGCAAAGTACCGCCGGATCGTGGAGGCCCGCGGGGACCGGGGCGATGCGCGCTCCCGAAACCTGTCTCAGGGGATGATCGACGAGGACATCGTCCGTCTGGTCGCGACGGGCGAGCTCGAGGAATCGAAGGCCGCCGGCGCCGGGGGAGACAACGTCTTCACCATGGTGCGCAAGATCGGCCAGGCGAAGGCCGTGCTCTCCGCCGACTACGCGGCGCAGTTGCAGCGCTCCGTGGGCAAGGTCGTCTTCTTCGCGAAGCACATCGACGTCATGGATCAGGCGGAGGCGCACTTCGCGGCATCCGGCATCCGCTATGTCTCGATCCGCGGCGACCAGTCGACGCCCGCGCGCCAGCAGGCGATCGACGACTTCAACGGCGATGAGAACGTCGGCATCGCCGTGTGCTCGCTCACCGCGGCCGGCGTCGGACTCAACCTGCAGGCGGCATCCAACGTCGTTCTCGCCGAGCTGAGCTGGACCGCTGCCGAACAGACCCAGGCGATCGACCGGGTCCACCGCATCGGTCAGGATGAACCGGTCACGGCGTGGCGGATCATCGCGGCGCACACGATCGATACGAAGATCGCCGAGCTCATCGATCAGAAGCAGGGGCTCGCCGCCCGGGCCCTCGACGGTGAGGCCGTCGATGAGACGGCGAGCGAGTCGGTGCAGCTGGCGGCGCTCATGCATCTGCTGCGGGAGGCTCTCGGGGACTGACACCCTCGCTCAAGGGGCGTAAGAATTTGGATTCTTACGCCCCTTTTTGCGTCTTTTTCGTCGTTTTATCGAAGTTCCGTGAAATCAGATGTCTCACGGAAGCAAGATCGTGGATTCTCATCGTCCTCGAATGGCGTCTGGGGGCGGATGCCCACTAGGGTCGAGAACAGGCAACGTCGCCCGACCACCTCCCCTCGAAACGTCTGAAGGCAGCAGCATGAAGATCGGCATCCTCACCAGCGGCGGCGACTGCCCCGGCCTCAACGCGGTCATCCGCGGAATCGTCCTCAAGGGGACCACCACCTACGATCTCGAGTTCGTCGGAATCCGTGACGGATGGCGCGGCGTCGTCGAGGGCGACTTCATGCCGCTGACGCGCCACGAGGTCAAGGGACTCTCGAAGGTCGGCGGCACGATCCTCGGCACCAGCCGCACGAACCCCTACGAGGGCGACCGCGGCGGTGCGGAGAACATTGCCAAGACCCTCTACGGGCACAAGATCGACGGCATCGTCGCGATCGGCGGCGAGGGCACCCTCGCGGCGGCCGACCGGCTCGCGAAGGACGGGCTGAACGTGCTCGGCGTTCCGAAGACCATCGACAACGACCTGCGCGCCACTGACTACTCGTTCGGCTTCGACACCGCCGTCAACATCGCCACCGACGCGATGGACCGCCTGCGCACCACCGGTGACTCCCACCAGCGCTGCATGGTCGCCGAGGTCATGGGCCGCCACGTGGGCTGGATCGCCCTGCACGCGGGCATGGCCGCCGGCGCGCACGTGATCTGCATCCCCGAGGTGCCCATGTCGATCGATGAGATCGCCGCGCAGGTCACGAGCGCCCACGACCGCGGACGCGCACCGCTGGTCGTCGTCTCGGAGGGCTTCAAGCTCGAGGGGATGGACGAGGCCTACAGCGATAAGGGGCTGGACGCCTTTAACCGTCCGCGCCTGGGCGGGATCGGCGACCAGCTCGCGCCGCTCATCGAGCAGATCACGGGTGTTGAGACCCGTGCCACGATCCTCGGCCACATCCAGCGAGGCGGCTCGCCTTCGGGCTTCGACCGCGTCCTCGCCACGCGTCTGGGGCTGCACGCCGCCGACGCGATCGTCGAGGGCGCCTGGGGGCAGATGGTCGCCATGAAGGGGACCGACATCGTCCGGGTGCCGTTCGAGGAGGCGCTCGGAGAGCTGAACACCGTGCCGCGCTACCGCTATGACGAGGCCGCAGCGCTCTTCGGCTGATCCTCTCTCCTGACGATGCCGCCCCGGGGATGTTCCCGGGGCGGCATCGTCATCGTGGACCGGAGTCAGGCCAGGCCGAGCACGTCGAACATCCAGGCGAGTTCGAACGCCCGCTCCTTCCAGGAGTTGTAGCGGCCGCTGACACCGCCGTGGCCGGCAGCCATCTCGCACTTGAGGAGCACGTCCGCCGCGCCGGCCTCCCGCAGCCGGGCGACCCACTTCGCGGGCTCGACGTACAGGACGCGGGTGTCGTTGATCGAGGTCATGGCGAGGATGCGCGGGTAGGCAGCGCCCTCGCGGACGTTCTCGTAGGGGCTGTACGACTTCATGTACGCGTACACGTCCGCACCGTGAAGAGGGTCGCCCCACTCGTCCCATTCGATAACTGTCAGGGGAAGAGACGGGTCGAGAATGCTCGTCAGCGGATCGACGAACGGCACGGATGCGAGGATTCCGGCGAACGCTTCGGGCGCGAGGTTCGCGACAGCCCCCATGAGCAGGCCACCGGCGCTGCCGCCCTCGGCGACCAGACGATCGGCGCTGGTGACGCCGCTGTCGACGAGGTGCTGTGCGCAGGCCACGAAGTCGGTGAAGGTGTTCTTCTTGGCCAGGAGCTTGCCGTCCTCGTACCACTGCCTGCCCATCTCTCCGCCGCCGCGTACGTGCGCCACGGCGAAGATCACGCCGCGATCGAGTTCGCTGAGGCGGGCCACGGAGAATCCGGGATCGATGGAGTGCTCATAGGACCCGTATCCGTACAGGTGCACGGGACGGGTCTCGTCGCCGGGGGAGCCGAAGGACGTCTTCCACACGAGGGAGATCGGCACACGTGTGCCATCGGACGCTGTGGCCCATCGCCGCTCCTGCGCGTAGGCGCCCGGCTCGAAGCCCCCCAGCACAGGCTGGCGCTTGCGCAGCACGAGGTCGCGGGTCGCGAGATCCAGGTCGTACACGGTGCTGGGCGTGACGAACGAGGCGTACGCGAGGCGGAGGAACGGCGCATGCCACTCCGGGTTCCCGGCGGGCCAGGCGGAGAACAGGGGCTCCTCGAAGGCGAGTTCCTCGACGGTATCCGTGGCGTAGTCGAGAAGTCCGATCCGCTCGAGGCCCTCGCTGCGATAGGCGAGGACCGCGAAGTCGCGGAAGCAGTCCGCATCCAGCAGCCGACGCCCCGGCGTATGAGGCACGACGACCCGCCGCTGACCGCGGGGGTCGGCGGCGGAGACCGAGACGAGCTCGAAGTCGAGTGCGTTGTCGTTGTGCAGGATGTAGAGCCGGTCCTCGCCGTCGACCACGGCGTGCTCGAGCGAGTATTCGACGCCCTCGGTGCGTGGCCAGACGAGCCGGGGCTCGGCGGTGATGTCGCCGGCGAGGTCGACGAGATACTCCTCGCTCGTGACGCTCGAACCGACGCCGATGACGAGGTAGCGGCGGCTGCGGGTGATCCCGGCCCCGAGCCAGAATCGCTCATCCGGCTCGTGGAACAGCTTCACGTCGTCCGCGACATCGGTGCCCAAACGGTGCAGCCAGAGGGTGTCGGGGCGCCAGGCCTCGTCGCGAGTCGTGTAGATGATGGCGTTGCCGTCGGGAGTGAAGAAGCCGCCGCCGGTGCGGGGGATCTCATCTGCGAGCGTCTCGCCGGTGGTGAGGTCGCGCACCTTGATCGTGTAGAGCTCATCGCCCTCGTAGTCGGGTGCCCACAGCAGCCTGGTCGCGTCGTCGGAGGTCGCGAAAGAGCCGAGGGAGAAGAACTCGTGCCCCTCGGCCTCGGCGTTGCCGTCGAGCAGGATCTGCTCGCCGGGCACCGGGACGCCGGGCTCGAGGACCGGGGGAGTCCAGTCGTCCGGCGCAGCAGCGGCTCGGCAGTGGATGCTGTACTGAGCGCCCTCTTCGCTGCGGCTGTAGTACCACCAGTCGCCGCGGCGGGTCGGGACGGAGAGGTCGGTCTCCTGGACGCGCCCCTTGATCTCCTGGAAGATCTGCTCCCGCAGCGGCTCCAGATGAGCCGTCATGGCATCGGTGTGCGCGTTCTCGGCGTCGAGGTGGGAGATGAGCTCGGGGGACTCCTTCTCGCGCATCCACTCGTAGGGGTCGTCGAAGACATCCCCGTGGTGGGTGCGGAGCTGGGAGCGGCGGGCGGCAATCGGAGCATTCGTCACGAGTCAACGCTAGCCGCTGTCGAGTTGACCGGAGGCGATGTCGGTGCGAGGATTTATCGGGGCCGGTTAACGGAAGAAAAACCCGCGGTGAACTCTTCGTTCGTCACGCCGATCACGTCGGCATCTCCCTTCTTCGTCGAACCGAAAGCAAACGGTGGAAACCGCAGTCCTCATTGTCGTGCTGGTCATCTTGCTGGCACTCTTCTTCGACTTCACCAACGGCTTCCATGACACCGCGAATGCGATGGCCACGCCCATCGCGACCGGTGCTCTGAAGCCCAAGACGGCCGTCCTGCTGGCCGCGGTGCTCAACCTCATCGGCGCATTCCTGTCGACAGAGGTCTCCAAGACCGTCTCGCACGGCATCATCAACGAGGCCTCGATCCTCCAAGCCGGCGCCGAGCTATTCCTGGCCGTGATCTTCGCCGGTCTCATCGGCGCGATCACCTGGAACATGCTCACCTGGCTCCTGGGGCTGCCCTCCAGCTCCTCGCATGCGCTGTTCGGCGGTCTGATCGGCGCCACGCTCGTCGGCGTGGGATTGGGCGGCATCGACTTCGGCATGGTGCTCTCCAAGATCGTTCTGCCTGCGCTGATCGCGCCGCTGACGGCGGGAATCATCGCGTTCGCCGCGACGAAGATCGCCTACTCGGTCACGCGCCGCTACGACGGCAAGCCGGATGGCCGCGACGGCTTCCGCTGGGGACAGATCTTCACCTCGTCGCTCGTGGCGCTCGCGCACGGAACCAACGACGCGCAGAAGACCATGGGCGTCATCACCCTCGCCCTCATCACGATCGGCTGGCAGAGCTCCGATCACGCCGATCCGTACCTCTGGGTCATCATCGCCTGTGCCGTGACGATCGCGCTGGGCACGTACCTCGGTGGCTGGCGCATCATCCGCACGCTCGGCAAGGGCCTCACCGACGTCAAGCCGGCGCAGGGCTTCGCGGCGGAGAGCTCGACGGCGGCCACCATCCTCGCTTCCAGCGCGCTCGGATTCGCCCTGTCGACCACGCAGGTCGCCTCCGGCTCGGTGATCGGTTCCGGCCTCGGTCGCCGCGGCTCGGCTGTCCGCTGGGGCACCGCCGGGCGCATCGCCATCGGCTGGCTGCTCACGCTGCCCGCTGCCGCGTCCGTGGGCGCCATCGCGGCGCTCATGGTCGTGTGGCTCGGGAACTGGGGAGTGGCGATCGACGCGGTCCTCGCGCTCGTCGTCATCATCGGCCTGTACCTGCGCTCGAAGGTCAACGCGGTCACGCCCGACAACGCGATGAGCGATGTCGCCGAGTCCGGTCACGCGATCGAGCTTCCCGAGAACCCGCCGCCGACGCGTCGTCAGCAGCGCATCCTCGATGCCAAGGCCGAGGCGAAGGCGCGCGCGAAGGCGAAGGCCGAGGGCCGTGAGAAGGCGAAGGCCGACGCGAAGGCGAAGGCCAAGTCCCGTGACAAGAAGGCGAAGAAGCAGGCGGCGAATGCCACCGAGGACTCCTCTCCGGCAACCGACAAGGAGGCCGGCGCATGAGCGTGGTCATCGACTGGGATGCGTTCCTGCACGTCTTCATCGCAGCTCTCCTCGGAGCAGCGGCGATCGTCACCTTCTATGCGCTGGGGTTGCGGCTGATGGTTCGCGCCGGGCACGCACCGGTGGTCACACCCGTCGAGTTCACCGATGCGATCGCGGTGATCAGCGAGAAGGAAGCACGGCGCGCGGCCAAGCAGGCGGCGAAGCAGGCGAAGAAGAGTCCGCTCACCGAGGGGCAGAAGAAGCTCTCCCTGTGGGGCGCGTACGGCTGCTTCGCGGTGTGCGCCATCGCTGTGCTGGCTGGGATCATCATCATCGTCGTGGGTCTCTGACCCTCAGCATCCTGCGGGCGTAGACTGGCGATATCCCTGATATCGCCACGACCCACAAGGATGTGACATGGCTTCTGCCGCGCCCACCCGTACAGAGACCGACTCCCTCGGGAGCATGGAGATCCCCGCTGAGGCGTACTGGGGCATCCATACTGCTCGAGCCGATGCCAACTTCCCGATCTCGAAGCGGCCGATCTCGGTCTATCCCGATCTGATCCGGGGCCTGGCCATGGTCAAGCAGGCCAGCGCCCGTGCCAACAAGCAGATCGGCGTGATCGACGCACAGCGCGCTGACCTGATTGATGCCGCCGCGCAGCGCGTCATCGACGGGGAGTTCCACGACCAGTTCACAGTCGGCGTGATCCAGGGCGGTGCGGGCACCTCGACGAACATGAACGCGAACGAGGTCATCACCAACATCGCCCTCGAGATGGCGGGGCGCGAGAAGGGTGACTACGCCTTCCTATCCCCGATCGATCACACGAACCGGAGCCAGTCGACCAACGACGTCTACCCCACGGCGATCAAGATCGGTCTCTCGCTCAATCTGCGCTCGCTCCTCGACGAGCTGGATCTGCTCCGGCGCTCATTCCTGGGCAAGGCGGTCGAATTCCACGATGTCCTCAAGGTCGGACGCACCCAGCTTCAGGATGCCGTGCCCATGACCCTGGGACAGGAGTTCCACGGTTTCGCGACCACCCTCGACGAGGATCAGTCGCGACTGTCCGAGAACGCCAAGCTGCTGTTCGAGATCAACATGGGCGCGACGGCGATCGGCACGGGGATCACGACCCACGTCGACTACGCCCCGGCGGTGCTTCGGCATCTGCAGGAGATCTCCGGCCTGCCGCTGGAGACGGCGACCGACCTCGTCGAGTCCACCAGCGACACGGGCGCTTTCATGTCGTTCTCCTCGTCGCTCAAGCGCAACGCCATCAAGCTCTCGAAGATCTGCAACGACCTGCGCCTGCTCTCCTCCGGCCCGCAGGCGGGCTTCGGCGAGATCAACCTTCCCGCCAAGCAAGCGGGCTCCAGCATCATGCCGGGCAAGGTGAACCCGGTGATCCCCGAGGTCGTCAACCAGGTCGCCTTCGCCGTGGTCGGTGCCGACACGACGGTCACGATGGCGGTCGAATCCGGTCAGTTGCAGCTGAACGCCTTCGAGCCGGTGATCGCTCATTCGATCTTCCAGTCCATCACTTGGATGCGCCAGGCGATGTGGACGTTGCGCGTGAACTGCGTCGACGGGATCACGGCCAACGAGGGTCGCCTGGGCGCGATGGTCGGCGCCTCGGTCGGCGTGATCACGGCGCTGACGCCGTTCATCGGCTATTCGGCGGCCGCGGCTCTGGCAAAAACTGCGCTGTTGACGAACCGCAATGTCGCGGATCTGGTGGTCGAGGCCGAGCTGATGTCGCGCGAAGAGGTCACGAAGCAGCTGTCTCCGGCACGGTTGTCGGGCCTGGAGGCGGTCACCTCGGCGATCACCGTGATCCCGCCGGAGGACATGATCCAGATCTGAGGGGCGTTGCGCCCGGGGGGAACCCCGGGCGCAACGACGATCAGCCGTAGATGCGGCAGTGCGTGGTGAGCTCGCCGATCCCGTCGATTCCGACGGTGACGGTGGAACGGTCGCGCAGGAAGATCTGCGGTTCGCGGGAGTATCCGGCGCCGCCGGGGCTTCCGGTGGAGATCAGCGTGCCCGGCAGAAGGGTCGCCGACTGGGACAGGTGGGCGATCAGCTTCGAGACGGGACGAACCATCTGCCCGGTGCTCGCATCCTGCACGGTGTGGCCATCGACGACGGTCCAGATATGCAGGTCCTGCGGGTCGGGGATCTCGTCGGCGGTGACGACGACGGGGCCGGTGGGGGTGAAGCCGTCGAAGGACTTGCACCGCGACCACTGGGCCTCGGCGAACTGGATGTCGCGCGCTGTGATGTCGTTGACCACCGTGTAGCCCCACACGTGGGCGAGCGCGTCGCCCTCGGCGACGTCGTGCGCCGGCTTTCCGATGATCACACCGAGCTCTGCCTCGTAATCGATCGATTCGCTGAGGCTGCGCGGCCAGCCGGTGGTCGATTCGTGCCCGGTGAGGGAGTTCGGCCACAGGTTGAACACGGTCGGCGCCGTGTCGGTCTTGAGCCCCAGCTCGCTCGAGTGCGCGGCGTAGTTCAGTCCGATCGCAATGACGACGGGCGGGTTCAGCACGGCGGAGGCGTAGACCTGTTCGTCGACGGGATGGCGCGGGGCATCGTTGTCGCGCAATGCCGCGCGCACCTGCTGGAGTGCGTCGTCGCCGCCCTCGATGAGGTCTTGCAGTGTCCGCGGGGCGGGGGAGATGAGATCGGCTACGAGGATGGCGTCGGTGTCGTCGATGACTACGAGATGGATCTCGTCATGCTCTGAGCGGCGCAGATGGGCGAAACGCATGTCTCTACGCTACCGGTGCCGGTACCGGGGAAGGCTGGTGAGTACCTCTAGGCTTTTCATATGACTCTCGGAGGACCGTCACATCCGCATCACGCTTCGCAGCCCGGTGCGGGGCCGGTCGCTCCGAGCAGCTGGCCGTATGCTTCGCCGCTGGCTCAGCCGGCCCTGTACACGCCGCCGGCCCCGGTGGCCCCGGCCCCGTCCGCTGCGCTGCCGCCGATGCCGGTTCCCGCGCGCGCTGGGCGCTCCGCGTCTGTCTGGCTATTCGGCATCCTGGGATTCGTGCTGATCGTCCTCACGGGATATTTCATCTGGGCTCTGGGCATTATCGCGTCCGGCATCGGGCTGCTTCTGGCGCTGGTGCCCTTGGCCATCGTCTTCCTCGGCGTTCGGCTCATCGATCGGTGGGAGCCGGAGCCGAAGTCTCTCATCGCGTTCGCGATCTGCTGGGGTGCCATTGCAGCGATCGCGATCACCCTGCTGGTTGATCTGGCGATCACGCTTGCGATAGGGATGCGCGCCGAGACGCTGAGTGCGGTGATCCAGGCGCCCGTCGTCGAGGAGCTGGCCAAGGGGCTCGGCATCTTCCTCGTGTTCCTGATCGGCCGCCGTGCTTTTGACGGTCCTATCGACGGGATCGTGTACGGCGCTCTCATCGGCGGCGGCTTCGCCTTCACGGAGAACATCCAGTACTTCGCGATCAGCCTCATCGAGGGCGGGGGAGCGCATCTGACGGCGACATTCGTCCTGCGTGGCCTGATGTCTCCCTTCGCGCATGCGATGTTCACCGCTCTCACCGGCTTCGCGATGGGCTTGGCCGCGCGTCGGCATGGGACGCGCACTGCCGTTCTACGGGCGGGGACGATCGGTGTGATCGGGGCGATGCTCCTGCACGGGTTCTGGAACGGCTCGACAATCTTCGCGGACTTCATGTGGCTGTATGTGACGCTTCAGGTGCCGCTGTTCATCGGGTTCATCCTGGCGATCGTGGCGCTGCGCAAGGAGGAGGCGCGTGTGACGCGCGAGCGGCTCGGCGAGTATGCGCAGGCCGGTTGGTTCACTCCGGAGGAGGTCACGATGCTCGCGACGCCCAACGGTCGGGCGGCGGGCCTGCGATGGGCGGCTTCGCTTCGGGGGGATCGTCGGATGCTGATGAAGCAGTTCATCAAGGATGCGACGGCACTGGCGGCCGTGCGCCAGCGGGCGATCACGGGACGCGATCCCCTGGCTCCTGCGGATGAGCAGGCGCTGCTGGTGCGCACCCGCGCGACGCGCGCGGCGCTGCTCGCGTACTGATCCCTACTGCGGGCACCGGAGGAAAGACTCAGCGCCCGGTGCTGCGGCGATGCCTGCGAGTCTCCCGGGCGCTGAGCTGATCTGACACCAGGGTGCCTCGCCCGTGCGAGGAAGTCAATACCCCTCCGGGGCGATCCGGTCGGGGTGTTCGCTCTCGGCTGTCGCTGTGGCGTTGACCGGGGCCTTCGTGCTCGGGTTGTATGGAGTCATGACTGAACGCACAAAGCCTGAGTTCGACGCACCCTCCGGTCCCGCTCCCGCAGAGCTCGTCATCCGTGACATCATCGTGGGCGACGGCGCTGAGGCGAAGCCCGGCGACACCGTGACGGTTCACTACGCCGGTGTCGAGTACGACTCCGGGGAAGAGTTCGACTCCTCCTGGGGTCGTGGCGAGACCATCCAGTTCCCGCTGCGCGGACTGATCCAGGGCTGGCAGGAGGGGATCCCCGGCATGAAGGTCGGCGGACGCCGTGAGCTCGTGATTCCGCCGCACCTGGCCTACGGTCCGGCCGGGGCCGGCCATTTCCTTTCGGGGAAGACCCTCATCTTCATCATCGATCTGGTCGCCGTCGGCTGATCAGCGCGATGCTCATCGGCTCTGCTCCCGTCTCCGGTGAGCAGGGCCGAATTTTTTTACACGAAACCGGAATATATTCAATCGCATAAGAGTTGTCACCTCGGTGAACGCCGACATTCGGCCCCGACGCTTGAAGGAGAAACCATGAGCACCATCGACATCCCCGGCTACCGCTCCGGCACCTGGATCCTGGACCCCTCGCACAGCGAGGTGACCTTCAGCGTCCGCCACATGATGATCTCGAAGGTGCGCGGCACCTTCGGCGTCAAGAGCGCAACGCTCGTCGCGCCGGAGAACCCGCTGGAGACATCGGTCACGGCGTCCGTCGACGTCGCCTCGATCGACACTCAGGATGAGGGACGCGACGGCCACCTGCGCTCCGCCGACTTCTTCGACGTCGAGAATCACCCGACGATGGAGTTCGTCTCCACCGGCGCCCGCGTCGAGAACGGCGACCTGCTCATCGATGGAGACCTGACCATCCGCGGCGTTTCGAAGCCCGTCACCTTCGAGCTGGACTTCGGCGGCTTCGGCCAGGACCCCTACGGCAACTACAAGGCGGGCGCGTCAGCGAAGACCGTCATCAACCGCGAAGACTTCGGCCTGACCTGGAACGCAGCGCTCGAGACCGGCGGTGTTCTCGTCGGCAAGGAGATCACGATCGGCCTCGATCTGCAGGCGGCGCTGCAGCAGGACTGAGGTCGTCCTTCGAGGACCCCGGGCCCATCAGGGCTCGGGGTTCTCCGCGTCGTAGGAGCGAAAGCGCGGTGTCAGGCGCACGAGGAGCGCGACCACGGCGATCACGGCGAACCCGCCCAGCAATGGTGGGAACCACAGTGCCGTGACGGTCGTGAGCGCGCCGACGTAGAGGGCGCCGACGCGCGGGCCGCCGGTGACGACGACGATGAAGATGCCCTGCAGGCGCCCGCGGATGCTGTCGGGCACCGAGGATTGCATCATCGTGTTGCGATAGATCGCGCTGACGTTGTCGGATGCTCCGGAGACGGCCAGGGCGATGCATGCGGCGATGATCAGACCGATGTTCGCCGTGTTCTCGCTCACGGGAGGCAGTGCGGTTCCGGCGAGGAGCACAGCGCCGAAGGCGAGGATCGACAGGCCGTAGACCTGGACGGCCCGTTGGATGCCACGGCCGTGCCATCGGTACCGGACGATTCGACCGGAGAACAGGCTTGACAGGAAGGTGCCCACGGCCACGGCGGCGGTGAGGGCGCCGGTCGTGATCGCTCCGCCTCCGAGCAGGACAGTGCCGAGCGCGGGGTAGAGGGCCACGGGCTGACCGAAGGTCATGGCGGTGATGTCGATCAGGTACTGCATCCGGATGTTCTTCGCGCGCTTGAGGAACTGCCAGCCGTCGATGAGCGACGCCAGCCCTGGTTTGACGATGACACCCTCCGGGCGAAGCGGGGGCAGGGTCCACAGGCCCAGGAACATCGCCATCATCAGGACGACGTCGATCGTGTAGGTCCATCCATATCCGGTCGTCGCGACGAGGATGCCTGCGAGGGCCGGGCCGACCATGACCATCATGCCGATCGTGATGCCGTGCAGGGCGGCTGCGGGCGCGAGCAGGTCGCGGGGGAGCAGGCGCGGGGTGATGGCGCTGCGCGTTGCCATTCCGACGGAGTTGGCTGCGGCGTTCACGACGCTGAGGATGTACAGCCACCAGATCGTCTCCATGTGCGCCCAGGTGAGGATCGCGAGCATCAGAGTGGAAGCGAAGGTGATGACGGCCGCGATGAGCGCGACGATGCGCCGGTCGAAGGCGTCCGCGAGCATGCCGCCGTAGAGGCCCGCGATGATCATCGGGACGAGGCCGGCGACCGCGACTATGGAAACGGCGAACGTGCTGCCGGTGAGATCGAAGACGTGCAGCATGATGGTGACGAGAGTGAGCTGCCCGCCGAGGCCGGCGAGGGTGGAGCCGATCCACATGCGGGTGAAGGGGGCGCTCGCTCGGAACGGGCGCAGATCGATCAGGGCGTTGTGCACTCATCGAGGCTATCTGGCTGGACCCGGTGTCCTCTGCGCCGCCTCGGTGCTGGTAGACTTTTCAGGTTGCCGTTTGATCGGCCGCGGATAAAGAGAGTCCACGCATCAGGCGTCGGGCGCCGCGCAATGAGTGAGAGGGGATCGAATTTATGGCACTGGAAGCAGACGTCAAGAAGGCGATCATCGAAGAGTACGCGACGCACCCCGGTGACACCGGTTCCCCCGAGGTGCAGGTTGCGATGCTGTCGCAGCGCATCAAGGACCTCACTGAGCACCTCAAGGAGCACAAGCACGACCACCACTCGCGTCGTGGCCTGTTCCTGCTCGTCGGTCAGCGCCGTCGACTGCTCGGCTACCTCCAGGATGTCGATATTGCACGTTACCGTGCGCTCATCGAGAAGCTTGGACTGCGCCGCTAAGCGATCAGCGTTCAATCGCGCAGAACATTCTTGAGAAGGCCGCCCCAGGTGTGGGGCGGCCTTCGTCATTCCCGGATGCTGTCCGCGACGGTTCCTCGTCAGGAATGCGTCGCGTGGTGCAGCAGTCGTATCGAGAACGCGATCTCCCGCGTGACCTTTTGCTTTCTCGTTGGAAATCTTGATAGCTTTCCATCAGGAAACTTATTGGCGCAGAGGAAGCGGGCCATGATGGACCAGAAACCGATGGAGGGTGCTGAGCCCTTCGCCGCTCCGAGCGCGGAGGCTGCGCACGCGTACATCGCCGAGTACGAAGCCGTCCAGATGCGGCGGGAGAATCTGCTCGATCGTCGCCGTATCGCCCGTTTCGCCGTGATCGAGGCCGTGGTGATCGCGGTTTACCTCACGGTCGGCGCCTTCACCACGGTCACCGATTCGCGCTTCATCTTCTGCTTGGGCCTCTTCCTCATCTGGCTTCAGCTCAGCGCCGAACGACGCGAGAGCATCGGAGCCATCGCGGCCCCCGGGGTCGCCATCTCCCGCCGCAGGCCATGGAGCATCGTCGCGGTCGTCCTCGTCTCGATCGTCCTCATCGTCGTCTATGTCGCGGTGCTGCTCGAGCCGGTACCCATGGCGCTGCGGTTCCTGCCGGGGCTGTTGGCGCTGGTGGCGTTCGGAGCACCCGCGGTGCGCGCTCTGATCCGCTCGCCGCGCATCGCCGAGCCGGTGCGACGACGCGCGCTCACGCGGAACGAACGTATCGCGACCATGGCGGTCGGTGCCGCCATGTCCGGAATGATCCTGTTCGTGCTGTGGTCACAGGGTGATCTCTCTCTGATCTCCACGGGAGCACTGGTGTTCATGATCGGCTATCTCGCGCTGTGGTGCATCGGTCGCATCTCATCCCGCATGCCGGCGCTCGGCGCCGTGTGGGCCGGAGCGCAGTGGGCGACATTCGCTGCCAGTGCTGTGCTGCTGACCGCCGCGCTGGTCGTGCCGGAAGCGATGGCCGAGCACGCGGTGGCCGTGGCCATCGTGGCAGTGGGCATCCTCGCCGCATTCATCGCGGCATCCTTCCGGAGCGGAATCGATGACTGAACAGCATCCGCGTCTGCGACTGGATGACAACTTCGCCAGTCCCATCCGGTTCTCGCTCATGGCCGCGCTCCTCGACGGCGACATCCTCGATTTCGCGACCCTGGCCGGAATCCTCCAGGTCGGAGACTCCGCGCTCAGCAAGTCCATCTCGCATCTGAGTGCCGCCGGGTACATCGTCTCGCGCCGTGGGGAGGTCGGCAGTCGGCCGCGCACCTGGGTGCGGGCGACGGTGAAGGGCGCTCGCGCATTCACCGCGCACCTCGCCGCACTGCAGGAGATCGTCGAGTTCGGCGGCAGGCCCTCGTTCTGAAACGGCGATCGCCGGGTGCCCCAGCGCACCCGGCGATCGGTTTCGGGGGAGATATCAGCTCGGGCGGTTTCCGTCCGGGATCGTGATCGGGGTGGTCTTCCCGGACTCGCCCTTGTTGAGGAAAGCCATGGCGATGCCCTTGATGAGCTTGTCGAACAGCGTCGTCGATACTGGCGCGATCGGCAGCACGCCCTCGCGGAACTTGATGTACGCGGGCCAGCCATTCTTGATCGTCGCCGCAGAGATGTAGTCGCGCTTCAATCCCAGCCAATCGCCCACGTCGTGTCCGAGCTGATAGCGCGCGAACTCGTTGAGGAATCCGCGAGTCACGCCGCGGTCGATCTGAGCCGTGAGCCCGAGGAGAACCTCGGTGAGAGCCTTCCCCTCCATGGTCGGCGAGAGGATCGGCGTGAGCGCCTGGTCGGATTGGGCATGTGCATCGGCCCACGTCGCCGGGATGTACTGATCCTGCACGCCGAGCAGGTGCAGGGCGACCTGCCAATGGTGCAGGAACGCCTCCTCCTCGGCGGGGGTCATCCTGATGCCCCATTCCTTCATCTTCTTGTGCGCGAAGGTGCCGGTGCTGTGGAAGGTGACGAGGATGTCCATGTTGCTGATCGGGATCGTCTCATCGGCGACGGCCTTCCAATGCGGGGACCGGGGGAGCAGATGCCGCACGGCCGAGTGCACCATGCGGGTCTTGTTGCCGGTCACGATCATCTGTCCGCCGGGCTCGTAGGCGTTGATGTCGGTCAGGTCGTATCCGAAGGTGAATGTCTTCGCGGCCCGATCCTGCATGTCGGCGCCGCCCTTCGACCAATAGACCGACTTGGCTTCGCGCGGGATGAACGTGCTCATGATGCCGCCGCCGATGCCGTAGATCATGAACAGGTACAGGTCGCGGCGCCGATTGAAGTCGGCCGCCAGGCGAAGCTTCGTGCGATCGGCCCAGGGCGGCAGCTGCGTCGTTTGCTGGAGGAACGCGGACAGCTCTGCGGGGAAGGACGCGGGGATCGGGTCGTTGTTGTTCACCCACGCCGCCATTGCGGTGTTGATGGCGCCGGTCTGTCCGTTGATGAGGACGTCGGCCATGATGCGGTCGAGATCGTCGTCCCAGACCCAGGACGGATCGGCGCCGTCACCGGAACCGAGGATGGAGCGGGATGGGGACCACGACCAGGCGGCGGTCGGGGCGAGGACTCCGCTGAGGCCGAGAGCGGCTCCCAGCGTGAGCACGGTGCGGCGGTTCATTTCTGGCATGAGGACACCTGTTTCCGAGATCGTCGGACCGACCGCGGACATCATCATTGATGCTGCGATCCGCGTGGGAACGCTGCGGGCCGATGTGATTGCTCGTTAACATATGGTCAAAGTGCAACGGCCACAACCCCCGCTGATCGGGAGGTTGTGGCCGTTGTCTCCGGGGAGGAAGCTAATCGCCCATCACTCGGAGGCGGATGCGGCGAGCAGGTCCGCGTGGTGGGCCTCCGCGACATTCGGGTGGGCGCGCAGGCGGTAGCGCAGGGCGTTCTCGCCGTAGAGCCCGGCGATCGTGTAGGCGCCGGCCGATGTCGTGTCGCCCTCGCCGTCGCGGAGCTCCTCGGGGAGATCGATCACGGGCATCACCGAATCGAGGCTCGGGTTGAAGAAGAACGGCACGGAAATGCGGTCGTCCGGCGCCACGGGGGAGATCACACGGTGGTTGGTCGCCGTGAGGTGGCCGCCGCTGGCGAACTGCAGCATCTCGCCGATGTTCACGATGAACATGTCGTCGACAGGAGGTGCGTCGACCCAGGCGCCATCGCGCATGACCTGCAAACCGCCCTTGCCCGGCTCGACCCACAGCAGAGTCAGCACGCCGGAGTCGCGGTGCTCGCCGACGCCCTGCTGGGGATCGGGGGCATCGGTGCCGGGGTATCGCACGATCTTGATGAGTGTGGCCGGGTCGGCGAATGCCGCCTCGAAGTGGTTCTCCTCTGCGCCGAGGGCGAGGGCCCAGCTGCGCAGCAGCGTGTGCGAGACCTCCGTGAGGCGGGCGTGCCATTCCTCGACGACCCCGCGCAGCTCGGGCTGTGCAGCCGGCCACAGGTTCGGACCGATCAGACGGTTGTAGTCGGGGCCGCCCTCGACAGCATCCGCCTCGGGGCCGATGTCGATCTGCTCGCGCCAGTCCACCTTGCCGGCGGTGAGCTCCCCACCGATTCGCGTGTACCCGCGGAAGTGCGGGCTGCGCGTGTTCTCGATCGCGAGCTTGTCAGCCTCCGGGAGTGCGAAGAAATCGCGCGAGGCCTTCTGGAGGCGGCGGAACAGCTCCGTCGGCACGCCGGTTCCGGTGAGGTAGAAGAATCCGACCTCGTGGGTCGCGTTGCGCAGATCGTCGCGGAATCGCGCTGCGGCCTCGGGTCCGCGGTCCAGTTCGGACAGGTCGAGGATGGGGAGGTTCAGATCAGCCATGCCCCGAGGCTAAATCGAAACGGGCGTCGGCGGGGCCTGTGTTACGAGTCATGCCAGAAGATATCCTGACAGCATGCCTCGGATCTGGATCTGCCTCCGTCTCGTGCTGCCCGCCGTCTGGATCGGCCTCGTCGTGGGGCTGGCTTTCATGGAGACGCCCATGAAGTTCCAGGCTCCGGGGATCACCACGGAGCTCGGTCTGGGCATCGGACGTCTCGTGTTCGTCGCTCTCGCGGCGGCGGGGTGGGGCATTCTTGTCGTCCTCACGCTCATCGCCCAGGCCCGCCCGCGCGAGACGCGCGGCGGCTGGCTCCTCATCGGCGCGATGTGGGTGCTCATGGTCGTCGAGTCGTTCGTCGTGCGA
This sequence comes from Microbacterium sp. GXF6406, assembly GCF_054798215.1. Lineage (NCBI taxonomy): Bacteria > Bacillati > Actinomycetota > Actinomycetes > Micrococcales > Microbacteriaceae > Microbacterium > Microbacterium sp. GXF6406. Next base: position 26,950 of record NZ_JBSJZH010000001.1, on the reverse strand, counting down.
CCTGCGCTCGCGGCGCGCAGCGACATCGTCATCGCCGGTGGCGACCCGGGGGAGTCCTGGTTGCACTACGGATACATCGGCATCGAGCTACTGCTGCTCGCGCTGCTGGTCTGGTACATCGTGCTCGGGGCGAAGCGCCTGCGCATCGAGTGAGCGCCGCGATGGAGATCAGCCCTGGCGGGGCCTGCGTGATCCGGTCGGGTCGTCCCGGCGGGAAGCATCGGCCGAGAGGCGGCCGTCCGAGAACAGCCACTTCGCCCGCGGCTCGATGAGCGGGCGGAACAACCACCGCACGGGGGACGTCGCGAGCAGGACCGAGAGCGCCACCGACAGGACGATGACCATGGGCAGCCAGAGCCATGTCGGTTCGGCGTTGCGCAGAATTCCGGACTCGCGGAACGGGTAGAGCACGAACGAGTGCAGCAGATACACGTACATCGTGTACTGGCCGAATCTTGTCCATCCGTGGGTTCCGCGCGGGATCAGGGCGAAGAAGCAGGCGCTCAGGAGCAGGCCGATCATGATCAGCAGCAGTCGGATGCCACCGGCCCACCATTCTTCGGCGCCGAGGTCTGCGTAGGTGTCGACGTAGAAGAACCAGCGGCTCAGGTCGACGCTGTCCCAGAGGCCGACCCAGTTCCAGGCGACGAAGGCGTCGACGGCGAGGATCGCGACGGCCACGGTGCGCAGCCACCAGGGGCGGAAATCGATGAGGCCGAAACGGGCGACGATGTCGTGCTCGCGCAGCCACCAACCGAGCACGAAGAAGGGCAGGAAGCCGAGCGTGCGCGAGAGGGAGAACGTGCTGTCGACGTTGGGCAGATAGCCCACGGCCAGAGAGATGAGCAGTGCCCAGGCGAGGGGCCAGCGCAGGAGCGCGAGGTAGGGGAGTACGAGGCGGAAGATCCCGAGGGCGAGGAGGAACCACAGGGTCCAGGACGGCTGGGTGAGGTTGGGATTCGCCTGGCCCTCGACGGCCCATTTCGTCAGGGTCCACAGCATCTCGAAGATGACGTACGGCAGCAGGATGTCGGTGATGACGCGCGCCATCTGCTTCTTCGTCGGGGGCGCTGACTTCGAGAAGTGGCCGGCGATGATCGCGAAGGCCGGCATGTGGAAGGCGTAGAACGACAGATACAGGGCCATCGCGATGTCGGAGTCGTACGTCAGGCGTTGAATCGCATGACCGAGAACCACGAGGACGATGCACGCGTAGCGCGCGTTGTCCCAGAACGGGACCCGCCTCCGCGGGCGCTCGATGCTGCCAGTGATCGGGCCTGCGGGGACCTGCGGGGCACTGCTCATCACTCGAGGCTACCTGTCGGGAATAAAATTGCCCGGGTGATGTTGGACAAGTTATATTCAACTGAATGAAAGCGGATGCTGTGGCGCCCGCTCGAGGAACGGAAACACATCATGAGCGAACAGGCACAGACCTCCGGCATCCAGTTCGGACTCTTCACCGTCAGCGACGTCACCCGCAACCCGGTGACCGGCGAGACCCCGAGCGAGGGGCAGAAGATCAAGGACGCGATCACGATCGCGAAGCACGCCGAGGAGGTCGGCCTCGACGTCTACGCCGTGGGGGAGCACCACAACCCGCCGTTCTGGTCGTCCTCTCCGACGACGACGCTCGCGGCGATCGCCGCGCAGACCGAGCGCCTCATCCTCTCGACCTCCACCACCCTCATCACGACGAACGACCCGGTGAAGATCGCCGAGGACTTCGCGATGCTCCAGCACATCTCCGACGGTCGCACCGACCTCATGCTCGGGCGCGGCAACACCGGCCCCGTCTACCCGTGGTTCGGCAAGGACATCCGCCAGGGACTGCCCCTGGCGATCGAGAACTACGCCCTGCTGCGCAAGCTCTGGGATGAGGACGTCGTCGATTGGGAGGGCAAGTTCCGCACGCCGCTGCAGGGATTCACCTCCACGCCCCGCCCCCTCGACGGTGTGGCGCCGTTCGTATGGCACGGATCCATCCGCACCCCCGAGATCGCCGAGCAGGCCGCCTACTACGGCGACGGGTTCTTCGCCAACAACATCTTCTGGCCGAAGGAGCACTACCAGCGCCTCATCGAGCTGTACCGCCAGCGCTACGCGCACTACGGCCACGGCACCCCTGAGCAGGCCATCGTCGGCATCGGCGGCCAGGTGTTCATGCGGGCGAAGTCTCAGGACGCCGTCAACGAGTTCCGTCCGTACTTCGACAACGCGCCCGTCTACGGGCACGGTCCGAGCATGGAGGACTTCACGGAGATGACGCCGCTGACGGTCGGCTCGCCGCAGCAGGTCATCGACCGCTACGCCGCGATGCGCGACACGTTCGGCGACTTCCAGCGTCAGCTGTTCCTCATCGACCACGCCGGCCTCCCGCTGAAGGTCGTCCTCGAGCAGCTCGACATCCTCGGCGGCGAGGTCGTTCCGGTGCTGCGCCGGGAGCTCATGAAGAACCGTTCGCCACAGGCCCCGGATGCCCCGACCCACGCGGCACGGGTGAAGGCGGTCTACGGCGATGGGCCGTCGCGTCAGGCCGTTCCCGGCGAGAACCGCGGTGACAACCTGACCGCGGGCTCGCCCTACCAGGACACCCCGGTGCCCGCCGGCGCGGCCTTCGGACTCACCGGGAAGGGGGCCTGATCATGGGCGCTCGTCGCATCGCGGTCATCTCGGCCGGACTCTCCAACCCCTCATCGACCCGCATGCTCGCCGACAAGCTCGCGGCAGCCACTGTCGCGCAGCTCGCTGCGCGCGAGATCGATGCGGAGATCGACGTCATCGAACTGCGCGACCTCGCGCACGACATCACGAACAATCTGCTCACCGGCTTCGCTCCGCAGGCTTTGGAGACCGCGCTGAACACGGTGTACTCCGCGGACGCGCTGATCGCCGTCACCCCGATCTTCTCGACCAGCTACAGCGGTCTGTTCAAGTCGTTCATCGACGTGCTCGATCGCGAGGGGATCACCGGTAAGCCGGTTCTCCTCGGCGCGAATGCCGGAACGCCGCGCCACTCGCTGGCGATCGACTATGCGATTCGTCCCGTGTTCGCCTACCTGCACGCCGTGCCCGTGTCCACCGGGGTGTTCGCCGCGTCGGGCGACTGGGGCGGAACCGGAGACGACGTGGCGCCGCTGGGCAAGCGTGTGGAGAAGGGGGCCCGAGAGCTCGCGGATGCGATTGCGAGCAGGGATGCCGCCACGAACGCGGATCCGTTCGATCCGGCGAACTACCTCGGCGAGGGGCGGTCGTTCGGTCACCTGCTCGGCGGTCTCGCCGGCGAGTGATTCCCCAGACCGTGCGGAAATGAGGATGCGGGAGCCGCGAAGCGGCTCCCGCATCCGTGCGGTCAACCGCTCTTGCGTCGGAACTCGCGCCGCGTCTGGGGAGCGTTCGCCGCGTGGACGGCGGAATCGCCGTCCAGGTGGGATTCTCCATTGCGGTGGTGCGCGTTCTTCTTCGCGAGCGCTTCCTTGAACTTGCGCTTCATATCCTCAGAGGGTGAGGATGCGCCATCTTCCGTGCTCATGCTCGTCAGCCTAGGCCATGCCCTCCCCGCCCGGGGCCTGGACCCTCGCGGCGCTTCGGAGACTAGGCTCGAGCCGTGCCGAAAGAACTGCCACCGATCATCGTCGTGAACTCCGCATCCAGTGCCGGAGGCACCACCATCGCGCGTCTGTTGCAGAAGGACCTCCCGGATGTGCGCCTGCTTCTCGGGGTCGACACGTTCCTCGACGCGCTGCCCGACTGGGCCGTGCGAGACGACGTCGGGCTGCACTTCGGTGCGGACGGGGTCGTCACCGTGGATTCTCGTTACCACGACCGAGAAGACGGCTGGTATCGGATGCTGACGGTGCTCGCCGCATCGGGTCAGCCATTGATCCTCGACGAGGTGCTCCTCGACGGCGCAGCGGGACAGGAGCGACTGCGCAGGCTCTTCGGCGAGACCGAATCGTTCTGGGCGGGTGTGCGCTGCGATCCGGAGGTCGCGGAGGAGCGCGAGCGCAAGCGTCCCGATCGGATCGTCGGCATGGCGCGGGACCAGGCCGAACGGGTGCACGCGGGCATCGCCTATGACGTCGTGGTCGACGGGGCGCAGGAACCGCAGGAAAGCGTCGATGCGATTCTCGATGCGCTCGGTGTGTTCTGATCCATCCGAATCCGACCGGATCGTTCGCCGGAATCTTGGAACCCGCTGATAGGCTGAAGGGGTGAACACCCTCGCCCGTCACACGGATGGACGAGTCTAAACAAAGAAGGAGAGACCTCTTGGAAGGTCCTGAAATCACTGCTGCCGAGGCCGTTCTCGATAACGGCCGCTTCGGCACTCGCACTGTCCGCTTCGAAACCGGTCGCCTCGCTCAGCAGGCCCAGGGTTCGGTTGCGGCTTACCTCGACGGAGAGACGATGATTCTCTCCGCAACCAGCGCCGGCAAGCACCCGCGCGAAGGCTTTGACTTCTTCCCGCTGACCGTCGACGTCGAAGAGCGCTCCTACGCCGCGGGCAAGATCCCCGGTTCGTTCTTCCGTCGCGAGGGTCGCCCCTCGACCGAGGCGATCCTCGTCTGCCGCCTGATCGACCGCCCGCTGCGCCCGTCGTTCGTCGACGGCCTGCGCAACGAGGTCCAGATCGTCATCACGGTCCTCTCGATCGCCCCGGGCGAGTACTACGACGCTCTGGCGATCAACGCGGCCTCCGCGTCGACCCAGATCTCCGGTCTGCCGTTCTCGGGCCCCATCGCGGGTGTGCGCCTCGCGCTCATCCCCGGCCAGGGCGAGCACGCCGACCAGTGGGTCGCGTTCCCCAACGAGGCTCAGGTCTCCGAGGCCGTCTTCGACCTGATGGTCGCCGGGCGGGTCGTCACCAAGGCCGATGGCACGGAAGACGTCGCCATCATGATGGTTGAGGCCGAGGCCACCGAGAACAGCTGGAACCTCATCAAGGGCGGCGCGGTCAAGCCGAGCGAAGAGGTCGTCGCAGCGGGTCTCGAAGCCGCCAAGCCGTTCCTCAAGCAGCTCGTCGAGGCCCAGGCCGAGATGGCTTCGCACGCGTCGAAGGAGCCGGGCGTCTACCCCGTCTTCCCCGCATACGAGCAGGCCACCTACGACTTCATCGCGGCGACCGCGACGGCGGACCTCGAGAAGGTCTACCTGATCGCCGACAAGGTCGAGCGCCAGAACGCCGATGACGAGGTCAAGGACCGCGTCAAGGCCGAGGTCGCCGCAGCCGTCGAGGCAGGCACGCTGCCCGCATCGGCTCTGGGCGAGGTCTCCGGCGCGTACAAGTCCGTCACCAAGGGCATCGTGCGCGGTCGCATCCTCTCCGAGGGCGTCCGCATGGATGGCCGCGGTCTGGCAGACATCCGTCCGCTCGACGCCGAGGTCCAGGTCATCCCGCGTGTGCACGGCTCCGCGGTCTTCCAGCGCGGCGAGACCCAGATCATGGGCGTCACCACGCTGAACATGCTCAAGATGGAGCAGCAGATCGACTCGCTGTCGCCCACGACGAGCAAGCGCTACATGCACCACTACAACTTCCCGCCCTACTCGACCGGTGAGACCGGTCGCGTCGGCTCGCCGAAGCGTCGCGAGATCGGGCACGGCTTCCTCGCCGAGCGCGCCCTCGTCCCGGTGCTGCCCAGCCGCGAGGAGTTCCCCTACGCGATCCGTCAGGTCTCCGAGGCGCTGAGCTCCAACGGCTCGACGTCGATGGGATCCGTCTGCGCATCGACCCTGTCGCTGCTGAACGCCGGTGTGCCGCTGCGCGCAGCCGTCGCCGGTATCGCCATGGGCCTGGTCTCGGACGAGGTCGACGGCGAGACCCGCTACGCGGCGCTGACCGACATCCTCGGAGCCGAAGACGCCCTGGGCGACATGGACTTCAAGGTCGCGGGCACGAGTGACTTCATCACGGCGATCCAGCTCGACACCAAGCTCGACGGCATCCCCACGGACGTCCTCAACGGCGCCCTCACTCAGGCGAAGGACGCCCGTCTGACGATCCTGAACGTTCTGAACGCCGCGATCGATGCTCCCGACGAGATGGCGCCGACCGCGCCGCGCGTCATCAGCGTGCAGATCCCGGTCGACAAGATCGGTGAGCTGATCGGCCCGAAGGGCAAGACGATCAATGCGATCCAGGACGAGACCGGCGCGCAGATCTCCATCGAGGAGGACGGCACCGTCTACATCGGAGCCGTCGACGGTCCGTCGGCCGAGGCCGCTCGTGCGCAGGTCAACGCGATCGCCAACCCCACCAACCCGGAGGTCGGCGAGCAGTTCCTCGGCACCGTCGTGAAGATCGCCTCGTTCGGCGCCTTCATCTCGCTGCTGCCCGGTAAGGACGGCCTGCTGCACGTCACCGAGGTGCGCAAGCTCGCCGGTGGCAAGCGCGTCGAGAACGTCGAGGACGTGCTCTCGGTCGGCCAGAAGATCCTCGTGAAGATCACGAAGATCGATGATCGCGGCAAGCTGTCGCTCGAGCCCGTCATCGACGAGGCTCCGGCAGCGGATGCATCGGTCGAGGCGGAGACCGCCGAGGCGTAATCCAACGATCACGGCCCGGGCCCCGCTTCTTCGGAGCGGGACCCGGGCCGTTCTCTTTTCTGTTGTTGCTCAATCGTTATGGAAAGTTCCGCGGCTGTTCTCCGTAATGGCGGGTCCGCTCACCGGAGTGACCTACTCTCGAAGTACGCACCGGGGGGGTTGTGGTTCACAGGTGCACAGCAAAACGCACGGGGGTGGATGAATGAGATTGTTCGGCGGCAGCACTGCTGAGGCGGGCATCGACGCGCCGGCACAGGCCGTTTCGCATCCGTCCGCACCGATTCCCGTGGTCGGCCCCGGAATCGGCGAGGCCGTCCGCGTCTCGCTGGGCGAGACGGGCTTCGCAACATTCCCGCTGATGCTCGGCGCGGCGGAGTTCGGCTGGAACGTCGACCTCGAGACGAGCCACGGCATCCTCGACCGCTACGTCGAGTTCGGCGGCAACGCGATCCACACCGCCGACGGCTTCTCCGGCGGTCGCAGCGAGCACATCATCGGCGAGTGGCTGCGCTCACGCGGTCGCCGTGATCGAATGACGCTCAGCGTTCGGGTCGGCGCGCACGCGGACAATCCGGGCCTCGGCTCGGTGAACCTCGTGCGTGCCGTCGAGGGTTCGCTCACCCGCCTCGGCATCGAGCGCATCGATGTGCTCCACCTCGATGCCTCCCTCGATCAGACGACCAACCTCGAAGACACGCTCGCCACGGCCGAGTGGCTGCGTGATGCGGGTAAGATCTCCGCGATCGGGGCTTTCCGGTTCACGCCGGAGCGTCTGGTGGAGGCGCGTATCCTCGCCTCGGCGGGGTATCCGCGCATCGAGGTTCTGGATGAGCCCTACAACCTCATCCGCCGACAGTCCTTTGAAGGAGACCTGAGGCTTGTCGCCGCGGCGCAGAACCTCGCCGTGACGCCGTCGCACGCGCTTGAGCACGGCTTCCTCTCCGGGCGGCACCGAAGCAAGGCGCTGATGTCCCGCGGCGTGCGCGGCGAGCAGCTGCGCGGGCATCTGAACCGCCGGGGCATTCGAATCCTCCGCGCGCTCGACAGCGTCGCCGGCGAGCTGGAGGCGCCGGTCGCGGCGGTCTCGATCGCCTGGCTGCTCGCGCAGCGCACGATCGTGGCGCCGATCGTCAACGCCTTCGCCGCCCAGCACGTCGATGAGCTCATGCAGGGAGCCGGAATCGCGCTCTCGCGGGCACAGCTGGGGGAGCTCACGCGTGCAGGAAATTGAATCCGTCCGCACCGCAGCGTCGATCCCCGGGTAGGCTGGATATGCCCCGGTGGGGCCGGCGATGAAGCGAGCGGGTTGTGACGCACTATATATATCTGGTCAGACACGGTGAACACCAAGATGCCGAGCACGGCATCGATGACGGCCCTCTTTCCCCTCGAGGGCAACGGCAGGCGGAACTGATCGCCGATCGCCTTTCCGGACTTCCGCTCGATGCTGTTTGGCACTCGCCGTTGCTGCGGGCGACCGAGACGGCACGCGCAATCGCCGAGCGCCTTCCCTCCGTGGATCCGCAGCCGTCGGCGCTGCTCTTCGACTGCGTGCCCAGCGGGATGACCGGGGACACCCCGGCGGCGTACGAACCGTTCTTCGGGTCGGTCACCGAGGCCGAGGTCGAGGCGGGCAGCGCCCAGATGGCGGATGCCGTGAACGAGTTCCTCGTGCGCAAGCAGGGCGATGTGCACGAGGTGCTCATCACGCACAACTTCGTCATCTCCTGGTTCGTCCGGGAGGTGCTGGGCTCGCCCGACTGGCGTTGGATGACTCTGAACCAGGCGCACTGCGGTCTGACGGTGATCGCGCAGAAGCAGGGCCGCCCGTGGTCGCTGGTCAACCACAATGAGCTCGGCCATCTGCCGGTCGAGTTGCGGACCGGCCTGCCGGAGCCGATGCCCGTTTGAACCTGCGAGCCTGGCCGGGGCCATGCTGCGCGCGGAATAGACTGGGCGCATGACCAAGAAGGTTGCCCTCGTCGGCGGTACCGGCAAACTCGGCTCGATCATCCGGCAGGTGATCGATGATCTGGAAGGCTTCGAGATCGCGCGTGTGCTGACGTCGTCGAGCGATCTGTCGGAGATCGACGGAGTCGACCTCGTCGTCGACGCGTCGACGCCCCAGGTGAGCGTGGAGGTCGTCCGTGCGTCGGCCGAGCGCGGGATCAATGTGCTCGTCGGAACATCCGGTTGGTCGTCGGAACGGATCGCGCTCGTGCGTCCGCTCGTCGAGGCCGCCGGCACCGGCGCGGTCTTCATCCCCAACTTCTCGCTCGGTTCGGTCCTCGGCTCCGCACTGGCCGCCGCGGCGGCACCGTTCTTCCCCTCGGCCGAGATCATCGAGGCCCACCGCGATACGAAGATCGACTCGCCCAGCGGAACGGCGGTTCGCACTGCGGAGCTCATCTCCGCCTCCCGCTCCGAGGTCGGCCCGGTCAGCGCCCCGCACATCGACCAGCGGGCTCGCGGGCAGGAGGTCGCGGGGGTGCCGGTGCACTCGCTGCGCCGGCCCGGCGTCATCGCCCGTCAGGATGCTGTGCTCTCCGGCCCGGGAGAGTCGCTCACCATCACGCACGACACCGTGGACCCCGCTCAGGCGTATGCCCCCGGCATCCGACTGGCCGTGCCGTTCGCGGTCGAGGCGCGCGGAGTGGTCGTGGGGCTCGAGAACATGATCGACATCGGCATCCAGGCGCGCGCATGATGACGCGCATCGGGGTCGGTCTGATCGGTGCGACCCTGGTCCTCTACTTCATCCTCATGGGGCAGAAGGCCATACTGTTCATCCTCAGCGGTGAGCCCGTCGGCGTCGCGATGGGACTCGCTCTGATGGTCCTGCCGCCGATCGGCGCGTGGGCGCTCTTTCGCGAGATCCAATTCGGTGTGCAGGCGCAGAAGCTCGGAACCCGTCTGGATGCCGAAGGGGGCATGCCCGTCGCCGAGACCGAGCTCACGCCGAGCGGGCGCATCGCGAAGTCGGATGCCGACGCTCTCATCGACCGCTATCGGAACGAGGCCGAAGCGGGCGGAGACGACTGGCGCGGGCGGTACCGCCTCGGTGTCGTCCAGGATGCCGCGGGCCGGCGCAAGGACGCACGGGCGAGCATCCGGGAAGCGATCCGTCTCGCCAAGCAGAAGGCCTGATCAGGCCCTCTGCCCGGCGAGCAGCGGAATCAGGCGAGTGAGGCCTCGAGGGTGATCTCGATCCCGGCGAGGGCCTGGGAGACCGGGCAACCGGTCTTCGCGCTGTCGGCGATCTGCTGGAACTGTTCGGCCGACAGGTCCGGGACGGAGGCCTGAACGTTCAGGTGGCTGCCGGTGATGCCGGTGCCGGGGACGAAGGTCACGGAGGCGGACGTGCGCACGCTCTCCGGCGGGGTGCCGTTATCGCTCAACGCGTGCGAGAGCGCCATGCTGAAGCACGAGGCGTGGGCGGCGGCGATCAGCTCTTCCGGAGTCGTCGTGCTGTCGGAGCCCTCGCTGCGGGCCTTCCAGTCGATCGGGAACGTTCCGATCTGCGAGGAGGTGAACTCGACGGTTCCGGATCCCTCCAAGAGGGATCCCTTCCATGCGGTGGTTGCTTCGCTGGTGATGGCCATGGTTCCTCCAGAGGTCGGCGGGATGTCTCGCCAGCCTAGCCGCGGCGGCGCGGGTATCGTGAGAGGCATGAGCGCCGCCGTCCCCACCCCGTACGAAGACCTCCTCCGCGACGTGCTGGAGCACGGTGCACACAAGGACGACCGCACCGGAACGGGCACGACGAGCGTGTTCGGGCGGCAGATCCGCTTCGACCTCGCCCAGGGCTTCCCGCTCATCACCACCAAGCGAGTGCACTTCAAGTCGATCGCGTACGAGCTGCTCTGGTTTCTCCGAGGCGACTCGAACGTGCGCTGGCTGCAGGAGCACGGGGTCTCGATCTGGGACGAGTGGGCCGATGCCGACGGCGACCTCGGCCCGGTCTACGGCGTGCAGTGGCGCTCGTGGCCGACGCCCGACGGCGGCAGCATCGACCAGCTCGCGCAGGTGATCGAGCAGATCCGGCAGACGCCGGACTCCCGCCGCATCATCGTCTCGGCATGGAACCCGGCCGACATCCCCGACATGGCGCTGGCGCCCTGCCACGCGCTCTTCCAGTTCTACGTGGCCGACGGCAAGCTCTCCTGCCAGCTGTATCAGCGCAGCGCCGACATGTTCCTCGGCGTTCCGTTCAACATCGCCAGCTATGCGCTGCTGACGATGATGATCGCCCAGCAGACAGGCCTCGAACCCGGCGACTTCGTGTGGACCGGGGGAGACGTGCACATCTACGACAACCACGTCGATCAGGTGCGCGAGCAGCTCAGCCGCGAGGCGTACCCCTACCCGACCCTGCGCTTCACCCGAACGCCCGAGTCGATCCTCGACTACTCCTACGACGACTTCATCATCGACGACTACCAGCACCACCCGGCCATCCGTGCGGCGGTGGCGGTATGACCCGGGTCGGTCTGATCTGGGCAGAGGCCGCGGGGGGCGTCATCGGAGCCGAGGGCGGGATGCCGTGGCATGTTCCCGAGGACCTCGCGCACTTCAAGGACGTGACGATGGGGAGCCCCGTGGTCATGGGGCGCAAGACCTGGGACTCGCTCCCGGAGCGGTTCCGGCCGCTTCCCGGGCGCGAGAACATCGTGATCACCCGTCAGCAGGATTGGACGGCCGAGGGCGCACGCCGTGCGGCGGATCTTCCGGCGGCGGTGCGAGGGCTGGACCGCGTCTGGATCATCGGCGGCGCCGAGATCTTCCGCCAGATGATCGGAGAGGCCGACCGTCTCGAGGTCACGGAGCTCGACCTCGCGGTCGAGGGCGATGCCCATGCCCCCGACCGCGCCGGCTGGCGGTTGGCCGATGAGGGCCAGTGGCAGACGTCCCGCACGGGAATCCGCTACCGCTTCCTCGGATACGAGCGCTGATGCCGACCGCGATGATCACCGGCGCCAGCGCCGGACTCGGCGCCGAGTTCGCCCGGCAGCTCGCCTCCCGCGGCGCCGACCTCGTACTCGTCGCCCGCACGCTTAGCGCGCTCGAAGCCCTCGCGGAGGAGCTCCGCGACCGGCACGGCGTGCTCATCGAGGTGCTTCCCGCGGATCTGTCGGTCGCTGAGGACATCATGGCGGTTGCCGACCGGATCGCCCAGGAGCAGCATCCGATCGATCTTCTCGTGAACAATGCCGGTTTCGGCCTGCCCCTGCACTTCGCAGACAACGACATCGACGAGGAGGTGCGCCACCTGCGCATCCACGTCGAAGCACCCATGCGCCTCATGCACGCGGCCCTGCGGGCCATGCGGGGCCGGGGCGGACGCATCATCAACGTGGCATCCGTCGCCGGTTTCATCTCGCGCTCGACGTATTCGGCCTGCAAGCAGTGGCTGATCGGCTTCAGTCGATGGGCGAATGCGGAATACTCCCGAGATGGCGTCAGCGTGATGGCGCTGTGCCCGGGGTTCACCCACACGAGCTTCCACGAGCGGATGGGGCTTGCACCGGGCGCGGAGGGCATCCCTGCCTTCGCCTGGCTGAATGCGGAGCATGTCGTGCGGGTCGGGCTGAGGGATGCTGCGCGGGGGCGCGCCGTCTCCGTGCCGTCGCTGCGCTACAAGGCCGCCGTGGTCCTGACGAAGGTGCTCCCGTCGTCGATCACCGCGGGTGCGGCGCGTCGAGGACGCGTCTGACACGGGTCGAGGCTGTGGGGTCGGCGTCGCTCAGGCGAAACGCCCGAGATGGATGCCCGCGTAGGCGAGAGCCGCGATCGTCTCGCCGTCCGTGATCCGCCCATCGGCGATCATCCGCAGCACATCTGCGAAGGCCACCCAGGACACATCCTCGATTCCCTCCTCGGCTTGCGCGTGGTCGTCTCCGGGGTGCAGGACGCGTGCGAGGAAGACATGCTCTGGCGCAACGCAGACGCCGTTCAGCGCGTTCATCCGGCCGAGCTCGGTCCATTCGTCCGCACGGAGCCCGGTCTCCTCGAGCAGCTCTCGCTGCGCCGCGGCGAGAGGGTCCTCGCCATCGCTCCCGCCGGCGGGGATCTCGACCGATCGACCCGTCGTGTAGCGCTCCAGAGTGACCAGGCAGATGCGGTCGAGCGCGTCGAGCGCGATGATGAAGACGGCCGGATGCCGGGCGCTGACGACACCGTAGATGCCGTCGCCCGCAGGGCCCGTCACGGTGTCTTCCCGCACCGATATCCAGGCGTTCTCGTAAACGGTGCGGGTGCCACGGGTGAGCCAACTCATGCCGGTGAGCATATCCGGGGAGGAGGTGCCGTCGGCGAACCGATACGCTGGGAACCATGACGCATTCGGGAAACCCCTTCGGACAGGTCCTCGTCGCGCTCGTCACTCCGATGACGGCCGATGGTGAAGTCGATTGGCCCGCCGTCGAGAAGCACATGGACGACGTCATCACCGGTGGTGCAGACGGAATCGTTGTGACGGGAACGACCGGTGAGACCTCGACCCTCACGGATGCCGAGAAGCTCAAGCTCGTCGAGGTCGGCAAGTCCGTCTCGGCGGGGCGCGCCAAGATCATCACGGGCGGTGGCTCGAACGAGACGGCGCACGCGATCGAGCTGTACAAGGCCAGCGAGAAGGCCGGTGCCGACGGCATCATGATCGTCACGCCCTACTACAACAAGCCGACCCAGGCCGGAATCCTCACGCACTTCCGACTCGTCGCGGACTCCACCGACCTTCCGGTCATCCTCTACGACATTCCGGGCCGTGCGGGCGTGCCGATCAAGTACGAGACGATCCTGCGCCTCGCGAAGCACCCCAACATCCTCGCGGTCAAGGACGCCAAGGGAGACTTCAGTGAAGTCAGCCGGGTGCTGAACCAGACCGATCTGATGTATTTCTCGGGTGACGACGCCAACGCGCTGCCGCACATGGCGATCGGCGCGACTGGCCTGATCGGCGTGACCGCGAACATCACCTCCGCCCCGTACCGCACGATCGTCGACGCAGTGAACCGTGGCGACCTCGCGACCGCGACCGCCGAGCACAAGCGCCTCGAGCCGCTCGTCCGCGCCGTGATGACGCATGTGCCCGGCACGGTATCGGCGAAGTACATTCTGCACGGACTGGGCCGAATCTCGAGCCCCCGCGTGCGTCTGCCCCTGGTCGGACCCGAAGAGTGGGAGGCCGCGATCATCGAGGACGACCTCGCTCTCGTCTCCGACCTCCCGGGTGCCGATTTCTCGAACTTCCGCCCCGACCGCAACGCGGCCGCCGGCGGTGCGCTGCCGAAGGTCCACGGCACGACGCGCTGAGACGCCGGACGCGATGAACGCGTCCACACCATGAACGGGCACCTTCGGTGTCCGACGGAGGAGACACCAATGACCACCCCCATCGCCGCCCCCGCGCCGCTCGCCGCGGGCACGCTCCGCGTCTTCCCCCTGGGAGGGCTCGGCGAGGTCGGGCGCAACATGACGGTCTTCGAATACGAGGGGAAGATCCTCATCGTCGATTGCGGCGTGCTGTTCCCCGAGGACCACCAGCCCGGCGTCGATCTGATCCTGCCGGACTTCGAGCCCATCAAGGACCGCCTCGACGACATCGTGGGCGTCGTGCTCACGCACGGCCATGAAGACCACATCGGCGCGGTGCCGTACCTGCTGCGCCTGAAGAGCGATATCCCGCTGATCGGGTCCGGGCTCACGCTCGCGCTCGTCGAGGCCAAGCTCAAGGAGCACCGCATCAAGCCCTTCACCCTGACGGTGAAGGAGGATCAGAAGGAGAAGGTCGGTCCGTTCGACCTCGAATTCGTCGCGGTCAACCACTCCATCCCCGATGCGCTGGCCGTCGCGATCCGCACGCCCGCGGGCATGGTGCTCGCCACCGGCGACTTCAAGATGGACCAGCTGCCGCTCGACGGCCGCATCACCGACCTTCGGGCATTCGCCCGGCTCGGCGAAGAGGGCATCGACCTGTTCCTCGTCGATTCGACCAACGCCGACGTCCCGGGGTTCACTCCCACGGAGAAGTCGATCGGCCCGGTCCTCGACCAGGTGATCGCCAAGGCCACCCGTCGCGTGATCGTCGCGAGCTTCTCCAGCCACGTGCACCGCGTGCAGCAGGTGCTCGACGCGGCTCACGCCAATGGCCGCCGCGTCGCGCTCCTCGGCCGCAGCATGGTGCGCAACATGGGCATCGCCGCCGATCTCGGCTACCTCAAGGTGCCCGACAACGTGCTGATCGACTACAAGAAGGCCAAGGACATCCCGGACGACAAGATCGTCTACATGTCGACCGGTTCGCAGGGCGAGCCGATGGCCGTCCTCAGCCGCATGGCGAACCTCGATCACGCGATCGAGCCGGGAGAGGGGGATACTGTCATCCTCGCGTCCAGTCTCATCCCGGGCAATGAGAACGCGGTGTACCGCGTCATCGACGGCCTGACCAAGCTCGGCGCCAACGTCGTGCACAAGGCGAACGCGCGGGTTCACGTGTCGGGCCACGCCGCCGCCGGTGAGCTGATCTACTGCTACAACATCCTCAAGCCGAAGAACGTCCTCCCGGTTCACGGCGAGTACCGTCACCTGATGGCGAACGCGAAGCTCGCGCAGGAGACGGGCATCCCCGAGGAGAACACGATCCTGGCCTCCAACGGCACGGTGATCGACCTCAAGGACGGCCAGGCCCGGATCGCCGGACAGTACGACATCGGCTTCGTATACGTCGATGGTTCGACGGTCGGCGAGATCACCGACGCAGATCTGAAGGATCGCCGCATCCTCGGCGAGGAGGGCTTCGTCTCGATCATCGTCGTGGTGGATGCTGCGACCGGCAACATCATCTCGGGGCCGGAGATCCACGCACGCGGCATCGCGGAGGACGATTCCGTCTTCGACAGCGTGACGCCGAAGATCGTGGCCGCCCTCAAGGAGGCCTCCGGGAACGGCGTGCGCGATACGCATGCGCTGTCGCAGGTCGTGCGCCGCACGATCGGCCGCTGGGTCAACCAGAAGCTGCGCCGTCGTCCGATGATCGTCCCGCTCGTCATCGAAGCATGATGCCGACCGCCTCATCGGAACCCCGGTCCGGGAGCCGATGAGGCGGAAAGCCGCGTCATTGCGCGGCGATGTCGGTGCTCGACCGTAGTCTGGGAACATGGCCAGGAGCACTACCAAGACCTCACGCGCGTCCGAGAAGGCTCCTGCGCGCTCCAAGGCGCAGGCGGCTCCGAAGAAGTACATCGACGACGTCGACAGGCCGCCGTTCCCGGTGCGTGCCTGGGGCGTTCTCGCTCACGCCGTCGGCGGTCTCTTCCGTGCCTTCGGCCCGGAGACCCTCGAGAAGGACCAGCGGCGCGATGGTTTTCCCCTGCTGCTCGTCGTCCTTGCGTGTCTGGGAGCCGTCGATGAGTGGTTCTTCATCGGCAATGAGATCGCCCAGAACATCAGTGCCTACTCCGTGGGGTTGCTCGTGGGGCGCACGGCGTTCCTCATGCCCGTGTTGCTGTTGATCCTCGCCGGCTGGTTGTTCCGCCATCCATCGTCGGTGCACGACAACGGGCGAATCGGAATCGGCTTCGGACTCTTCGTGCTCTCGATCGCCGGCATCTGCCACATCGCCGGCGGGGTGCCCCAACCGAAGGACGGCATGCCGGCGCTCAGCGCGGCGGGCGGCCTCTTCGGATGGATGCTCGGCCAGCCGCTGTCCTACCTGACAGACATTCCGGCTTATATCCTGCTGAGCCTGCTTCTCGTGCTGAGTCTGCTCATCATCACGAAGACCCCGCCGAATCGCATCGGTTCGCGCCTGGGCGATCTGTACGCCTGGATGTTCGGGGCCGAACGCGCGGAGACGAAGGTCGAGGCGTCGGCCGCAGCATCCGACGCCGACCTCGTCGACATCGCCGAAGACGATGCCCTGCCCTGGTGGCGGCGCAACAAGACCGGGCGTGAAGAGGACCCCGATGAGGGTCTCGGCTCCCAGGACGTCACCGAGCTGCTGACGCCGACGGCGCAGACGCCGACGAAGCAGATGCCGATCGATGTCGCGAACGAGAAGACCCCCTACGACCAGTCGGTCGTCGTCGCGGCGCCCGATGCGGGCGACGCGGTCACCGAGGTCCTGACGGACGTCGAGAGCGTCATGGCGGGCCTCGGCGCGCCCGGTGCGACGACCCTGCTCGACGACTACGGTGACACGGGCGAGCAGCCCGAGCTGCCCGGACTGTCCGGCTTCGGCACGGACGGACCGGGGGATCGCGGCCTTCATGCCCCGAGCACCCCGTATGCTCTGCCATCCACGGCCGTGCTGAGCGAAGGGCCGCCACCGGTGGTGCGCTCGGAGGCCACAGACCGTGTGATCCAGCAGCTGACCAGTGTGCTCGAGCAGTTCAAGGTCGATGCCAAGGTCACGGGGTTCTCGCGCGGTCCGACGGTCACCCAGTACGAGGTGGAGGTCGGTCTCGGGGTCAAGGTCGAGAAGATCACACAGCTGTCGAACAACTTCGCCTACGCCGTCGCATCCAACGATGTGCGAATCCTCTCGCCGATCCCCGGCAAGAGCGCGATCGGCATCGAGATCCCGAACGCCGACAAGGAGATGGTCGCCCTCGGAGATGTGCTCCGCTCGCCCGCGGCGCAGAAGAGCACGCACCCGATGACGATCGGCGTCGGCAAGGACGTCGGCGGAAACATCGTCGTCGCCAACCTCGCCAAGATGCCGCATCTTCTGGTCGCCGGTTCCACCGGTTCCGGTAAGTCCAGCTTCGTCAACTCGATGATCACGAGTCTGCTGATGCGCGCGCGCCCGACCGATGTCCGCATGGTGCTGATCGACCCGAAGCGCGTGGAGCTGACCAGCTACGCCGGTGTGCCGCACCTGATCACCCCCATCATCACGAACCCGAAGAAAGCCGCCGAGGCGCTGCAGTGGGTCGTGAAGGAGATGGACATGCGCTACGACGACCTCGCGTCGTTCGGTTACCGTCACATCGACGACTTCAACAAGGCCGTCCGCGCGGGGGAGATCGTTCTGCCTCCCGGCAGCGAGCGCGTGCTCAAGCCCTACCCGTACCTGCTCGTCGTCGTCGATGAGCTCGCCGACCTCATGATGGTCGCCCCGCGCGACGTCGAAGATTCGATCGTACGCATCACGCAGCTCGCCCGGGCCTCCGGCATTCATCTGGTCCTCGCCACCCAGCGTCCGTCCGTCGACGTCGTCACCGGCCTCATCAAGGCCAACGTGCCGTCCCGGCTCGCGTTTGCGGTCACGAGCGTGACCGACAGCCGCGTGATCCTCGATGCTCCGGGCGCAGACAAGCTCATCGGTCAGGGCGACGCACTGTTCTCCCCGATGGGCTCGTCGAAGCCGTTCCGCCTGCAGGGCGCCTGGGTCGAGGAGAGCGAGATCGATGCGGTCGTCAAGCATGTCACCGCGCAGGCGCGTCCGGAGTACCGCTCCGATGTGCAGGAGGCGATGGAGCCGAAGAAGAAGGAGGTCGACGAAGATATCGGCGACGACCTCGAGGTGCTCCTCGCTGCGGCCGAGCTCGTCGTGTCGTCGCAGTTCGGATCGACATCGATGCTGCAGCGCAAGCTCCGTGTCGGGTTCGCGAAGGCGGGCCGTCTCATGGACCTGCTCGAGTCGCGTGAGATCGTCGGCCCCTCTGAAGGCTCGAAGGCCCGCGATGTGCTCGTCACCGCGGAGCAGCTCCCCGCAGTGATGGCGAAGCTGCGCGGCGAGGATGCGCCCGCCGCCCCTGCGGCGACGACGGCGCCCGCCGCCGCACCGGTATCGGATCCCGCCGATGCTCCCGGATATGACCCGATCGAAGCGCAGCTCGCTGGACTGCCGGTGGTCGAAGACGATGAAGGCGATGAAGACGCCTGGAGCCTGACAGGACGCGATTGATGGCCATTCCCCGGCAACTGCCCAATGCGATCACCATCGCGCGTATTCCTCTCGCGGTCGTATTCTTCGTCCTTCTCCTGCTCGGCGGCACATACGGCTTCGACGACATCACGCTGCGCTGGGTCGCCGGGGCGCTGTTCGTCCTCGCGATCAGCACGGACTGGGTCGACGGCTATCTCGCTCGCAAGTACGACATCGTCAGCGACTTCGGAAAGCTCTGGGATCCGATCGCCGACAAGCTCCTCACGGGCGCGGGTTTCGTCGGGCTCGCGATCCTCGCCGAGTGGCCGTGGTGGGTCGTGATCGTGATCCTCGTCCGCGAGTGGGGGATCACGATCCATCGCTTCATCGTCGCGAGCAGCCACATCGTCGCCGCGGCATGGATGGGCAAGGTCAAGACCGCGCTGCAGGGCGTTGCGCTCGGCTGGTGCCTGCTGCCGCTTCACGTCCTCGTCGGCTTCGACGTGTGGACGCTGGTCGGGGCGGTGCTGATGTGGGCGACACTGGCCATCACGATCCTCAGCGGAATCGACTATGTGCTGGCGCAGATTCGCGGAGGCAAGGCCTCGGCGCGATGAATGACGCTAAGCGCCTCGTCTCCGCTCTCCTCGAACAGGGGTGGACGCTGGGAATTGCCGAGTCGCTCACCGGGGGTGCGCTCGCTTCTGAGGTGGTTTCCGTTCCCGGATCGTCGGGGACGCTGCTCGGCGCCGTCGTCGCCTACGCGACCCCGGTGAAAGCGACGCTGCTCGGCGTCGAGGAGTCTCTCCTCGACGAGCATGGGCCTGTGCACGCGCGGGTGGCCGAGCAGATGGCCGAAGGGGTGCGCAGCTGCGTCGCGGTCGAAGGCCGGGTGGCTGATGTCGGGGTGTCGACGACAGGGATCGCCGGGCCCGCCTCGCCGGACGGGCAACCGGTCGGCACAGTGCACATCGGAGTCGCCGGCCCGTTCGGAACGAGTTCGGAGCGCTTCGTGTTCTCCGGTGGGCGCGCGGAGATCCGCGAGCAGACGGTTCAGTCAGCGATCGCGTTGCTTCTGCGTTCTCTCGAGGAATATCGTCACGGTAACCGCGGTTGTTAGTGACGTGGTTGTCATAGATGCGTTCACATCCAAAGCACAGCGGGAAACGGTAACGTTTTGTTCGCCAGGTCGGGTTAGACTGGCGATCCGTTTGGAAGAGGGCCCGATCAGGGGTATGGAGGGGAGGTTCCGATGATTCTTGTTCGACAGGAGATCGGCGAGGTGCTGAGGGACTTCCGCCTGCAGAAGGGGCGCACGCTCCGCCAGGTCGCGAGCAAGGCCTCCGTCGCGCTCGGATACCTCAGTGAGGTCGAGCGAGGCCAGAAGGAGGCGTCGAGCGAGATCCTCGCCTCGGTCGCCGAAGCCCTCGATGTCCCCATCTCGTTGATCATGCGCGAAGTCGGTGACCGAATCTCGGTCCTCGAAGGCATCCAGGTGTTCCCCGATGTCGTTCCCGACGACCTGGTCGCATCCATCGAGCCCGAACTCTCCCTGCACTGAGCGCGCACTTCTGATGCGACGCAGCGAGTTCCTTCGCGCGGTTGACCGGGAGTTCGGCGCACGAGCGCCCATGCTCACGACAGATCTTGTGCTCGACGCGGTGGGTGGCAGAACCGCCGCGCAGGCGCTCGAAGCGGGCATCGCTCCGCGCGATATCTGGGCGGCGCTGTGCGCCGAAACAGACGTGCCACTCGAACGTCGTTACGGTGTTGGTCGCCTCGAGCCCCAGAGAAACTGAGTCTTTCCCGGCGCCGTTCGTCATTTTTCGGCGTGTCATCGAATATGTGTTCGAAATACACGTAGAGTTCTGCACAAGTGGTTTCGAGGCGCTGTTCTCCACCGTTCCTGGCCCTGCCGATCGAATGTCGGAGGCTCCGTCTACCGTGTTGAACAGGCCGAAAAGCCATACGCCTTGTCGGAGAGTCCGCCCCATCCGGGGCGGCCGCGACAGCCTACAGGCGGCACCATGCGAAACACGAGGAGCACATCATGCCATCAGCAGCAGACCGCGAGAAGTCCCTGGAATCCGCACTCGCCCAGATCGACCGTCAGTTCGGCAAGGGCTCGGTCATGCGCCTGGGCAGTGATGAGCGCGCGCCCGTGGCCGTGATCCCCACCGGCTCCATCGCCCTCGACGTCGCGCTCGGCGTCGGAGGCCTTCCGCGTGGCCGCATCGTCGAGATCTACGGTCCGGAGTCCTCCGGTAAGACGACTCTGACGCTGCACGCGATCGCCAACGCACAGCGCGCGGGCGGCATCGCGGCCTTCATCGACGCGGAGCACGCGCTCGACCCCGAGTACGCGAAGAAGCTCGGCGTCGACATCGATGCGCTGCTGGTCTCCCAGCCCGACACGGGTGAGCAGGCGCTCGAGATCGCCGACATGCTCGTGCGATCCGGCGCGATCGATCTGATCGTCATCGACTCGGTCGCGGCCCTCGTGCCCCGTGCTGAGATCGAGGGCGAGATGGGTGACTCCCACGTGGGTCTGCAGGCGCGACTCATGTCGCAGGCGCTGCGAAAGCTCACGGGTGGTTTGAACCAGACCAATACGACGATGATCTTCATCAACCAGCTGCGCGAGAAGATCGGTGTCTTCTTCGGCTCTCCCGAGACGACCGCCGGTGGAAAGGCGCTGAAGTTCTACGCATCGGTGCGCATGGACATCCGTCGCATCGAGACCCTCAAGGACGGCACGGACGCCGTTGGTAACCGTACGCGTGTCAAGGTCGTCAAGAACAAGATGGCTCCGCCGTTCAAGCAGGCCGAGTTCGACATCCTCTACGGTGTCGGCATCTCGCGGGAGGGCAGTCTGATCGATTTCGGCGTCGAGCACGGCATCGTGAAGAAGTCGGGCTCCTGGTACACCTACGACGGCGACCAGCTCGGTCAGGGCAAGGAGAACGCCCGTAACTTCCTGCTGAAGAACCCCGACATCGCCGCGACGATCGAGACGCAGATCAAGCAGAAGCTCGGTATCGGCGGCGCCGTGGCTGAAGAGGTCGCGGCTGCAGACGACCTCGCAAAGCGTCGTCCGGCGTGATCGACGTCGCACCCACCCCGGTGTTCGGATCGCGGGTGAGCTATGTCTGATCGGGGCGAGGGCGATCTCGCCCCGATCATTCCGCTGTTCGGCGGGCGGATGAAGCGAGCTTCGGAGCTCAGCGGGGGAGACGGCCCAGCGTCGGCCGGCGGATCTCGGGGCATCGGTGAGCCGTCGCATCCTTCCAGCTCGGCGATGGCCGTCAGCAGTCCGTCCGATGCGCAGCGTCGTCCGACGTTCCGCGTCATCGAAGACACTGATGAGGCCGATGAGACGCACTTCGAGGGGGGACGCCCCGGCGGAACCGCGTCGGACGGGCAGGGGGCGGTGGACTCCGAGGATGTCCGTCGTGCGGGCGAGCAGGCGCTACTGCGCAAGCTTCGCGCGCGTTCATTGTCCGTCGTCGAAGCGCGACAGATCCTTCGCGGCTGCGATCTCGACGCGGCTCAGATCGATGACGTGGTCGATGATTTCAGCGAGCGTCGCTACCTCGACGATGCCGAGCTCGCGCGTCAGGTCGTGATGTCCGGCGTGGAGCGCAAGGGGCAGGGCCGTGTGGCTCTCGCCCGTCTGCTTTCTCAGCGCGGCGTCTCGCGAGACATCATCGACATCGCGCTCGACGAGTTGCCTGATGACGACGCGGAGCGCGCTCTGGAGTTCGCACGGACGAAGGCTCGGTCGCTAGCCCGGCTCGACTACGAGACGGGGCTGCGGCGTCTGCTCGGACAATTGGCGCGTCGGGGCTATAGCGGGCCCGCCGCGATGAACGCCGCGCGCACCGCGCTCAAGGAAGCGGCCTTCGGGGGCCCGGCGACCGGCGTCCGGTTCGTCGAATCCGACTGACCCCTCGCGGTCATCCCGCGTTGATCGCGAAGAGATCGGAGGCGATAGCGAACAGCTCCGCCTCCGTCTCGGCATCGATCGGCTCCGCGTCCGACCCCAGGACGACGACGGTCATGATGCTGCCATCGGCGCGGACGGCCCGCCACGAACCCGTGATGACACCGAGATTCGATCCACCCTTGTACGAGACCGACGGCCACGCTGCGGGGTCGACCACGACGCCGGGATTCTCGGAGAGTGCGGTGCGGATGACGGGATCGGCATCGCCATGTTGGGCGAGGATCGCGTGGAGCTCGGCGATGTCCTGGGCGGACGCGAACCATTCGAGACCGTATTGCCAGGCCACACGCTCATCGATGTCGTCGACATCGATCTGGAATTCCCGCGTGCGGAGGACCTCCAGGACTTCGCGCCGGACGCTCTCATCCCCGTCCGCCCAGGCATCCTGCAGGTCGACATGTCCGCCCCACACCAGGTCGAACATCTCCCGGGTCGTGAGGAATGGGTGCATCAGTTCGGGCTCGTGGTGGTTCCCAGCCTCAACCGCGTGCTCGACGGCTTCGCGTCCGAGAAGCTCGACGAGCATGTCGGTGGCTGTGTTGTCGCTGATCGCGATCATCTTCGTGGCGGCATCTTGAACGGTCACATCGGTGCCGTCAGGCAGGTTCTGAAGGTCTCCTGAGGGGAGGCTGCGCACCGCATCCGTGACGGTGATGTTGTCATTCCAACTGATGTCACCCGCTGAAACGGCCTCTGCCAGCGCCTCGAGGACGTACAGCTTGAAGACCGAGCCCAACGGGGCCGGCGCTTTCTCATCGATGGACATGATCGTCTCGTCATCGATCTGCACCAGCACGCGAGCGGTGAGGGGGAGAGCGCCGAGGCGTTCGGCGACATCATCGTTGGAGACGGCGGGTGTGCGCTGGGGCGTCACCGGCCCCAGGAAGAGCCCGCCGATGAGCTGATCATCGTCGATCGAGATGCTCAGATCGAACGGTTCGCCCAGCGCGCCGGCGACCGTGACCACCGCTTCGGTTTCCGTGCCGCGATAGGCCGTCACCTCGAGCGGACGGGCCGGCCGGATCTGCGTGTTGATGAGGGAAGCAACGTCCTCGGCACCGACTTCGGCTTGGAACTGCGCGCTGAGCCGGCTTTCCCATGCCGTCGCGGTGGTGTCGTCATCCGCGTTCATCTCGTCCAGCACCCACTGGGCGGCATCACCGACCGGGGTCGACGGAATCGAGGTTGAATCGGAATCCTCCGGCGCCTCTGACTTCGCCGCGCAGGCAGTGAGGAGCAGCCCCGCGACCGCGATGATCGCGATGATGGTCTTCTTGCGCATGTGATTCGGATCCTCGTTCCTGTGATGGGTGCTGGTCTCCAGGCTAGAGAACGATGGGGCCGGAGGGCATCCGTCGAAAGGGGGGATTCCCGCATGGTCCGCCGGGACCGACCGGCTCGTAGAATGGAGGAATCATGTCTGCCCTTTCCTCTGAACCGACGATCATCGCGGCCTCCTCTGCTGCCGTTGACGCCGACGGTCATCAGCGAACCTATGAAGTGCGCACGTTCGGGTGCCAGATGAACGTTCACGACTCCGAGCGGCTCTCCGGTTCGCTCGAGAGCGCCGGATATGCCCGTGCCGAGGCGGGCAGCGAGGCGGATGTCGTGATCATCAACACCTGCGCGGTGCGCGATAACGCCGCCGGCAAGCTCTATGGCACGCTCGGGCATCTGGCCGCGGTCAAGCGCCGCAAGGAGGGCATGCAGATCGCCGTCGGCGGCTGCCTGGCGCAGATGGACAAGGACGCCGTGCAGCAGAAGGCCCCATGGGTCGATGTGGTCTTCGGCACGCACAACATGGGGTCGTTGCCGGGCATGCTCGAGCGTGCCAAGCACAATGGCGAGGCCGAGCTCGAGATCCTCGAGTCCCTCGAGGTCTTCCCGTCGACGCTGCCGACGAAACGCGATTCCGCCCACAGCGGCTGGGTGTCGATCTCGGTCGGCTGCAACAACACGTGCACGTTCTGCATCGTGCCGCACCTGCGCGGCAAGGAGAAGGATCGACGCCCCGGCGACATCCTGAATGAGATCCGTCTGCTCGTCGAGGACGGCGCGATCGAGGTCACGCTGCTCGGCCAGAACGTGAACTCCTATGGCGTCGAGTTCGGCGACCGCCAGGCCTTCAGCAAGCTGCTGCGCGCAGCGGGGGAGATTCCCGGTCTCGAGCGCATCCGTTTCACGAGTCCGCACCCGGCGGCGTTCACGGATGATGTGATCGATGCGATGGCAGAGACGCCGAACGTCATGCCGCAGCTGCACATGCCCCTCCAGTCGGGCAGCGACAGCATCCTCAAGGCGATGCGCCGCTCTTATCGCAGCTCCAAGTTCCTCGGGATCCTCGATCGCGTTCGCGAGCGCATGCCGTATGCGGCGATCTCGACCGACATCATCGTCGGGTTCCCCGGCGAGACCGACGAGGACTTCGACGACACGATGCGCGTCGTCGAGCAGGCGCGTTTCGCCAACGCGTTCACGTTCCAGTACTCGATCCGCGAGGGCACGCCCGCGGCGACCATGGAGGACCAGGTCCCCAAGGAGATCGTGCAGGAGCGCTACAACCGGCTCATCGCCCTGCAGGAGCGCATCTCACTCGAGGAGAACCAGAAGCAGGTCGGCCGAGAGGTCGAGGTGCTCGTCTCGGTCGGCGAGGGCAAGAAGGATGCCGAGACGCACCGCTTGACCGGCCGCGCTCAGGACAACCGTCTCGTGCACTTCGAGGTGACGCCCGGCTCCGACCTGCCGCGGCCCGGCGATGCGGTCACCGTGACGATCACGCACGGTGCTCCGTTCCATCTGCTCGCCGATGATCCGACCGGTGCGCCGCTGCGCATCCGGCGCACCCGCGGCGGCGACGCCTGGGATCGTTCGCAGGCCGAATCGTGCGGCGTCCCTGCGCCGGCCGGTGCGAGCGGCGCTCCGCGCGCAGTGTCGCTGGGGCTGCCGACGCTCCGTGTCGGCGGCTGAGCCCGGCGTGAGGCTCTGGGCGGTCGTCGGTGCGACGGGCACCGGTAAGAGCGATCTCGCGCTCGATCTCGCGGAGGTACTGCGTGCTCAGGGCAACCCGGCCGAGATCGTCAACGCGGATGCCATGCAGCTCTATCGCGGCATGGACATCGGCACGGCGAAGCTCGCGATCGATGAGCGGCGCGGCATCCCGCATCACCTGTTCGACGTCCGAGAGGTCACCGAGGAGGCCGCGGTCGCCTGGTATCAGCCGCTCGCGCGGGCCGCGATCGAGGAGATCTTCACACGCGGCGGTGATGCGATCCTCGTCGGCGGGTCGGGGCTGTACGTCTCGAGCGTGATCTACGACTTCCGCTTCCCGCCGCGGGATGCCGCCGTCCGCGAGCGCCTCGAGCGCGAGCTCGACGCACTCGGCGCCGGTGCACTGTTCGCCCGTCTGCAGGCGGACGACCCCGCCACGGCGGCGCGCGTCGACCCGAAGAACGGCCGGCGCGTCATCCGGGCGCTCGAAGTCCTCGCGCAGGGCGCCGAGAACCACGGCGCAGCCCTTCCGGATGCGCCGGTGCTCTGGCATCCGGACACCCGCATCCTCGGCATCCACGTCGACCGTCCCGCACTCGTCGAGCGCCTCGATCGCCGTGTCGACCGCATGTGGGAGCAGGGCATGCTCGCCGAGGTCGAGGCGCTGCGCGAGGCGGGTCTCGAGGCCGGCACGACGGCGCCCAGGGCGATTGGTTACGCGCAGGCGCTTGCGCAGCTGGCGGGGGAGAAGACCGAGGCAGAGGCGATCGCGGAGACGCAGGCGCTCACCCGCCGCTACGCCCGTCGCCAGGTGTCGTGGTTCAAGCGGTACCCGACCATCGAGTGGATCCCGCCGATGTCGGATGCCGGTGGCATCCTGGCCGGATGAAGACTCACTACTACACGGCGACCAGCCTCGACGGATTCATCGCGACGCCCGAGCACTCGCTCGACTGGCTCCTGCGCCAGGACATCGACCTCGACGGACCGATGGCCTATCCCGCGTTCGTTGATCGGATCGGCGCGCTCTCGATGGGGGCATCGACGTTCGAGTGGGTGATGCGCCACGAGGCCGGGCGCTGGGGCTACACGCAGCCCGCCTGGGTGTTCACGCACCGCGATCTCGCGCTGCCCGACGGGGCCGATGTGCGCCTGACCTCGGCCCCGGTGCACGAGGTGCACGCCGCGATGACGGCGGCAGCAGGGGACAAGGACCTCTGGATCGTCGGAGGCGGCGATATCGCAGGACAGTTCGCCGACGCGGGACTGCTCGACGAGGTGTGGCTGCAGTACGCACCGGTGATGCTCGGCGCCGGTGCGCCGGTGCTTCCGAGGGAAGTCGATCTCGACCTGGTCGACGTTGCGCGCAACCGCGACTTCCTCTGCGGTCGCTACCGGGTCCGGCGCGCGGCGCCGAACACGAAATAGGCGGAAGGGCGAATGTCGGCTCCGGGACCCTTGCCCCCGTTACTTTCTTCGTAGCCCGGATGGAGCGATCCTGAGGGGTGACGGGCCTGCCGGGCCCGGCATGATTGCTG